>DATBLH010000022.1:0-84843 GCA_036555445.1 Candidatus Limnocylindrales bacterium
ACGATAGGCGTCGCCGCCGCCCGGGACATGCATCAGGCCGGGCCGGTCCGATGCCCGCGCAACCGGCCGGACCTCGTCCCGGAGCATCTCGCGGTAGCGCGAGAACGCGGGCCGGACGACGTCCCGGATCGTCGACGACAGATCGTCCCGGAATCGAGGCAGCGTGCCCGGCGCCCAGTCCTCGTGCTCGGCCCGCCCGGGGCTCGCCATGGACCACGAGTCGGGGTCGGTCGCGAGCAGGTCGTCGAGCTCGTCGAGCACGCGCTCGACCGGCTCGCGTATAGCGATCCGTCCGTCCGCGCGAGAGCGGCGCAGGTTGGCGATCGCCGTGTCGATCCAGCCGCCGATCGCGCGATAGCGGGCGACGAGGGCGGCCGCTTCCTCGGGTGTGCGCGTGGTCTGGAACGCCGGGAGGTTGTTGAACGCGACCTGCGGACCCTCGAGGGGATCGACGTCCCACTGCTCCAGTCCGGCGTCGATGAGGGCAAGGTCCGCGGCGATGGACTCCACCAGCGCGGAGCGCGTCACCCGATCGCCAGGGTCGAGGGACTGCGCCGAAATCCGGTCGGTCTCGACTCGGAGCCGCTCCAGGCTCGCCCGGATCCGTGCGATCGCCTCCGGCGAGCGGTCATCGAGCACGTGGTCGTATCGCCGATCGCCGAGCGCCGTCGCAAACAGCGGGTTCGTGGCGAGCGTGTGCTCCCAGTACTCGTCCGCGAGCGCGGCGATGGGCGCAGGGCCGGTCGCGTTCAATCGATGCACACCCCGGTGTCCACGGCCGAGGTCCTGCCGATCGAAGGCGCAATCGCGGCCGCGACCGGCGGGCCCGAGAGCGCATACCCGACATCCTCGTCGGATCGGGCCTCCGCGAACACCACGCCCCCGATCGTACCGTCGGCCAGCACGAGCGGCCCGCCGCTGTCGCCGCGCTCGATCGCGGCGCGGAGCTCGAGGATCCGGCGCGTGACGCGATTGGCTCCATAGATGTCGCGACCCTGGGCGTCGTAGCCGTCGGCGACGGCCGCCGGGATCACGGCAAGGGATCCGCCGCCGGGGAAGCCCAGGGCTGCCCCGCGCTCGCCCCGCTCGGGCTCGGCGCGGGCGAAGCGCAGGATCGGCGCGTCCAGCCGTCGCACGTGGAGGACCGCGACGTCGAGGGCCGGATCGAACAGAACCGGCACCGCGTCCCGGAGGCCTTCGCGGCCCGCGACGCGGATCTCACTCGCGCCAGCGACGACGTGGGCGTTCGTCACCACGTAGTCGTCGGCGACCACGAACCCGCTGCCGCTGGACACGTTGAGGCAGGCGGCCGCCGTCACCTTGACCGTGCTGACCTCGGCGCGATCGGCGATCCTCCGCGCGGTCGGATCGTCGGGTCGGTCGACTGGTGGAGCCGGGACCGGCTCGAGGCCGATGAAGACGCTCGGCAGACCCGAGTCGTCGAGGAGGCGGCCGAGGTTCGCCGCGATCGCCGTGGGCGGCGGCAGGAGGCCATCGAGGGCCCGGACGGCGGTCGAGGTCTGCGCGGCGGCTGCGAGTCGGGGCACCGGCCCGGTGGCCAGCAGGCCCCCTGCGAGCCAGACGATGAGGATGGCCTGGGCCGCCCCCACGAACGACCCGGCCACGCGATCCAGGGTCCCGAGCATGCCCTCACCGAGTCGTCGTCCGGCCGTCCGGCCGGCGGCCGACCCGAGGGCCTCGCCACCCCCGACCGCCAAGATCAGGCCGCCCAAGACCACGAGCGCCCGGGTGCCCGGCTGGAGGTCGTCCAGTGGCCCTTCGAGCACCGGCAGCAGGAGGATCACGATCACGCCACCGGCTGCGGCCCCGAGGAGGCCGCCGACCTGGGGCAGGGCGCCCGAACGGTAGCCCAGGAGGACAGCCCCCACGAGCAGGAGGACCGCGAACAGGTCGAAGGGGTTCACCGTTGGATGGTCGCACAGGCGAGACGGATGTTGGCCCGGCGGGTCATTCGACCCGCCGGGCCCGGTGCCCCGGTGGGAGGACCGGGGGGCGCGAGCCTGGCTGCGAGACCCCTGGTCAGGGCTGCGTCGTTGTCCTCAGGGGACGACCACCGTGATCGATGCGGCGTCGCCGACGCCCGGCTGGACGATGTACGTGCCGGATGCCAGCTCACCCAGGTTGATCGCGGTCACCTTCTCCACGGCGATCTCGATGCACATCGCGTCGCTGTCGCCGCTGCCCTCGATGACCGTGATCGTGAACGTGTTGCCTTCGCGTTCGACTCGCACGGAGTCGAGCACGTAGCACGGTTCGACGCCACTCATCCAGCGGGCGTTGAGGACAACCTGACGTCCGGTCACCTGCGCACTCAGCTGGGTGATCGCGACCGGATGTGGATCCTTGGCGCCCGGACGTGGGATGACGAACGATGGCTGGCCGGCGCCGCCGGGTTGACCGCCGCCGGGCGGTGGCTCGCCGACGATCGGGGTATCGGCCGGCAGGGACGGGTCCGCGCTGGGCGGAGGCGATGACGGCGAGCTGGCCGGTGGGCCGGACGACGGCGGTGGCGAGGAACCACCCGGCGCGGCGGCGCCGGAGCAGGCGCTGACGACGACCGTGGACAGGAGGAGGACGGAGAGCCCGAAGGAGCGTTGGGCGATGATCATGGCCGGGAGACGCCCGTCCCGGCTCGCCGGTTCCGACGCCGTCCGGATCAGGCGGCGGACGTTCGGGTGTCCACGCGACCCGGGTGTCGATCCTCCCATGCCTCGATGGCCGGCAGCCTCGACAGCAGGTAGCCGAGCTCGTCGGTTCCCGCGAGGAGCATGACCTTGGCGAACGGGTCGACGTCGAAGGGCACGTCCTGGTCGCCCGGAAGGTGGACGCGCTGGGCCTCGAGGTCGACGGTCAGTTGCGTGTCCGGGTTGTCGGCGACCAGCGCGACCAGCCCACGATGCGTGTCGGCATCCACGACGATCGGGAGGAGCCCGTTCTTGAGCGCGTTGTTGCGGAAGATGTCCGCGAACGACGTCGACAGGATCGCTCCGACCCCCCAGGCCACCAGGGCCCACGGGGCATGCTCGCGGGACGACCCGGTCCCGAAGTTGTCCCCGGCGAGCAGGATCCGCCGGCCGGCCATCGCCGGGTCGTCGAGCACGAATCGCGGCTCACGAGGGTGCCCGTCGGCGTCGAATCGCCAGTCGTGGAACAGGGCCTCGGCGAGGCCGGCGCGGTCGGTGACCTTGAGATAGCGGGCAGGGACGATCTGATCGGTATCCACGTTCTCGGCCAGGATCGGGATCACGGCGGACGTGAACGTCTGGAAGGGCGCGGCCACGATCAGCGGCCCCCGACCGCGGGGAGCGCCTCGATTCCCGGCAGTGTCCGCGGGTCACTGACGTGCCCGGCCACGGCCGAGGCCACCGCCGTGAGCGGCGAGGCCAGGAACGTTCGGCCCCCGACTCCCTGGCGACCCTCGAAGTTCCGGTTCGAGGTGCTGATCGCGTACTGACCCGGCGACAGCTGATCTCCGTTCATCGCGATGCACATCGAGCAGCCGGCTTCGCGCCACTCAGCGCCGGCGGCCCGGAACACCTCGGCCAGGCCCTCCCGCTCGGCCTCGCGCTTCACCTCGTCGGATCCCGGGACGACCATCATCCGCACGCCGTCGGCGACCTTCCGGTCGCGGAGCGCGGCCGCGGCGATCCGCAGGTCCGAGATCCGGCCGTTGGTGCAACTGCCGACGAACACGACGTCGACCTTCCGACCCAGGATCGGCTCGCCCGGTTGGAGATCCATGTACTGGAGCGCGCGCTCGAGGGCGCGGCGCTGGGAGGGATCGCCCGTTTCGTCCGGAGTCGGCACCCGTCCGCTGATGGGGATCCCCATCCCCGGGTTCGTGCCGTAGGTGACCATCGGCTCGAGCGCATCGGCATCGATCGCGATCGTCCGGTCGTAGCTCGCGCCGTCATCGGTCGGCAGCCGTCGCCAGGCCTCGACCGCGGCATCCCATCGCTCACCGTGGGGAGCGTGCCGCCGGCCCTGGAGGTAGTCGAACGTCGTGTCGTCTGGGGCGATCAGGCCGGCCCGGGCGCCGCCCTCGATGCTCATGTTGCAGATCGTCATCCGCTGTTCCATCGTCAGCGCGCGGATCGCCTCGCCCGTGTATTCGAACACGTGCCCGGTGCCGCCGCCGACGCCGATCCGGGCGATCAGCGAGAGGATGATGTCCTTGCTGCTCACGCCGGCCCGCAACCGGCCGTCGACGCGCACCTCGTACGTGTTCGGCTTGCGCTGGAGCAGGCACTGCGTTGCCAGCACCATCTCCACCTCGGACGTCCCGATCCCGAACGCGAGCGCCCCGAATGCGCCATGGGTGCTGGTGTGACTGTCCCCGCAGACGACGGTCATCCCGGGCTGGGTCAGGCCCAACTGCGGTCCGATGACGTGGACGATGCCCTGGTCGGGGTCGCCCAGCCCGTGGAGCGGAATCCCGAACTCGGCACAGTTCCGATGGAGCTGCTCGACCTGCGCCGCGGCCATCGGATCCAGGATCGGGAGTCCCCGGGCGTGGGTGGGAACGCTGTGATCCGCCGTCGCCACGGTGCGCTCCGGGTGGCGCACCTTGAGGCCACGCTCGCGGAGTCCCGTGAACGCCTGGGGCGAGGTGACCTCGTGGACGAGATGGAGGTCGACCGCGAGGACGGCCGGCGCACCGGGTTCCTCGGCGACGACGTGGTCGGTCCAGATCTTTTCGAACAGGGTGCGCGGCGTCATGGCGATCCGTGGTGGGCTGGTTGAACGGCCCGTCAGGCTAGCACAGGCTCCCCGGCCGCCCGTTCGGCGTGGTCCAGGCCGTCCGGTTGGCTGGACGGTTGCGGGTGGTGCGGTGCGTTGACGAACCAGTCGAGGCTGCTAGACTGCGCGGACACCGCAGCGCCACCGGGTGCCGCGGGAACCTGCGCACGGAGAATCGGCTTGGGCCTGTTCGACGGAAAGGATCGCCGCCACGTGGCCGTCGTCATCACGACCGACGGTCGCCGCGTTCCGATGCCGCTCCATGATCACGGTCTGGTCGATCTCTCCTTCCAGGGAATTCTTCGCTCGGTCGTCCTCGGCCTTGAGAGCCTTCTTGGGCTCATTACCGGCTCCCGGCGGGAGAACCGAGGAACGCGGAGGGACGAGCGCACGTAGCGCACACGAACCACCGAAGACCGAAGGGACCCTCGCCGGGAGGCGAGGGTTCTGTGGTTTTCCGCGACGGATGCGGGAGGGCCAGGTCATGACGACGACGAAGGAGCACGCGCCACCGCGGCGCAGTCACGTGCCCGGCGAGGGGTCGGACCGCGCGGCAGCGGTCGAGCAGGCGCGCCGGGACATGCTCCGCGATGTCGCGCCCCGGAAGCGCATCCGGATCGGTGCCGATGTCGTGTGCGAGGCCCTGATCCGCCAGGGGGTCGAGGTCTTCTTCGGCTACCCGGGCGGGGTCATCCTGCCTCTCTATGACGTCCTCGGCGACTACCCCGAGCTGCGGCACATCCTCGTTCGCCACGAACAGGGCGGTGCCCATGCCGCCGACGGCTACGCTCGGGTCACCGGGCGGGTTGGCGTGTGCATGGGCACGTCCGGACCGGGCGCAACGAACCTGGTCACCGGGATCGGCACGGCCCTCCTGGACTCGATCCCGATGGTCGCGATCACGGGCAACGTCCCGGGTGCCCTGATCGGGAAGGACGCGTTCCAGGAGATCGACATCAACGGCATCACGCTGCCGATGACCAAGCACAACTACCTCGTACGCAACGCCGACGACCTCCCGCGCGTGTTCGCCGAGGCATTCCACATTGCGCGCACCGGCCGGCCGGGCCCCGTCCACATCGACATCACCAAGGACGCTCTCCAGCAGGAGACGTCTGCCGTCCACCCGAGCCAGGACGAGGTCGAGGCCGGCCTGCCCGGGTTCCGACCCAACCTCGAGCCCAACGGGCGGCAGCTGAGGCTGGCCGCCCAGGAGCTCGCACGTGCCCGACGGCCGATGATCCTGGCCGGCCACGGGGTCCTCCATGCCGACGCCAGCGAGGAGCTCCGTGCGTTCGCCGAGAAGCTCCAGGTGCCCGTTGCTCACACCCTGCTCGGGATCGGCGCCATCGACGAACGGCATCCGCTCAGCTACGGCTACATGGGGATGCACGGCTGGAAGCACGTCAACCGCGCGATCCAGAGCGCCGACCTGCTGTTCGCGATCGGGATGCGCTTCGACGACCGGGTCACCGGCAACGTTCGGACCTACGCCCCGTATGCCCGGATCGTCCACGTCGACATCGACCCCGCGGAGATCGGCAAGAACGTGGCCGTGGAGGTCCCGATCGTCGGCGACGCCAGGCGCGCCCTGGCCGCGCTCCTGCCTCTCGTGGAGCCGGTCGATCCGTCCACACGTCGCGAGTACTTCGCCGAGCTGGCCGACTGGCGCCGCGAATCCGAGGGCACCAGCTGGCACGGTTCCGGCGCCTGGCGGGACGGCCTGCTGTCGGCCGACTACGTGGTCAGCCGGATCGGCGAGCTTTCGGATCACGAGGGTGTCTACATCGCCGACGTTGGCCAGAACCAGATGTGGCTCGCGCGATACGCCGGCTTCCGGCACCCGAACACCCATGTCAGCTCGGGCGGCCTGGGGACGATGGGCTACAGCGTCCCGGCCGCGATGGGTGCCGCCCTGGGCAGCGAACGGGAGACCTGGGCGATCGCCGGGGACGGCGGCTTCCAGATGACGTTCCAGGAGCTCATGACGTTGGTCCAGGATCGGATCCCGGTGAAGATCGCCCTGTTCGACAACAAGAAGCTGGGCATGATCCGGCAATGGCAGGAGATCATCTACGCCGGGAACTACCACTCGGCGCATCTCCTCGGTCCCGACTATCTCAAGCTCGCCGAAGCGTTCGGGATCCCGGCCGTGAAGGCGTCGACGCCGGACGAGGTGGATGACGCGATCCGCTTCGCCCAGGGCGTGGACGGTCCGGCGCTGGTGTGGTTCGAGATCGCCGAGGAGCAGAACGTGTTCCCGATGATGCCCGCCGGCAAGGGCCTCTCGGACCTGATCGAGCACTGGGAAGGCGCCGACGAATGACCGCCGAGTCCTCGGGCGGATGGCCCCGCGGAGCTCAGCCTCCGACCTCGAAGAGCAAGGAGCGGCTCCCCGCCGACCCCCGGACCAACGGCAAGGTCCCGGACGGGCAGCCACCGGCGCCGCGACCGGACGCGCCGACATCCCAGCCGGCGCACGTGACCCCACCACCGCGGGCGCTTCCGGGGTCCGGCGACGTCCACCGTCACGTGCTGGTGGCGATCGTGATGGACCGGCCGGGTGTCCTGAACCGGGTCTCGAGCCTGATGCGGGCGCGCAGCTTCAACATCGAGTCGCTGGCCGTGAGCCATACCGATCAGCCGGACGTGAGCCGGATGACGATCACGCTCAACGGCGACGATGTCGCGGTCGAGCAGGCCGCCAAGCAGCTCTACCGGCTGATCGACGTGCTCAAGGTCCAGGACGTGACCGCCGAGCCGACGATCGAGCACGAGCTCGCGCTGGTGAAGATCCGATCCACGAATGCCAAGCGGGCCGAGATCCTCAAGCTGGTCGAGCTGTCCAACGGCCGCGTGGTCGACGTCACCGACAGCTCGATCGTGGCCGAGGTCACCGGCACCGAGACCGAGGTGGATGCGTTCGTGGGTCTCGTCCGCCCCTACGGCATCAAGGAGCTCGTTCGCACCGGGACGGTGGTGATGGCGCGCGGCGCCCAGTCGATCGAGGAGGCCATCAAGCGATGACGGCGAGGATGTACTACGACAACGATGCCGATCCGACTGCGCTCGCCGGGGAGACGGTCGCGATCATCGGCTATGGCAGTCAGGGCCACGCCCACGCGCTGAACCTCCACGAATCGGGGGTCCAGGTGGTGGTCGGCCTGGCGCCCGGATCGAAGAGCCGGCCGCTGGCCGAGGAGGCAGGGCTCCGGGTGGCGGACGTGGGGGACGCCGTGCGCGAGGCCGACGTCGTGATGATCCTGGTCCCGGACACCGTCCAGAGGGCCGTCTACGACGCTGACATCGCCCCCAACCTCCGAGCGGGCCAGCTGCTGATGTTCGCGCATGGCTTCAACATCCACTTCGGGCGGATCGATCCGCCGGGCATCGTGGATGTCGGCATGGTGGCTCCCAAGGGACCCGGCCACCTCCTGCGCAGCGTGTACCAGCAGGGTGGGGGAGTCCCCGCCCTGTTCGCCGTCCACCGCGACCCATCCGGCACGGCGCGTGCGCGCGTCCTCGCCTATGCGCGGGCGCTCGGCTGCACCCGCGCCGGCGTCCTCGAGACGACGTTCGCGGAAGAGACCGAGACCGACCTGTTCGGCGAGCAGTCGGTCCTGTGCGGTGGCACGGCGTCGCTGGTCAAGATGGCGTTCGAGACGCTCGTGGAAGCGGGCTATCAGCCCGAGCTCGCGTACTTCGAGACGATGCACGAGCTGAAGCTGATCGTGGACCTCCTCTATCGCGGTGGTCTCAACTTCATGCGTTTCAGCGTCTCGGACACCGCCGAGTACGGCGACTACGTCAGCGGCCCCCGGATCATCGACGAGCACGTTCGCGAGACGATGCGGGCCGTTCTCTCCGACATCCGCGACGGTTCGTTCGCCGACCGCTGGGTCGCCGAGTACGACGCGGGCGGCAAGGAGTTCGCCCGGCTCCGGGCGCAGGACCGCGAGCACCAGATCGAGCAGGTCGGTGCCGCCCTTCGTGCCCAGATGCCGTTCCTGAACCCGGTCGTCGTCGAGGCCGGTCAGGCGCAGGCCGCGGCCGGCCGAGGAGGCTCGCGATGAGCACCGCCCCCCGGCCGTCGGGGCCGTTCGTTCCAGCCGGGTCGGTCCGCATCTTCGACACCACCCTGCGCGACGGCGAGCAGGCACCCGGCGCCGGCCTGACCGCGGCCGAGAAGCTCGAGGTCGCCCGGCAGCTCGCGCGGCTCAACGTCGATGTCATCGAGGCCGGCTTCCCTGCCGCCTCGCCGGGCGACTTCGAGGCCGTCCGGCGGATCGCCCGCGAGACGCGCGGCGGCGTCGCCATCGCCGCCCTGGCCCGCTGTCGTGACGGCGATCCCCAGCGCGCGGTCGAGGCGATCCACGAGGCTGAGCGCCCGCACCTCCACGTGTTCATCGCCACCTCGGACATCCACCTCAAGCACAAGCTCCGCCTGGATCGGGAGCGAGCCCTCGATGAGGCCGTCCGCTGGGTCCGCTACGGCCGAGAGCAGCTGGGCCGGGACGCGGAGATCGAGTTCTCGGCCGAGGATGCGTCGAGGACGGACCCGGACTACCTGCTCCAGGTCTACGAAGCCGTGGTCCAGGCCGGTGCCTCGACCGTCAACATCCCGGACACCGTCGGCTACGCGATCCCGGCCGAGTTCGGCACCCTCGTCGAGCGGGTCGTCGCGCTCGTGGGCAGCGACGCCACGGTCAGCGTCCACTGCCACAACGACCTCGGTCTTGCCACCGCCAACACGCTCGCTGCCGTCCAGGCCGGGGCGCGCCAGGTGGAGGTGACGATCAACGGGCTCGGCGAGCGAGCCGGCAACGCGTCGCTGGAAGAGGTCGTGATGGCCCTCCGGACGCGCCCGACCCAGTTCCCGCAG
Source organism: Candidatus Limnocylindrales bacterium (assembly GCA_036555445.1). Taxonomy (GTDB): domain Bacteria; phylum Chloroflexota; class Limnocylindria; order Limnocylindrales; family CSP1-4; genus DATBLH01. The sequence continues at coordinate 9,644 of DATBLH010000022.1, forward strand.
CTGGCCACGAGCGTCCAGACCGAGCAGATCACGGCCGCGTCGCGGCTGGTCAGCTATCTCACCGGGTTCACGGTCCAGCCCAACAAGGCGATCGTCGGCCAGAACGCATTCGCCCACGAATCCGGGATCCACCAGGACGGCGTGATCAAGAACCCGCTGACGTACGAGATCATGACCCCGCAGTCGGTCGGCCTCGCTGGGAGCCAGCTGACGATCGGCAAGCTGTCGGGTCGCAAGGGTCTCCAGGGGAAGCTGCGCGAGCTCGGGCACGACCTGGACGGCGACGCCCTCGATAGCCTCTATCGCCAGGCGATCGCGCTCGCCGATGCGAAGAAGGAGGTCACCGATGCCGATCTCCTGGCTCTGGTCGAGCAGCGTGCCGCCGACGTCCCGCGCTCGATCGAGCTCCTTGGATGGAGCGTCACGTCCTCGCACGGGGGCAAGGCGACCGGCTCCGTATCGCTCTCGGTCGACGGCCAGGACCGCTCGGTGGAGGCCACCGGCAACGGCCCGGTGGATGCGCTCTATGGCGCCGTCGACCGGCTCCTCCAGCCCGCGCTGGGCTGGCATCCGACCCTGACCGAGTACGAGATCAAGGCGGTCTCGGGTGGCGAGGACGCCCAGGGACAGGTCCTCGTGCGTTGCCGCCGATCCTCGGACGAGGGGCCCGGCGCGCTCGTCGTCTCCGGCCACGGCCTGTCCACGAACATCATCGAGGCCTCGATCGAGGCGTACCTCGTCGCGGCCAACAAGCTCCACGGCGCCGAGCTCAACGGCGTCGCGGTGGCCTTCGTCGCGCCCAGGTCGGCCGAGGACCTGCCTTGAGCGACGGAGGACCCCCGCGGGTCCGCTACCGGGTCGCGGTCATCCCGGGCGATGGCGTCGGCCCGGAGGTGACCGCCGCCGCACGGACCGTTCTCGACCGGGCCGGCACGGCCTTCGGGTTCGAATTCGACTGGACGGAGCTCCTGGTGGGCGGTGCCGCGATCGACGCCCACGGGGTGCCGATCCGGCCGGAGGACCTCGAGGTGTGCCGCGATTCCGATGCGGTGCTCCTGGGCGCGGTCGGCGGTCCACGGTGGGATGACCCGAATGCCGCGGTCCGGCCGGAGCAGGCCCTGTTCGCGCTCCGCGGCGGTCTCGGGCTGTTCGCCAACCTGCGACCGGTCAGCGTCCACCCAGCGCTCGTTCCAGCGTCACCGGTTCGTCCGGACCTGCTCGAGGGCGTGGATCTGCTGATCGTGCGCGAGCTGACATCGGGAATCTACTTCGGGCGGCCGTCCGAGGAGCGAGCGACTGTCGACGGCCGGATCGCGATCGACACCCTGTGGTACGCGGAGGCGGAGATCCGACGGGTCGTCCGTCTCGCATTCGACCTCGCGCGAAACCGGCGTGGCCGGCTCACCAGCGTGGACAAGGCGAACGTTCTGGCCACGTCCCGGCTGTGGCGGAAGGTCGTGGACGAGGAGCGGGACGCCTGGTCAGACGTCGCCGTCGCCCACCAGCTCGTCGATTCGTGCGCGATGCTGCTGGTCAAGCAACCGGCGCAGTTCGACGTGATCGTCACCGAGAACCTGTTCGGCGACATCCTGTCCGACGAGGCTGCGGTCCTTGCCGGCTCGCTCGGGATGCTCCCGTCTGCCTCGCTCGGCGAGCGACGGACCGCCCACGGAACCTTCGGCCTGTACGAGCCAATCCACGGCTCGGCACCGGACATCGCCGGCCGCGATCGAGCGAACCCGATCGGCGCAATCCTGTCGGGGGCGATGCTCCTGCGCTGGTCCCTCGGCCAGCCCGCCGCCGCGGCCGCGGTTGAGGGTGCCGTCGGCCGCGCCCTGGACGACGGCCTCCGAACCCCCGACCTGGCGAGCGCCGGGATCGGGGAGCCGATCGGCACCCTCGCCATGGCCGCCGCGATCGGGGATCGCCTGACGGCCGACAGCCCGGTGCCCGCATGACCCCCGCGCATCCTCCCGTGGTCCTCTACGACACCACCCTCCGCGATGGCACCCAGGGCGAGAACATCACACTCTCGCTAGCCGACAAGCTGCGGATCGCGCGCATGCTCGACGAGTTCGGGATGCCCTACATCGAAGGCGGCTGGCCGGGTTCCAACCCCAAGGACATCGAGTTCTTCAAGGCCGCGCGAGGAATGACCTGGCGCACCGCGAAGCTCGCCGCGTTCGGATCCACTCGCCACCGCGCGAACAGCCCTGACCAGGATCCGAACCTCCGGGAGCTGGTCGCGGCCGAGACGCCCGTGGTCACGATCTTCGGCAAGAGCTGGCTGCTCCACGTGACCGAGGTCCTGGGTGCCACCCCGGCCGAGAACCTGGACATGATCTCGGACTCGGTCCGCTTCGTGGTCGACCGCGGTCGCGAGCTCGTCTACGACGCCGAGCACTACTTCGACGGATACAAGGCCGACGCGGACTACGCGCTGTCCACGCTCCGCGCTGCCCGCGAGGCGGGTGCCCGCAGCCTCGTCCTGTGCGACACGAACGGGGGCACCCTGACCGACGAGCTGCTCCGGATCGTCACCGACACGCAGCACGCGCTCGGGGGCGACACGGACGCGCCCGAGGTCGCCTGGGGCATCCACACCCACAATGACGCCGAGCTGGCAGTCGCCAACTCGATCGCCGCGGTCGGCGCCGGGATCCGTCACGTCCAGGCGACGATCAACGGCTATGGCGAGCGATGCGGCAACGCGAACATGGTCTCGATCCTCGCCAACCTGGCGCTCAAGACGGAGCACGAGCTGATCCCGTCCGGAGGCGGCGCGATCGAGGGGCTCACCGAGCTCTCCCGCTCCGTGGCCGAGATCGCCAATGTCAGCCCCAACGACTGGCAGCCATATGTCGGCCGCTCCGCGTTCGCACACAAGGGCGGCGTGCACGGCGCCGCGGTGGCCAAGGTCGAGCGGAGCTACCAGCACATCGATCCCACGACCGTCGGGAACCAGGGCCGCCTGGTGGTCTCCGAGCTCGGCGGCAAGGCGAATACCCGGATCCGGGCGGAGCAGCTGGGGCACCAGCTCGACGGCGTCGTGGACCCGCAGGTCCTGTCGCGGCTGATCAAGCAGCTCGAGAACGAGGGCCTGGCGTTCGAGGGCGCGGAGGCGAGCTTCGAGCTCCTCATCCGGCGCCACCAGCCGGGCTACGCGGCGCCGTTCCGGATCGTGGACTTCACGGTCCTCGTGGAGCAGCGCGACGGCGGCGACCTGCGGGCCGAGGCGACGGTCAAGGTGGAGGTGGCCGGCGAGATCCTGCACACCGCGGCGGACGGCAATGGCCCGGTCAACGCGCTCGATGCCGCCCTCCGCAAGGCCCTTCGGGCGTTCTATCCGGAGCTCGACAGCGTCCACCTCTACGACTACAAGGTGCGCATCCTCGACGGCGACGCCGCCACCGCCGCGCGGACGCGGGTGATCATCGACTCTGCGGACGGCGCTCGCGAGTGGTCGACGATGGGCTCGGAGACGAACATCATCGCGGCCTCCGCGACCGCCCTCGCCGACTCGCTGGAGTACGCCATCTGGAAGTCTGGCGCGCGACTCCGACGACGCGACGAGCGCCACTTCACGACATCGATGGTGTCCGGATCAGGGGCATCCACGCCGGGCAACGGCGACGATCCCTCATCCGCCGACGGCTCCTCGACTCCAGGCCCCGACGTCGCTCCATCCCCCGCCAGCCCGTCCACCCGGAGGTGATTCGATGACCGCCGCCCCAGCACCCACCACCCGTGACGCACCGACGCTCCACCTGGCGCGCTGGACGGTGGCATCCGGCAGCCAGGTCCAGAGCCGTGGCGCCGTCGTCATCGCCTCGGGCGACCACCAGTGGGAGGCGTCCGCCGAGGGCAACGGGGCGGTCGACGCCCTGTTCCGTGCCGTCGATCGTGCCCTCGCGGGCGTGCTGACCGGCGAGCCACGACTGATCGCCTACGACGTCCATGCGCTGGCGGAAGGACCGGACGCCGAGGGCCGGGTGACGGTGAAGATCGGACCGCCCGCGGCCGCGTCGGGTCGGCGGGGAACCGGCCGCTACACGGGCGAAATCTCGTCGACCAACATCATCGCGGCCTCGATCGAGGCGTACATCGAGGCCATCAACGCGATGCTCGCCGAGGAGCATTGGCAGGGCGCCGCCGATGCCGCTGGCAACCGCAAGCGTGCGCGGGTGACCGCCCCGGACGCGAAGGCGCGCCGCGCCGAGCTGAACGAGGAAGCGGGCGAGATCGACACCACCGAGTGGTTCAACCGCTAGTCGAATCCTCCGGCGGACGGCGACCTCGGGCAATTGGCGTCGCGGAGCTCCGCGTTCGACCTCGGTGAGCGAGTGTTAGCCCCAAGTCGAGGTTGCTGGCTCAATTGACCAACACCGCTGTTGCTTATGCGGGTGAACCAGGGGCGTTCGCGGAGGACGCCGTCCTGGCCGCCTTCGGAGACGTGGCCCGTGCCGGGCTGGGCGGCTTCCACGAGGTGTTCGAGGCGGTGGAGGCGGGCAATGCCCCGGCTGGCGTCGTCCCGATCGAAAATCTCGTCGGAGGGACGGTTCGCGAGAACTACGACCTCCTCCTCGACCACGCGGTCGATGTCGTGGGCGAGGTCGTCGTGCCGGTCCGCCTCTGCCTCGCAGCCCTTCCCGGGTCGCAGCTCGATGCGATCGAGCGCGTGTATTCGCACAGCCAGGCCCTGAGCCAGGCCGAGCGGTTCCTGCGAACGCGGCCCTGGACCGTGCTCACGACGTACAACACGGCCGGTGCCGGCAAGCTCATCGCGGACCGGGACGAGGCCGGAGCGGCGGCCGTGCTGTCTCCCCGCGCGGCGGGCCTGTTCGGACTCCAGGTCCTCGTCGACGACGTCGCGGACGAGCCGGACAACCGGACGCGGTTCCTGGTCATCGGCACCGGCGAATCCGCAGATCGACCGCCGTGGCGGGAATCGGTTGGACCGGATCGACGCACGATCCTGGTGTTCGGCGTCCGCAACGAGCCGGGCACGCTCCTCGGGGCGCTGCGGGTGTTCGCCGCGCGCAATGTCAACCTGTCGAAGCTGGAATCACGACCATCGCGCCAGGGCGCGTGGGAATACGTGTTCTGGGTCGATCTCGATGCCGGTGCCGACGATCCGGCCTGCGCGGCCGCGATCGACGAGCTACGCGATCACGCGACGATGGTGCGCGTCCTCGGGTCGTATCGGAAGCCTGCGGGCGACTGACCCGCCGCGGGTCTCAGACCGCGACCGGCTCCCGGACGGGCCGGACCTCGCGGACGGGCCGGACCTCGCGGACCTGGTGAACGGCGGGTTCGCGGAGCCGGGCGCCGTTGGCCAGCACGCGGCCGGGCACCGGTTCGGACCGGCACGAGAGGTAGAACGCCATCACGCGACGGATCCGGCGCTCGTCCAGGGTGGGATCCGCGCGCAGCGCGCGCTCGACCCGTGACAGGGTGTCGGACTCGCGGCGGAGCGGAGCGTCGAGACCGGCCATCGCGGCGACACCCGCCTCGGGCTGTCCGAGGGCCCGGGCAATCCGGGCGGCGGTGCTGAGCGAGGGCTGGCGACCGCGCAGCAGTCGCGACAGGGTCGAGTGACTGACCCCCGAGCGTTCCGCGACCTGGCGGAGACTCAGGCGATGCAGGCGGAGCTCGGCGCGGAGCCAGTGGCCAAACGGTTGATCGGGCATCATTCCTCGTCGCCTCCCGGGGGCACGACCGTGAGCGAGCGATGGCAGGGAACCTACTCCCCGTACCTTGCGATACGCCTTGCGGAAACCTGTCGGATGTGCGACCGGCCTGGTATCCCGTTCAAGACGCGAAGCAGCCGCCGGCTGTCGCCGACGGCTGTCGCCTGCTGAGAGAAGGGTTGAGCCCTAGCCCCAGCGATGGCCCGCCATGGGTGCGAAGTCGGTGTCGGACCGCGAGATGCGATCGCCGTCGACCATGCTGCCCATCGTCAACCCCACCGGAATCCGGCGCCCAGCGTGAGCGCCATCGATGCCAGCAGCGTCAGGACCACGGTGAAGCGCGCCAGGTTCGCCTTCACTGCCATACCTCCTGAGAGGCCGCACCCGATGACGGCGGCCGGGCGGTCTTCGTCCTTGCGGAGCCGAAGATCCCTGGCTTTGCGTCCCCGCCTCGCGACGGGTTTGCCCTGGACGACCATCGAGCGGAAGACGGTTTTGTCTTCACTCGCGACGCTAGGGCCGACGACCCACGCGGCCCATAGCCCACTGGTACTGGTCAGGCCGGGCGCTCGATGGATGTGTCAGCGCGCACCGGGTCCGCCGCCATCGCGACGGGCTCCGCGGGTGCGCTCGGTGGCGGGGTCGCGGGAGCACGTCGCATCGCGGCCACGATCGCGAGCACGACACCGAGTCCGATCAGGACGTCGCCCACGGAGAACACGTTGGAGAACGGGATCCAGCGGGGGAGGGCGAAGATGTCGGTGAGGAACCACAGCGCGGGATCGGGGATCACCGCGCTGTTGGAGTAGATCGTGGCCGGCGATCGGCCGAGCGAGGCGAGGGCCGCAGGCGAGGCCGGCATGAACCCGCCATTGGCGACGATCGCGGCCAGGTTCGACAAGGCACCCGCGACCACGATCGCGACACCTGGGATGGCCACGTTGCGAAGGACGGCGACGAGGACCATCGCGGTCGAGCCGACATAGATGGGCGGGCCCAGCGCATCCACCCGCTCGGCGACGAGATCCGAGAACAGGGCGACCTGGACGAGGAGGCCCGCGACCATCAGCCCGCCCCACCGAAAGCGCAGCTCGAGCAGCCCGGCGATCCGACCGCCGAGGACGAATCCCAGGACGAGCCCGATCAGGAGGGCATACAGCAGGAACATCGCGCCGATGTTCGGTCACGGCGGGTCTTGTGCAGTTGGGTCCGTGGTACTGGGTCCATCGGTACTTCAGGGCCACCTCGCCGTGGAGGCCCGGCAGGGTACAACGGGACGGTCCTCCAGTCGTTCCCGGGAGCCTGCCGGTTGGCGCACTCGCGAACCGTCCCCGCAGTCCAGTCAGAGACCCAGAGGCCGCTGCCACCGGTCCCCCAGATCGTGTCCCTCCCGGTCGAGGAGACCCGTCCTGCGCGCCGGATGCGGCTTCCTGCCGCCGTGCGCGTCTGGGCGTTCAGCGTTTCGCTCGCGGTCGCTGCCACGATCCTGTTCATCGGCGAGGTCCGCTTCCTACCCCGGGTGCACACCCCATTCGAGATCCCGTGGCCGGTCATCGCCGCGATCTTCTGCCTCGCCGAGGTCAAGGTCGTGGAGGTCCACTTCCGTCGCGAGACCCATTCATTCTCGCTGTCCGAAGTGCCGGCGGTCATCGGGCTGTTCTTCCTCCCGCCGCTGGACTACCTGCTCGCGCTCCTCATTGGCTCCGGATTTGCGCTCGCGGTCCACTCCCGGCAATCCCCGCTGAAGCTCGCCTTCAACCTCTCCTACTACGCACTCGCGGGGGTCGTCTCGCTCGCGGTGTTCCACGCCCTCGGTGGCTTCGGCGGACCGCCAGGGCCCGGTGACTGGGCGGCAACCTTCGCCGCGACGCTCACCACGTGCGTCCTCGGCGCGGTCTCGATCGCCACGGTCATCTCCCTCTCCGGCGGCGCACCCCAGTACCGCAAGTTGCCGGAGATGCTCCAGTTCGGCGGGATGGGTGCGCTGGCCAACACCAGCCTCGCGCTCCTCGGCGTCTCGATCCTGTGGAGCGATCCGCTCGCCATCTGGCTGCTTGCGGTGCCGATCCTGACCCTCTTCGTCGCGTACCGTGCCTACGTCTCGGAACGCGAGAAGGGTGAGCGGCTGGAGCTGCTGTACGAGTCGAGCCGGATTCTCCAGCGTTCGCCGGAGCTGGATTCTGCGCTGGTCGCCCTCCTCGAACACGCCCGCGAGATGTTCCGGGCCGAGCGAGCCGAGGTGATCCTGTACCCGCGCGACGGCGCGGGGGATGCGCTCCGGACGTCGTGCGGTGCCGACCTGCCGACGGTCGTGATGTCGCCGGTGGCGATCGATCCGCAGGAGCCGGTCCGGCGCCAGGTGACCGAGCACGGTCACGCGATCTTCCACGTGCCGCTGGGAGGCCGCGACGCCGACGGGATCCGCCAGGCGATGGTCAGCCCCCTGGTCGGGGAGTCCGGGGTGATCGGCACGATGACGATCGCCAACCGGCTCACCGAGGGGACGAGCTTCGGCGAGGACGACCTCCGGCTCCTCGAGACGCTCGCCAACCAGGCCGCGGTCGCGCTCGAGAACGGACAGCTGGAGCAGTCGCTCGCCGAGCTGTCGCGGCTCAAGGAGCAGCTCCGCCACCAGGCCTATCACGACTCGCTCACCAGTCTCGCGAACCGCGCCCTGTTCACGGAGCAGGTCGAGGCGCGGCTTTCCGCGCACGAGGCCGGGGTCACGCCGGTCGTCCTGTTCCTCGACCTGGACGACTTCAAGGTCGTCAACGACACCCTCGGCCACGGCACCGGGGACCTGCTGCTGATCGCGGTCGCGGAGCGGATCGCCGGCGCCGTCCGCGCCGACGATCTTGCCGCGCGACTCGGTGGCGACGAGTTCGCGATCCTGATCTCCGACCGCAGCGGACTGGAGGAGGCGATCACCCTCGCGGGCCGTCTCCTGGACGCGCTCGCCGCACCATTCCTCATCCAGGGCCAGGAGATCCTGGTCGGGACGAGCATCGGCATCGCAGCGGCACGCCTCGCAGGCGAGCACTCGGACGAGCTCCTCCGCAACGCCGACGTCGCGATGTACACCGCGAAGGCGAGCGGCAAGCGGCGCTTCGCCGTGTTCGAGCCGACGATGCACGCGGCGCTCGTTGCCCGCCACGAGCTGTCCGCCGAGCTCTCGCGGAGCGTTGCCCGCCGCGAGCTCGAGGTGTACTACCAGCCGATCATCGACCTGGCCACCCTGCGGATCTCGGGCGTGGAGGCCCTGATCCGGTGGCGCCACCCGGTGCGCGGCCTGGTCGTTCCCGACGAGTTCATCCGCCTCGCCGAGGAGACGGGGGCGATCATCGCCGTCGGGCGCTGGGTGCTCCACGCCGCGTCCACCCAGGTCGTCGCGTGGCACAGGCGGTTCGGCTTTCCGCTGAGCCTGAGCGTCAACCTCTCGCCGCACGAGCTCCAGCAGGTGGGCTTCATCGCCGAGGTCGCCGCGATCCTCGATGAGACGGGCCTCCAGCCCCGGGACCTGATCCTGGAAATGACGGAGACCGCGATGTTCCAGGACACGCAGACCTCGATCGCCAAGCTCGACAGCCTGCGTCGCCAGGGCGTCCGGATCGCCGTCGACGACTTCGGAACCGGGTACTCGTCGCTCGGCTATCTGCGCCGGTTCCCGGTCGACATCCTCAAGATCGCGCGGGACTTCGTCGGTCAGCGGGACGCTGCCACACCCGACTCTTCGACCGCGGCGGCCGGGCGGACGGAGAGCACCGCGGACGAGGACTGGGCCTTCGCGCACGCGATCGTGGCTCTCGGCCAGAAGCTCGGCCTCACCATCGTGGCAGAAGGGATCGAGACATCCGGCCAGCTCCAGGCCCTGCGCGAGCTCGGCTGCGAGCTCGGGCAGGGCTTCCTGTTCCTGCCCCCGGTCGACGGCAACACGTTCGAGGAGTTCCTGACCACCGCCCTCGCGCCGTCAGCTGGCGGAGCCGAAGTCGCGGCTGCAAGCAGGCCTCCGCTGCCGGAGGGATCGGCGGTCCTCGGCGCCTAGCTCAGATCGCGCTGGTGCAGGCCTTGCACTTCGACGCCTCCGGCGCGTTCGCCTCGCGACAGAACGGGCACGTCTTGACCTCAGCCGGTGGGGGCTCCTTGACGAACGTGCGCGAGATCCACCACACGACCAGCGCGATGATGATGAACGCGATCACCGCGTTGATGAACGCGCCATAGCGGATCGCCACCCCGTCGCCGAGGTCGATCGCGAGGGAGGAGAAGTCGGCCCTGCCCAGGAGCTTCCCGACCGGCGGCATGATGATGTCGCCGACCAGCGAGTTGACCACGGTGCCCAGGGCGCCGCCGATGATCACGCCGATCGCCAGGGCCAGCGCGTTGGTCTTGAGCAGGAATGCACGGAATTCGTCCAACATCTGGGTGACCTCCGGTCAGTGACCGACCACCTTGGGCAGCGACCTTGCCTGGATGATCCAGCCCTCGATCTGGGCCTGGCTGGGGATCCGGCGGATCCAGTTGGGCCGGGCGGCATCGACCTCCTGGAACGTCTGCGCCAGGTTCGCCGCGTTGCGCTGCGCGAGCTCCGCCGTGGAGTCGACGCCGGCTGCCTCGAGCAGGTCGGCGAACTCGGAGCCGACGCCGTCGAGGCGATAGAGGTCGGCATGATTCACCCACCGCAGCAGCTGCCCGGCGTCGATCCCCGTGGCGTCGGCCAGGGCACGTCGACCGGGGCTCGGCCCAGCCCGCTCGAGCAGATCGGCGACAGTGGTCACGCCGGCATCCCGGAGCTTGCCTCCGAAGACCGGACCGACCCCCTCGAGATCCTCGATGTTCATCGCACGCCCTCCTCAAGCTCCACCGGCGGTGGCGGCCCCGATGATAGGCTCGCCGTCGACCCGCTCGGGCCGTGGCGGCGACGATGAGGACCAGATGGACGAGGCCTTCCGGAGCGCGATCGCCGCCGGCTACGCCACCGACGAGCCAGTGCTCGTCCTGGGCAGTCCGATGCTGGCCACCGAGGTCGCCGCCGACATCCGGATCCAGGTGCCTTTGTCGATGCTCAACCGGCACGGCCTGATCGCGGGTGCCACCGGGACCGGCAAGACCCGAACGCTCCAGCTGATCGCCGGCCAGCTGTCGCGGGCCGGCGTGCCGTGCATGGTCTCGGACATCAAGGGCGACCTGACCGGGATGGCGGGCCCGGTCGATGAGACCAACCCCAAGCTCCGGGCCCGCGTGGCCCAGCTCGCCTGGCCGCTCCAGCCCACCGGCCATCCCGTGGAGCTGTTGTCGCTCTCGGGCGAGCTCGGCGCCCAGGTCCGGGCGACCGTCCACTCGTTCGGTCCGCTGCTGCTGGGCAAGGTCCTGGACCTCAACGAGACCCAGACCTCGATCCTGTCGCTCGTGTTCAAGTACTGCGACGACAATTCGCTGCCGCTGCTGGACCTGGCCGACCTGCGGACGACGCTCCGATTCCTGTCGTCCGACGAGGGCAAGCCGATCCTCGACGAATACGGCGGGATGTCGCCGGCATCCCTGGGCGTGATCCTGCGGGCCATCGTGGGCCTCGAGCAGGAGGGCGCCGACGTGTTCTTCGGCGAGCCCGAGTTCGACGTCGAGGACCTCCTGCGGACGACCCCCGATGGTGGCGGTGTCGTCAGCCTGCTCGAGCTCTCGGACGTCATGGAGCGCCCGCGGCTGTTCTCCACGTTCATGCTCTGGCTCCTCGCCCAGCTGTACGAGGCCCTGCCCGAGGTGGGCGACCTGCCACAGCCCAAGCTCGCGTTCTTCTTCGACGAGGCGCACCTGTTGTTCGACGACGCGTCGGAGGCGCTGATGGAGCAGGTGGAGCGGACGGCGCGGCTGATCCGGTCCAAGGGCGTGGGCGTGTTCTTCGTGACCCAGGCGCCGACCGACGTCCCGTCGTCGGTGCTCGCCCAGCTCGGCAACCGCGTCCAGCACGCCCTGCGAGCGTTTACGCCGGAGGACGCCGACGCGCTGCGGAAGACGGCACGGACATTCCCCTCGACGACGTTCTACGACGTGGAGGAGACCCTGACCTCGCTCGGGATCGGGGAGGCGCTGGTCACGGTCCTCACGCCACGCGGCGTTCCCAGCCCCCTGGCGGCAACCCTGCTCGGGCCGCCCGACTCACTGATGGCCGCCCTCCCGGCGGACCAGGTCGCGGCGCGGATCGCCGGCGGAGCACTCGCCGCGAAGTACGGGGCCACGGTGGACCGCGAGAGCGCCCACGAGATGATCACCCGGCGCCTTGCTGCCGCGAGGGCGGCCGTCGGAGCCACCGCGATCCGCGAGCAGGTGTCACCCACCACGAGCGGCGGCCTGAACACGATGACCCCGGCCCAGCAGCGGCGCGAGGTTCAGCGGCAGGCGCGCGAGATGGCGGCCGCCCAGCGGGCCGCCGAGCGGGAGCGGAAGGCTCGCGAGCGCGCGGACCGTGCTGCGGCCCGCCAGCGGGAACGGACGATCGAGACGGGCATCCGGACCGCCGGTCGGGTCGCGACCTCGCGCGCCGGGCAGAGCCTGCTGCGCGGGATCTTCGACACGCTGTTGGGGGGCCGCCCTCGCTAGCCGTCCCAGGCGGCGTGTCCGCGCACCGCCTGCCGGGACATCCTCGTCCGGAGTCGTACAATCCTCACCCCACCAGCACCCCACGCCGCCGGACGGGCGACATTCGGGCTGGGCGGTCCCATGGAGCGCCGGGACGCACATGCGGACGATCGCGGTCATCAATCGCAAGGGCGGTTGCGGCAAGTCGACCACGGCGGTGAACGTCGCTGCGGCGCTGGGTGAGGTCGGCCGGCGCGCGCTGGTGATCGATCTCGACCCGCAGGGAACGGCCTCCAGCTGGCTGGGTCCGGGACCCACCGAGGATCGCGACATGTTCGACGCCTTCGTCGGGACCCGCGAGCTGATCGACCTCGCCATCACCAGCCGCGCCGCACGCGTGGACCTGGTCCCGGCATCGTCGTGGTTGGTGACCGCCGAACAGACGCTCCAGGTGGACCTCGCGCTGGGGGCGATCCGGGCGCTGGAGCGACTTCCGGACGAGTGGGACGTCGTGCTCGTCGACTGCCCACCCACCCTCGGTTACCTCGGCAGCGCCGCCCTGTGCGGATGCCACGAAGCCCTGCTGCCCACGGAGCCCCATGCCCTCGGCCTTGCCGGGATCGCGGACGTGCTGGCCGAGATGGACCGGATCCGCGGCAGGCTCAATCCGGGCCTCGTCCTGACCGGGATCGTCGTCGATCGAGCCAGCCACACGCGACACGCCCGAGAGGTCATCAACGACCTGCGGACCGAGCACGGCGACGACGTCCTGCTGCCGACGATCCGGGTCAGCATCCGGGTGGCGGAAGCCGCGGCCGCCGGCCTCCCGGTCACGGCGTACGTGCCGGACGCCGCCGTGAGCCACGACGTCCGTGCCGTCGCCGCCGACGTCCTGCGTCGCGATCCGGACAACGGCCACAAGCAGGAGTCGTCGAACGGCGGCTGGCGCGGGATCATGGGCCGGCTCGTGGGCGCCGGCGCCTGAGCCGGGCCCCTCGGGACGCCCTCGGGCCTAGTCGATCACCAGGTCGGGCGGGATCGGCTCCGCTGGCTCCGGATAGCGTGGATCCAGGTTCGTGAGCGTGTCGGCGAGGATCTGGGCCACGGCCAGGTTGCGGAACCACTTCCTGTTCGCGGGGACGATGAACCACGGCGCGACCGGCGTCGAGCAACGCGTGAGCACCTCCTCGTACGCGGCGATGTAGTCGTCCCAGCGGCGGCGCGTCTCGAGGTCACCCATCCGGAACTTCCATCGCTTCTCGGGGTCGGCGACACGTGCCTGGAAACGCTCGCGTTGCTCGTCCCGATCGATGTACAGGAAGAACTTGAGGATCGTCGTGCCCTCTGCGGCCAGGAGCTGCTCGAAGGCGTTGATCTGCTCGTACCGCGGCCGCCAACGTCGCTCCGGGACCAGCCCGAGCACCCGCACCACGAGCACGTCCTCATAGTGGGAGCGGTCGAAGATCGCGATCTCGCCGTTGGCCGGGACGCGCGCGTGGACACGCCACAGGTAGTCGTGGGCGAGCTCCTCCTCGGTCGGGACCTTGAATCCGTGGACCGGGCAGCCGAGCGGGTTGAAGGCACCCATGACGTGCTCGATCGTGCCGCCCTTGCCGGCCGCATCGATGCCCTGGAGGACGACCAGGACCCGCCGCCGATTCTCGGCCCACAGCCGCTCCTGGAGGATCCGGAGTCGGGCCAGATCCCGCTCCAGCTCCTGGGCGGCCGTCTCCTTGCGCCGGCCGTACGTCGCGGCCGGATCGACCGCCCCGAGATCGACCGTGGTCCCAGGCACCACGCGGAGCGCCGCCGACAGGTCGCCCGGATTCATGACACCTCCTCGTCCGGACCAGAGGGTAGCCTGTCGCTTGCCCCGCAACGGAGTCTTGCCTTGGACCTCGAGACCCTGATCCGCGACTGGCCGGGCGAGGCCGTGGTCAGCCACCACGACCGCGCAAGCGGCGCCTGGATGTTCATCGCGATGCACTCCACCGTGCTCGGACCGGCCGGCGGCGGCACCCGGATGAAGGTCTACCCGTCGCTCCCGGATGCGCTCACCGACGCGATGCGCCTGGCCGAGGCGATGACGAGGAAGATGGCCATCCTCGATGCTCCCCGCGGAGGCGGCAAGGCGGTCCTGGCGGTGTCGGAGATCCCGCACGGCGAGGCGCGACGCCGGATGCTCCTCGCCTATGGCGATCTCCTGGCATCGCTCCGCGGCGCCTTCCACACCGGTCCGGACGTCAATACCGACGACCGTGACATGGACGTTGTCGCCGAGCGTAGCGAGTTCGCGTCCGGACGGACGGAGGCGAACGGCGGCGCCGGCTCGTCTGCGCCGGACACCGCGGTGGGCGTGCATCACGGGATCCGGGCATCACTCGCGCACGTCACCGGCTCGGCCGACGTTCGCGGACGCACGATCGCCATCCAGGGGGTCGGTGGAGTGGGGAGCGTGCTCGCACGGCGACTCGCCGACGAGGGGGCAAGGGTCGTCGTCGCCGATACCGATCACCGGCGGGCGGTCGAGCTCGCGCGAGAAACCGGCGGCCGCGTGGTGTCCCCGGACGAGATCCTCGAGCAGCCATGCGACGTCCTCGCGCCGTGCGCGCTCGGCGGTGTCCTGGACGCGGAGAGCATCCCGCGGCTGCATTGCCGGATCGTGGCCGGAGCCGCCAACAACCAGCTGGCCACCCCGGCCGACGCGAACCGCCTCCACGAGGCGGGGATCCTCTATGCGCCCGATTTCGTGATCAACGGCGGCGGCGTCCTCCACGTCCTGGGGCTCGAGGTTCTCGGCTGGACGCGGGCGCACCTGGAGGACCGGCTGCTCGGCATCGGGGGCACCCTCGCCGACGTCTACCGGCTCGCCGATGCCGACGGAGTCACGACCGAGGAGGCAGCCGAGCGCCTCGCCGACGAGCGGATTGCCCGCGGGCCGTCGCAGCCCGCGCATGCCGGCTGAGGATCGCCGCGTCGGGGACTAGAATCGGCGGACTCATCGCCGATCTCCACAGGAGGCCTCGATGGCCACCGTCGCGGGCGTGAAGCCCCACCCGATCTTCCTCGCCGGCCGCTGGGTCGAGTCGCCGGACGAGCTCCGGATCGACAATCCCGCCGATGCCGACAACCCGGCCGGCGCGACCTACAACGCCACAGCCGAGCAGTACGACCAGGCCGCCGAGGCGGCCGTTGCCGCGTTCGAGACCACGCGCGAGCTGCCGGCCTACGAGCGGGGCCGGATCCTGCGCGACATCAGTGCCGGGATCAAGGCACGGCGCGAGGAGCTCGGGCGGCTGATCGCGCTCGAAGCTGGCAAACCGATCCGCGACGCGCTGATCGAGGTCGATCGCGCCACCCTGACGTTCCGACTGGGCGCCGAGGAAGCCGAGCGGATGACCGGCGAGACGATCCCGCTCGACCTGTTGCCATCGTCCAAGGGCCGGACAGGAATCACCCGCCGTTTCCCGATCGGTCCCGTCGCCGGGATCAGCCCGTTCAACTTCCCGCTCAACCTCGCCGCCCACAAGCTGGCTCCGGCGATCGCGTCCGGGAACCCGATCGTCCTCAAGCCGCCGTCGAAGGATCCGCTCACGATGCTCGCGGTGGCCGAGATCATCGAGCAGGTGGGCCTCCCCGAGGGCGCGGTGAGCATCCTGCCGATGACCCGCGAGCTGGGCGACCGGATGGTGGCCGATCCCCGGTTCAAGCTGCTGACGTTCACGGGCTCCCCGTCGGTGGGGTGGCGGATGAAGGAGCGGGCGGGCAAGAAGAAGGTGGTCCTGGAGCTCGGCGGCAACGCCGGCGTGATCGTCGACCGCTCGGCCGATCTGGACTGGGCGATCCGGCGCGTCGTGGTCGGCGGCTTCACGTACGCCGGTCAGGTGTGCATCAGCGTTCAGCGGATGTACGTCCACGACGCGATCTGGGACACGTTCATGGAGCATTTCGTGGAGGCCGCCCGGGCGGTCAAGGTGGGTGACCCGCTGGACCCCCAGACCGAGATGGGCCCGATGGTCGACGGCGCCGCCGCCGAACGAACGCAGCGCTGGGTCGACGAAGCGGTGGCGATGGGCGGCAAGGTGCTGCTCGGCGGGACCGCGAGCGGCACGTTCTTCCCACCCACGATCCTCACCGACGTGCCGGTCTCGGCCCAGGTGTGCTCGAGCGAGGCGTTCGCCCCGCTCGTCGTCGCATTCAGGTTCTCCGACTTCGGTGACGCCGTGAGGGCGGTCAACGACTCGTCGTTCGGGCTCCAGACCGGCGTGTTCACAAACGATCTTGCCAACGCGTGGAGTGCGTTCTCGGGTCTCGAGGTGGGTGGGGTGATCGTCAACGACGTGCCCACGTATCGGATCGACCACATGCCCTACGGCGGGGTCAAGGACTCCGGCCTCGGCCGCGAGGGCCTTCGCTGGTCGATCGAGGACATGACCGAGCTCCGAATCATGGTCCTCGCCTGGCCCAGCTGACCGCGCGCTGAGCGGGCACCGGCCAGGGGCGCCGTCCCGCGACCCGGGACGTGCTGCGCCGCGCGTCGAGGCGCCCTGCCAGACTCCGGCGCCATGGACCTGTCGCTGACACCTGCCCAGCAGGAGCTGCGGGACCGAGCGGATGCCTTCGCCCGGGAGGTGCTGAGGCCGCTCGAGCTCGACTTCGAGCGGTCCGGGGGACGCCTGGATCCCGACGCCGAGCGCGACCTCAAGGCACACGCGATCCGGGCCGACCTCCATGGCGGGAACCTGCCGCGGGATGTCGGCGGCCAGGGCTGGTCGGCGCTGGAACAGGTCCTCGTCCACGAATGCCTGGGCGCCGTCACCGGTGGCCTGTGGGGCTTCATCCCGGGCGCCTACAACGTCCTCGGCGTCGGCGATGCCGACCAGCGTCGGCGGTACCTGGAGCCATCGTTGCGCGGCGAGCGCAACGGCAGCTACGCGATCACGGAGCCCGGTGCCGGATCCGATGCCCGGGCGCTGGAAGCGACAGCGGTCCGGGACCCGGCGACCGGCGAATACGTCCTCAACGGCGAGAAATGGTTCGTGACCGGGGCCCCCGACACCGACTTCATGATCTTCCACTGCCACGTGATCGGGCCCGACGGTGCCCGCGAACCGACGCTGTTCCTCGTCGACTACGACACGCCCGGTGTCCGGCTGACCCACGACCCGGACTACATGCACACGTTCGCGGATCGCCATCCGCAGTTCGTGCTCCAGGACGTCCGGGTTCCGGAATCGGCGGTCCTCGGTGGCCTGGGTCGTGCCGACGACCTGACGAACGACTGGTTCGTGGAGGAGCGGCTCCACATCGGGGCCCGGTGCACCGGTGCCATGGAGCGCCTGATCGAGGAATCGGTTGCCTACGCGGTCGAGCGACGCCAGTTCGGAGAGCGGATCTACGACTTCCAGGGCGTGAGCTTTCCGCTTGCCGACTCGGCGGCCGATGCCGCGGCCTCCCGACTCCTCACCCGGGAGGCCGCCTGGCTGGCCGAGAACGGGTCGGATCCGAAGGTCGTCCACGCGAAGGCGTCGATCGCCAAGCTGTTCGCCTCCGAGGCCGCGTTCCGCTGCGCCGATCGGGCGGTCCAGGTGTTCGGTGGCCGCGGCTACATGCGCGAGACCGCCGCCGAGCGCTTCTTCCGCGAGCTCCGGGTCGACCGGATCTGGGAGGGCACGTCGGAGATCCAGCGGCTGATCATCGCCCGCGCGCTCGAGAAGCGCGGCGTGTCCCGCGTGGTCGGCTGATGGGGTTGCCGGCTCGGACCGACGATCCGGATGGCGTCGCCTCCGAGGGTGGTGACGCGATCGCCCGTGCCGTGATCGACCTCCGGCCCCTCTACGCCCCACGCTCCATCGCCGTCGTGGGAGCGTCGCCCCGGAACAACCTGGCCCAGACCGTGCGCGACAACCTGGTCCGGATGGGCTCGGCGACCCGCTGCTGGTTCGTCAATCCGCGATACCCGGAGGCGTGGGGATCGCCGTGCTACCCGAGTCTCGATGGCCTTCCGGAGCGCCCGGAGCTCGTGCTCGCGGCGGTGGGCCCGGCGAACGTCACCGCCGTGATCGTCGATGCCGCGGCGGCGGGCGTGCCGGCCGCGGTGGTCGTGGGCGGAGGCGTCGTCGAGGGGGGACCCGCCGCCGCGGCGATGCAGCGCGAGGTGGCGCGGATCGCAACCGACCACGGGATCGCCCTGCTCGGTCCGAACTGCATGGGGGTCCTCGACCTGGTTGCCAATACGGCGGCGTACATCGGGGACGTCAGTCCGTGGTTGCGCCGTGGCGGTGTGGCCGCCATCGCCCAATCCGGATCGGTGGCCGACGCCTTCATCCACTCGGGCGACCGAATCGGGTTCAGCCGGATCGTCAGCTCCGGGTCGGACGCGGTGCTCGATGTCTGCGACCACCTGGCCTACAGCGTGGACGATCCCCAGACCCACGCCGTCATCCTGTTCATCGAGGGCTTCCATCGCCCGGAGCGCTTCCTGGCGCTCGCGGACCGGGCGCTCGAGCTCGGCAAGCCGATCCTCGCGGTCAAGGTCGGCCGCTCGGAGCACGCGCAGACGGCGGCCCTCGCCCACTCCGGTTCCCTGGCCGGCGAGGACCGCATCACCGACGCGGCCCTCGAGGCGAGCGGCGTCATCCGCTTCGCCGATCTCGATCACCTCCTGGAGGCGGCCGAGTTGATCGACGGCTGCCAGCGGCTCGGGCGCGGCGTCGGTCGCGGCCGCACCGGGGTGGTCACGGTGTCGACCGGTGAAGCCGCCCTGGTCGCCGACCTCGCCGGCGGGCTCGGGCTCGACCTGCCCGAGGTCCCCGAACCGGCGCGCCGCCGGATCGAGGCCGACCTGCCAACGATGGGCTTCATCGCCAACCCGCTCGATCCGTGGGGAGCCGCCGAGGCACCGATCGCGTACCGAGCCGCCCTTCGCGCGCTCGCGGCCTCCCACGCCTACGACGTCCTGGCGGTCGTCCACGACTTCCCGTACCGGTCCCTGACCAACGAGGTCGAGGTGGCGCTCGACGTCGTCGACTCGCTGCTCGAGGCGACCGCCGATCGTGACGACCTGCTCCCGGTCTATGTCTCGCTCACGTCCGGGGAACCGACGCCCGAGGTGAAGACCCGGCTGGACGATGCCGGCGGCGTCCCGCTGCTCCGCGGCGCGACCGAGGCATTCGGAGCGATCGCGGCGCTCGGCCGGTGGGAGGTGCGGCGCGAGGCGCGTCTCCGGGACGGACCCTGGCGCCCGGGCTGGCCGCTCCTCGCCGACGATCGGACGCCGGCGGCCTACGACCGTGCGGCTGCGCCGGCCATCCGGGGCACGGCGCCAAGAGCCCTGGCCGAGCGCGAGAGCCTGCACCTGGCGGCCGAGGCCGGGATCCCCACGATTCAGGCGCGGGCCGCGCGGGATGGCTCGGAGGCCGCCCAGGTTGCGGTGGACCTGGGCTTTCCGGTCGTCGTCAAGCTCGACGTCACGGGCCTCGCCCACAAGACCGAGGTCGGCGGGGTAGCCCTCGGCCTCGCCGATCAGGCCGCCGTCCGGGACGCGACCGCGCAGCTCCTCGAGTCGGCTCGGCGTGCCGGCCTCGATTCGAGGGGCGTCCTCGTGGAGCCGATGGCACCGGCCGGGGTCGAGCTCATCCTCGGGTTGCGACGGGACCCGCTGTTCGGGCCGGCCGTCATCGTGGGTCTGGGTGGGACGCTGGCCGAGACCCTGGACGACGTCGCCGCCGCCCTGGCGCCCATCACGCCGGCCCATGCGGCCGCGCTGCTGGACCGACTTCGTGGGAGCCGGATCCTCGCGGGCGTCCGAGGGAGTGCGGCCATCGATCGCGGGGCGGTGATCGAGGCGATCGTGGCGCTCGGCCGGCTGGGTTGCGAGGACGAGCGGCTGCTGGAGGTGGACCTCAACCCCGTGATCGCGTGGGCAAACGGGGTCGTGGCGGTGGACGCGCTCGTCGTCCTCGACGCCTGACGGCCGGTTCCCGCCGCGGGGCGCGCCGAACCTCCGGACGTACACTCCATCGATGACCACGACCCCCGAGACGCCGTCGGCTACCGGTCCGAGGACGGCGGCCGACCTCCTCGTCGCGTGCCTCGAGGCGGAAGGCTGCGACTTCGTGTTCTCGGTGCCCGGCGAGGAGACGATGAGCATCCTCGACGCCCTCTCGCGCTCGTCGAGCATCCGCCATGTGACCACGCGCCACGAGCAGGGGGCGGCGTTCATGGCCGACGTCTACGGTCGACTCACCGGTCGCTGCGCGGTCGCGATGTCGACCCTCGGACCGGGCGCCACGAATCTCATCACCGGGATCGCCGACGCCTACCTCGATCGAGCGCCGATGGTCGCGATCACGGGCCAGGCGGGCTCGGACAAGCTGCACAAGGAAGCTCACCAGGTCGTCGACATCGTGAACATGTTCGAGCCGGTCACGAAGTGGAATGCGCGCGTCGAGCGCGTCGACGCGATCCCCGAGATCGTGCGCAAGGCATTCCGGGTCGCGACCCTGGAGAAGCCCGGCCCGACCCACCTCGAGCTGCCCGAGAACCTGGCCGCGATGGAGCCCGAATCGGGCGACGTCATCCAGCCGCTGCCGCCGACTCTCGCGTACTTCCCCGAGCCCACGGATCAGGCGATCGAGCACGCCGCGCGGCTGATCTCGGTCTCCGAGCGGCCTCTGATCCTGGCCGGCAACGGCGTCCTCCGCCGACGGGCGTCGGCCGAGCTGCGTGCCCTCGCACGCGGCCTCCACATCCCGGTGGCCGTGACGTTCATGGGCAAGGGCGCGATCGACGACCGCTCGCACCTGTCCCTGATGGCGGTCGGCCTCCAGGCACGCGATCACGTCCTCACCGGGTTCGATCGCGCCGATCTCGTGATCTCGGTGGGTTACGACCCGGTGGAGTACGCCCCGTCCCGCTGGAACCCGGACGGCAGGCAGCGGATCGTCCACGTCGATACCCAGCCGGCCGAGGTCGACGTCGCGTATCGGCCGCAGGTCGAGCTGATCGGGGACATCGACGGGACCCTGCGCCGGTTGCTGTCCGCGCTCCAGCCACTCGGGATCTCGGGTCGTGACGCCACGGACCGCCATGCGGCCCGAGAGACGATCGTCCACGCCGATCTCCGCCAGCAGCTCCTCGAGGACATGGCGGCGTTCGAGCACGACGACAGCTTCCCGATCAAGCCCCAACGCGCGCTCGTCGAGCTGCGACGGCTCCTCGATCCCAACGACATCGTCGTCTCCGACGTCGGTGCCCACAAGATCTGGGTCGCTCGCCTGTTCCAGGCGTACGAACCGAACACGGTGATCATCTCCAACGGCTTCGCGGCGATGGGGATCGCCCTCCCGGGTGCGATCGCGGCCAAGCTCGTCCATCCCGATCGTCACGTCGTCGCGCTGTGCGGCGACGGCGGGTTCCTGATGAACGTCCAGGAGCTCGAGACCGCGCGCAGGATCGGCGCCAACATCACCGCCGTGATCTGGCGCGACGACGGCTACGGACTGATCGACTGGAAGCAGCGCAATATCTATGGCCGGCCGTTTGCGGTCGAATTCGGCAACCCGGACTTCGCGGCCCTCGCCCGCTCGTTCGGCGTGGCGGGGTTCCGCGTGGAGTCGGGCGCAGATCTCGGGCCGGTGCTCGCGCAGGCGCTCGCCGTGGATGGGCCGTCGGTCGTCGAGATTCCGATCGACTATCGCGAGAATCTTCGACTCACCGAGCATCTCGGCGCGCTCCACGACATGGCCTGAGGCGCTGGCGGTCATGCCGGCGATGGAGGTGCCGATCGGGACGAGCCGCCTGGCGATCGTGCGTGGCGACATCACCCGCGTCGAGGCCCACGCGATCGTAAACGCCGCGAACGAGTCGCTCGCGGGTGGCGGCGGTGTCGACGGCGCGATCCATCGGGCGGGCGGCCCGGCGATCATGGCCGATCTCGAGCGCCGCTACGGTGCCATCGGGGTCCGGCGCTGCCCGACCGGGCGTGCGGTGCTCACCGATTCCGGCGAGCTGCCCGCGCGCTGGGTCATCCACGCCGTGGGACCGCGCTGGCGAGGTGGAGGAGACGATGAGCCGGAGCTGTTGGCCGGCGCCTACCGCATGTCGATGGAGCTGGCCCGCGAGGTGGGCGCCCGGACGGTGACGTTTCCGGCGATCAGCTGCGGGATCTATGGCTACCCGCTCGACCAGGGCGCCCGGGTCGCGCTCCGCACGATCGCCGGCACCCTCCGGGAGCAATCCGGGGAGATCGAACGGGTGACCTTCGTGCTGTTCTCGGCCGACACCTACGACGCGTTCGGGGACGAGCTCGGGCGGCTGCCGCCAGCCTAGGCCGGAAGCAGCGCTCGCAGCTCGGCGTCCATCTGCCGCAGTGCCTCGATCGCGGCCACGACCTGGCTGGCCGAGCTCACCTGGACGTCCCGGTTGAGGGCTGCGCCATCGAGCCCGGGCCGGGCCGCCGCACTGACGGCCTGGAACTGGTCGGCCATCCGCAGCGGCAGGTCGCCAAGCCCGGGAATCGACGCCAGGCGACCCGCCTGCTCGGCACTCGTGAACGCATCGGCGTTCGCCTGGCGGATGAGGCCCTTGAGGAGCTCCGGGCGCGCCTCCGCTCCCTTGTCGAGCTCGGCCTGGAGCGCCTCCTGGTCCGCGAACATCCGGTCGTCGGAGAGGGCAAGGTTGCGGATCTGGGACAGGATGCCAGGGGTGAACGAGTTCGCGGGGGAGGGTGTCGGCCCCGTGCTGGGCGATGGGCTCACGCTCGGCCCGATCGTGGGACCCGGAGTGGCCGGCGGGATGGAGGCCACGGAGCCCGACGGTGGTGGCGTTGGGCTGGGGATGATCCGCGGGAGTGTCCCCGCGATCGTCACCGGAACGGCGATCGCGGCCACCAGCAGGACCATGAGCGCGGTCGCGACGCGCTCGGGCCCGAAGGTGGCACGAATGCCGCCCTGCGCGCGGGCGCGCGCGACCTGTCGCGCATGGACCAGCGGGGCCTCACGGGTCTCCGCGTCGTCTGCGGGCGTCGCGGGCGGGACTTCGCGGCGGGCGGGGTGAGCGGTCGTCGCTTCCGTGCTCGAGAGACCGGCGGCCGCGGCCCGTGCAGCGCGCAGGGGAAGGACCGCTCCGCGCTGGCCGGGCGGCTTCTCCTCCGGCGGTGGGGACGCCGCGTCGGGGGCGGGCGGCTTCGCGGGTGCCGTGGTCGTGCGCGACCTGCCCGTCGTCTGGCTCGGGCGCCGGGGTGCGGTGCGGCGTCGGACGCCGGCCGGCGTCTCCTTGGAGCGACTCCGACGCGGTCGGCGAGGTGCCGCGCCGTCACCGCCTTCGGCGGCGTCGTCCGGTCCTGGCCCCGGTGGTGGCGTCACGAGACGGCGACTCCCACCCGGGGCGTGGGCCGGAGGCCCGCCTCGAGGTGCTCACCGGTCAGCCCGGCGATGCCGCGCATCGCGATCAACGCCCGGGTCGGCTGGGACCGGTGCGAGATGATGCATCGGTCGTTGACGCACAGCGGATCCAGCTCGTCGAGCGGGCGGCGAAGGACCACCGAATCGGGGGATGAATCGAGCGGCCCGAGCACCTGGAACTCCACCCCGGCACGGACGATCGCATAGCGCGCCCCGACGACGAGCCCGGCCGTGCCGCCCGTGAACACGCCGGTCGCGAGGAGGGACGTCGGCGACGATGCTCCGTCGCCCGGGTCTGCAGCGGGGCCGGCGACCGCCGCCTCGAGCGGACGGGCCGCAGGCGTACCGTTGCGCTCCGCTCCGCTCCCGGGAGCGGCGGCCGCTGGCATGACGAACGATCCGCCGGTGATGCCCGAGAACGCGGTCGCGGCGGTCGCGGCGGGTGCGGCGGGCGCGGTCGGAGCCGGGGCCGGCACGCGGACCTCCGGGACCGGCGTGGGTCGCGCCGACGGGGCCGGTTCCACGGGAGCCTGGCGGGCGGGAGGCGGTGGGAGTTCCCGTGTCGTCTCCTGGGCGACCGGCACTTGCTGGGCCGGGGCCGGGCCGCCGGAGGTCCACGGCATCGACGGGGCCGTGCTGGCGGCCGGTTCCGTCCAGGTCGGTGGGGGCGAATCGGGAACCGCCGACGGGACCGGCTCCGGGCGTGCCGATCGCCGAGTACCAGCTCGATCGCCGCGAACCGGCAGGAGCGCGGGATGGGCGACGGCCCTCGTCGCCGCACGCCCGGCCACCACGCCGATCAGCGGGCCGCGCGCCGGCTGGGTCGTATCCACGCCGCAGTTGTCACATCGTCGAAGCCACCCACGGGTGCGCGTCCCGCACACGGGACAGATCGCGGGCGGCGACAGCCATACGAGGACCGGCCCCAGCGGACCCAGGGCCACGCCGTAGATGAACCAGAGGATGGCGCTCCGGCGACGCGCAATGGCGATCTGGGCCGCAAATGTGCCCGAAATCGACAGGATGGTGACCGCGGTCAGCCCGAGGCCGATGAGAAAGGAATCCAACCTGCTCCGATCACGCCTCCGTTGCGCCCCGTTGGAGCGGACGCTTCATGCTACCCGACGACTACGTGGAGCGACCGTGTGACGG
This sequence comes from Candidatus Limnocylindrales bacterium, assembly GCA_036555445.1. Taxonomy (GTDB): domain Bacteria; phylum Chloroflexota; class Limnocylindria; order Limnocylindrales; family CSP1-4; genus DATBLH01. The sequence continues at coordinate 34,464 of DATBLH010000022.1, forward strand.
ACCCCCGACGGTCACTCGACGGTGCCTCCGGGCTCCGGGGCGTGCACCTCCACGTCACCCAGCCCTCGCTCGGCGAGTTCCGAGCGGAGCGCGTCCGGTGTGCCGGCGAGGGCCGGAAACGTGCCGTAATGGAGGGGCATGACGTGCCTGACACCCAGCCACTCGACGGCCATCGCCGCCTCCCGCGGGCCCATCGTGAAGTGGCCTCCGATGGGCAACAGCGCGAACTCGGGCCGGTAGAGCTCGCCGATCAGCCGCAGATCGCCGAACAGCGCGGTGTCGCCGGCATGATAGAAGCGGAACCCGTTCTCGAGCTCGACCACGGCCCCGACGGGCTCGCCGAGATAGATCGGCACCTCGGCCGTGCCATAGATGTCGCCCGCCGAGTGGTCGGCATGGGTGAGCGTGACCTTCACGCCACGCGCCTCGACCGTGCCGCCCTTGTTCATCCCGATCACGGTGTCCTTGTGGGCGTAGTTGCGACCGAGCCACAGGGACAGCTCGTGGATGCAGGGCCAGGTCGGCCGGGTCCGGCTCGCGATCGCGAGGCAGTCACCGAAATGGTCGAAGTGGCCGTGGGTGACGATCATCACGTCGCACCGATCGACCTGTTCCGGGGGCTTCGGGCTCTTCGGATGGCTGAACCACGGATCGATCAGGATCGTCAGGCCGCCCGGGGTTCCGACCTCGACGCACGAGTGTCCGTACCAGGTGAACGTGGTGTCGCGACCGAGGGGCATGAATCACCTCCGTCGGGATCGTAGCCTCGGACGGCCGCCCGCGAGGGCCACGCTACACTCCGGCCGTGCCCGCCGAGCGGATCGCCCAGAACCTCGCATTCATCAACTGGACGGTCCTGGTGGGCCTCGCGGTGGGCTCCTTCGGCGCCGTGGTCCTGGCCCGGCTCCGGACCGACGCTACCCGTGGCTTCGTCGCGTTCACCGCCGGCTGCGCCCTCGTCCTGGGCCTGCTCGGCCTCGCCTCCGACCTCGGGTTGCCACCGTCGCTGGTTGGTTCGCCGATCGTCGCCGATCCAACGTGGGACCAGCCGCGACGGATCGCGTTGGGGCTGTTCTGTGCCCTGGCGATCGGATACGCGATTGCCTTGGCGCGCCGCCGGCGCGCACCGATCCTCGCCGCCGGCGGACTCGCCGCGGCGGGAGCCACCCTCGCATTCGGTGCCCTCGGCTGGGGCGGCACGATCGCGGGCGCCGTACCCCTGCTGCTCCAGCTGGTCATCCTCGCGGCGGCGACCGGCGGGGTGTTCGCGGCAATGATCCTCGGCCACTGGTACCTCGTCACGCCACGCCTGTCCGAAGGGCCACTGGTGCTCTTTGCCCGGATCCTGACCGGGATCGTTGCCGCCCAGATCACGCTGTTCGTCGTCTGGGTCGCGACCGGAGCAGGGCCGGCTGGACCGGGTCCGTTCGGCGTGCTCGGCGGTCCGTGGGCCCTGTTCGTCTGGCTCCGGCTGCTGGTCGGGCTCGTGTTCCCGCTCGTGGTGTCGTGGGCGGCGATCCAGACCGCCCGCACCCGGTCGATGGAGTCGGCAACCGGTCTCCTGTACATCGACGTCGGGGCGATCGCAGCCGGCACGATCCTGGCCTCGGGCCTTTACTTCGGGGCGGGCCTGCTCGTGTGAGCGGGGTCGAGCCACCTACAGGATGACGATCCACGTTCGGCTGTTCGCGATCCAGCGAGAGCTGGCCGGGACGCGGGCCGTGGACCTCGAGGTTTCCGACGGTGCGACGATCGAGGACGCATGGGTCGCGCTCGTGGAGCGCTTCCCGATCCTCGCCCCGGGCCGCCCGGCGATCCGGTTCGCGGTCAACGGGGAGTATGCGGACGCCGACCGGGCGCTCGCGCAGGGCGATGAACTCGCCTGCATCCCACCCGTGAGCGGCGGTGACCCGGACGACGCGCGGCGGATCCTGGAGCTGCGTGCCGAGCCGTTCGGGGCCGGCATCCTGGCCGAGCTCGGCGACCGGCTTGCGACCGACGCGGACGGTGCGGTGGTCGGCTTCCTCGGTCGCACGCGGGTCACCCCCGGGACGCCGGCGCCCGGCCAGGAGGCGGAAGCCGAGCGACACGCCGGGCGCAGCGTGGAGCAGCTGTCCTACGAGGCGCACGAGACGATGGCCCTGTCGGTCCTCGAGGCGATCGCGGACGAGATCCGGGACCGCTTCGGGGTCGAGCGGCTCGCGATCGTCCATCGCACCGGCGACGTCCCGCTCGGCCAGCCATCGGTCGCCGTCGTCGCCGTCGCGCCTCACCGCGATGCAGCGTTCCGGGCGGCGCGGCACGCGATCGACGAGACGAAGGGGCGGGCACCGATCTGGAAGGCGGAGCGATTCGGCGACGGTCACGTCTGGATCGGGTCACCGGCCCGGACGGGTCCCGCAGCGGCAGACGAGGGCGAGGGATGAGGGTCTATCTCAGCGTGGACATGGAGGGCATCGCCGGGATCAGCCATCCGGGTCCAACCGGACGCGACGACAAGGGCTATCCGGCCAGCGTGGAGCTGATGGTCGGCGAGGCGAACGCGGCGATCGAGGGCGCCATCGCGGGCGGTGCCACCGACATCCTCGTGAACGACAGCCACGGCGGGATGTACAACCTGCGACCGATCGACCTCCACCCGGCGGCCCGCGTGCTCCAGGGCCGGAAGACGTGGTCGATGGTCGCGGGTGCGCAGCCCGCCGAAGGCGAGGCGCCGTTCGGCGTGGCCCTGTTCGTGGGCTATCACGCCCGCGCCGGCCATCCGACCGGCACGATCGCGCACACGTTCACCGGTCGCCCCACGCTCACGACGCTGGCCGGGCGACCAGCTGGCGAGACCGCGATCAACGCATCCGTGCTCGGTGCCTGGGGCATCCCGGTCGGTCTCGTCGCGGGCGACGATGCGCTGGCGGACGAGGTTGCCGATTGGCTGCCGGCGGCCGAGCGCGTCGTTGTCAAGCACGGCGCCGGAGGCTGGGCGGCGGCATCCATTCACCCGGAGCGGGCGCGTGACCTCATCCGTGACGGTTCGCAGCGGGCGGTGCAGCGCGCTGCGGCGGGTGACCTGCGACCACTGGTGGTCCGGCCGCCGGTGACGATCGAGGTCGAGTACCACCTCGGGATCGAGGCTGACTACGCGGCGATCGTCCCGGGCGCCGAGCGGTATGGCGATCGCGGCGTGCGGTTCACGGCCCCGGATCCGGTGACCGCCTATCGCGGCTTCCTGGCCGGCGTCCGGCTCGCGGCGACCGTGGAGTGACGGGCCGCTGACACGCTGACGCATACTCGGATCGTGCCGACGTCCCTCGGAGACCTCGATCGGCTGTCCGATCTCGCGACCACGATCGCGGGAGCGTGGGGTGCGCGGGCGCGCTCCTCGACCTCCACCGGCCAGGAGCGCGCGATCCTGCGGTTGTTCGGCGTTCGCGGTCTCGACCGGGCCGGTCACCCGCTCGCGGCCGAGGTCGTCGAGCGGTACGCCGGCCAGCACCCGGAGCGTCTCGCCGGCGGGATCGCGCTTCCATTTGCGATGGCCCTTCTCGAGTACGACCTGGCGCCCCAACAACTGGCGCTCGACGTCGCGTCGGGCGCGGTCGACCTCGCCTTCGAAGCCGAGCTCCTCGGCCAGCCCGATCGTCGTGCGGTCGCCGAGGTCGAGGCACGCCGGCTCACGGCGGCGGCATACGAGCGGATCGACGCCAACCGGACCGCCCGGCATGAGCTGCTCGACCTGCTCGGTGAGCCCGCCGGCCCGTGGGTCGGCACGACGCTTTCGCGGCCCACCGCCGCTCCCGCGCTGGAGGAGGCAATCGGGCTCGTCCGGGATGGCTTCGATCTCCTCCGGGTCGAAGTGCCCGTGGGCTGGGAGCTCGCGACCCGGCTCCTCGACGCCGGGATGTCCGGTGTCGCCAGCGACCAGGATCCTGCCGATCGCCTCGGCGACGAGGCCTGGGAGCCCGCACCGACCGGGAGCCAGCGGGCGCTGGCCGCCCTCCGTCACGCCCTGGACGAAGCGGCAGCGGAACGTCGGAGCTACGTTCGCCTCGCGACGGCGGCGCCGGCCCTGGCCGCTCCGGAGCAGGCTGTCGTGGCCGCCTTCGAGCGCGTGGATGTCGTCGAGGCCGACCCGCTGAGCGAGATCGTCGCCGGCCGCGTCGACCCGGACCGCGCCCTCGCCGACCACGCCTTCGCGCATCGCCTGATCCAGCGTGGCGGCGCGACGCTGCTCGTGGGGGCGGGGCCGCTCGTCGTTGCGCCCGACCTGGCTCGCGGGCTCCCTTCGGATCCGGCGACCCGGGCCGGCCGCGCGCTCGCCCTCCAGCTGCTGGGTGTGGCCATTGCGCGGGCAGACGGTCTGCCGGCCGACCGGATCGTCGTCTCAGCCCTGCCAACCTGGCTGACGGACGAGCCCGACCCGATCCCGAGCGCCGTGGCCGAGGTCAGCGTTCGCCGCGAGCTCCTGCCCGGCCACCTCCTCGCGTTCGCCGAGACCGCCGGCGCCGAGCGGGCTCATCCACCGGCATGGCCGTACCTCATCACCGCCGCCCTCAGCCGCGGCACCACGAGCGACGGCGCGCCCGGGCCCCTCCTGCTGCGGACGACACCGACCGGCGATGGCCCGAGGCGCCTCCACGAGGCACGCTCGGCGGCGATGGTGGCCGCCGAGCTCGCACGGAGCGTCCGTGGCGGGCAACTCGAGGGCGCCGCCCTCGCCCATGCGAAGGGCGCCGTGTCGGCCGCGATCGCCACGCTCGAGCGGCTGGCCGACGGTGGCTGGCCCTCGGTCCTCGGCGAGACACCTTCCGGGGCTCGCCGGGATCGGCCGCGTCTGGGCGCCGATGCCGTCACCGAGCGAACCGAGTCCTTCGACCCGCTCGCCGATCCGACCGCGCCGGTGCAGGGTCGCCGCTAGTCCCGCGCCGTTCGTGCACCCGGCCGAATCGCGTATGCACGCCGGGTGAACGCAAACGCGGCGCCGACCCGGCACGGCCCCTTCCAGATCGGATTCCACGCACGAAGCCGTGCGGAATCCGGGTCCGGGACGCGGACCTGGGCGAGAGCGTCAGGTGGCGGTCGTTCGCGATTCGGGGCCGGGTCGGGCCACCCTCCCCCTGATCGCCTCAGGCGTCCTGCCAGCCGTGCTCGGGGCGATAGCCGATCAGCTCTCGCGCGTGATCGATGGAGAGCAGCGTCACCCGGCCCTCCACCGGGCGTCGGAGCTCGACGTCTGGGAACACCTCGGCCATGAGATCCGCACTGGGCCGGGTCATCACCGTGTCCGCCGCGGCCACGATGCACACGTCCGAGCCCTCGATCGGCGCCGTCAGGCCGAGCCGGATCGCCTGCGCCACGTCCCGGGCGTCGACGTAGCCCCACAGGTTCCACTTCCGGAGCGTGGCGTCGTCCTGGAATGACGGGAAGCGCGCGTATTCCTCGGGCTCCATGATGTTCGAGATCCGAAGCCCGAGGAACGGGATCCCGGTCTGGCGCGCGAACTGGCTCGCCATCGTCTCGCCGACCAGTTTCGACAGGGCATACGACGTCTCGGGTCGCGGCGGGTGGGTCTCGTCGATGGGGGCGAATGCCGGCGGCGTGTCGAACGGCAACCCGAGCACGGTCTCGCTCGAGGCCCAGACGACGCGCTGCACTCCGGCTGCCACCGCCGCCGCGAACACGTTGTACGTCGACAGGGCGTTGATCCTGAACGTCTCGCCGGTCGGACGCAGCTCTGGTGCCGGGATCGCGGCGAGATGGACGACCGCGTCCGCTCCGGCGACAACGTCGTGGGCCTGGCCGAGCTCGGTGAGATCCGCTCGCACGCACAACCCGTGCGGGCTGCCGTCATGGGTGAGGTCGACGTTGAGGACGTCGTGGCCGTGGTGGCGAAGGTCCCGGACCACCCAGCGACCGGCCTTGCCGCTCCCGCCCGTCACCACGATGCGCATGCGTCGATTGTCGAGGGTTGTCGCGGCCGCCGTCGCGCTCACTCGAGGGCCACGAGCTCGAGCTCGGCCGTCCGAGGCGCCGAATGGATGGCATCGCACGCCGGGCACACCGCGAGAGATCCGCCGATCTCGTGTTCCGGCCCCAGGGTGCCGGCGAAGCCGCAGGGGCACTCGAGACGCCGTTCGAATCGCATCGTCTCCAGCCGTGCACCGGCCAGGGGTCCCTCGGCCGTGAGCATCTCGAACGCCTGGCGCAACGCGTCCTCGGACACCGTCGAGGCGTGGCGAACCACGATCCGCTCAATCCTCGCTCCACCAACCTCGTCGAGACATGACGCGATCAGGGCTTCGGTCAACGCGATCTCGTGCACGAGGCCTCGTCTCGTCTCTGCGCCCCGCGGTCGGCCACCATCGCCGCGATGACCTCAACCGCTCGTCGGAGCCCGCGCTCTGCGGCGGCCGTTCTGGGGTAGCCGAGGTCCAGGGACTCGACGCCGATCCGGACGGTGATCGCGTCCGCAACCCCGCCATCCAGGAGCCGGGCAAGCTCAACCAGCGCAGCCGGGGTCACGTGGTGCGAGAACGACCCCGGACGTGCGTCTCCGATCGGGCCCACGGCAATCCGGCCGGGTGCCAATCGGATGTCTGCATCGACGAACACCACCAGGCTCGCCGCAGCCACGTCCACTGCCAGCTCCGGGGTCAACTGACGGACAGATCGCGTGCGTACGCCGGCCAGCCGCGCATCGGTCGCCAAGGCCTCCGCCACGGCTCGGCCCACGCCATCGTCGGCACGCAGCTCGTTGCCGACGCCGATGATGAGCACGTGACCGGTGTCCGCGCTGTCCGTCAGCGCCGGATCTCGTCCAGGACGACGCCGTCGTTGGTCAGCAGCGTGATCTCGAGCGGCATGTCGCCGAGCGCATGGGTGGAACAGGACAGGCACGGGTCGTAGCAGCGGATGACCGCCTCGACACGGTTCAGCATCCCCTCGCTCAGCCGATCGCTCTTGACATACCGTCGTGCGACCTGGGTGACGCTCTCATTCATCGCCAGGTTGTTGTGGCCGGTCGCGATCACGAGGTTCGCCCACTGAACGATGCCATCGTCGTCTACGCGGTAGTGGTGGATCAACGTCCCGCGCGGCGCCTCGGACACGCCCACCCCCTCGTTTCGGTTGATCGGGGCATGGCTCCGCACGCGGGGACTCAGGATTCCCGGATCGCGCAACAGCTCGGCGATCCGCTCGATGCCAAAAAGCACCTCGATCAGCCGAGCGTAGTGGTAGTGGAACGTGCTGGACGGCATTCGACCAACCCGGCTCCGGAACGCCTTCAGCTCGGCGTCCGCTCCGGGGGTCCCGAATCGGTCCGAGACGACCAGCCGCGCCAGCGGACCCACGCGGTAGATCCCGGCCGGGTAACCCGCCGGCTTCCAGTAAACGGACTTGAGATAGCTCCACGGCTCCACCGCCTCGCCGATGACGTCCTGGTACGACCGGGGATCGATGTCGTCAGCGAGCCGGTCACCATTCGCGGACACGACCCGCAGGCGGCCGCCATAGTGATCCATGCGGCCTTCATCGTCGACGAGGCCCATGTAGGCCGACGGGAAGCTACCCAGGCCGGCAGCCTCCTCCTCCCAGCCGACCAGTTCCGTCTGATACCAGTCCAGTGTGCGGCGGATTGCGGCGAGAGCACCGGGAATCGTGGCCACGATCCGGTCGCGGGTCTCGGCCGTCAGCGGCGCATCCACGCCCCCCGGCACCACCCAGGCGGGGTGGATGCGCTTGCCACCCAGCCACTCGATGATCTGCTGCCCGAACCGTCGGACCGCGATCCCGTCGCGGGCCAGCTGGGGATGGTGCTGGGCAACGCCCACGATGTTCCGGACCGCGGGATCGCCGTCGAAACCGAATAGCAGGTCCGGGGACGACAGGTGGAAGAAGCTGAGCGCGTGCGACTGGACGAGCTGGGCGAGGTTCATCACCCGTCGCAGGTCTGCGCCGGTGGGTGGCGGCTCGACGGCGAGAATCTCGTCGCACGCCTTGGCCGAGGCCACGAGGTGACTGACCGGGCAGATGCCGCAGATCCGCGCCATGATCGACGGCATCTCGTGGATCGGGCGGCCCTGCACCATCCGCTCGAAGCCACGGAACTGGGTGACGTGGAAGAACGCCCGATCCACCGCTCCGTCGGCGTCGAGGTGGATCGTGATCTTCGAGTGGCCCTCGATCCGCGTGACCGGATCGATGACAATCGTGCTGGCCGGCTCGGTGGTCATCGCTAGCGTCCGAACCGGGCGCCCGTCGTATCGGGTTGGCGGCCCTCGATGAGGTCGATCACGGCGGCGAAGATGAGGTCGGCGGACGGCGGGCAGCCGGGGAGGTAGACGTCCACGGGGACGACCTGGTGGACCGGCCGGCTGGTCGGCAGGAGCGCGGGCACCACGTCCAGGGGCGGGCGGCGATTCAGGGTGGCATTCTCGACGTAGGCACGCTCCAGGAGCGGCCGGGTCCCGATCGGATTGCGCATCCCGGGCACGTTCGCCGTGACTGCGCAATCGCCGAACGAGACCAGCGTCTGCGTGCGCTCGCGGACAAGGCGGATCTTGTGCAGATCGTCTTCGCTGGACACCGCCCCTTCGACGAGGCACACGTCGACACCATCGGGGTACTCCTTGGCGTCCACGAGCGGGCTGTACACGATATCCGCCCGCGCGGCGACCTCGAGCAGCCGTTCATCCATGTCGAGGAACGACATGTGACAGCCCGAACAGCCGTCGAGCCAGACGGTAGCCAGCCGGGGTCGCGTCACGATGGCCCGTCCTGGCCGACCGCGCGCAGGTAGGGGAGATAGGGCCGCCTGGCCTTGCTCCCCTCGGCGATCGAGCGGCCCTTCTCGAACAGGGCACCGGTGGGGCAGACCTGGACGCACTTGCCGCAGCTGGTGCAGGTCGAGGACGCGCCCCACGGTGTACCCATGTCGGTCACGACCCGGGCGTCGAGACCGGCGCCCATCACGCCCCACGTATGCGCCCCCTCGATCTCCCCGCACACGCGAACGCAGCGAGTGCACATGATGCAGCGGTTGTGGTCGATCGCGAACAGCGGGTGGGTCGCGTCGATGCCGACGTTCGGATTGATGACCGGCAGCTCGAAGTGCTGGACGCTCAGCTGCTCGGCGCGATCCTGGAGCTCGCAGTGGTTGTTGGCGACGCAGATCGAGCAGATGTGATTGCGCTCGAGGTACATCATCTCGACGATCGTCCTGCGGTATTCGACGAGTTCGTCGGACGCGGTCGTCACCTCCATCGCCTCCGCCACGGGGGTGGTACAGGCCGGCGTGAGCTTGGGCGACCCGGCGATCTGGACCACGCACATCCGGCAGCCGCCAGTGTCCGACAGGCCGTCGAGGTGGCACATCGTCGGGATCGAGATGCCGTTCTCGGCGGCGACCGAGAGGATCGTCTGGCCGTCGGCGCCGGCCACGTCGTGGCCGTCGATGCGGAGCGTGTGGACCGTCACGCGGACACCGCCTCGGGCGCCATCTCGCATACGCCCGCCGGGCAGCGCCGTTCCTCGATGTGGGCGAGGTACTCGGACCGGAAGTAGCGCAGCGTGCTGAATACCGGATTCGGCGCCCCCTGCCCAAGACCGCACAGGCTCGTCCGCTGGACCATGCCCGCCAGGCGCTCCAGTGTCACGAGGTCGGCCGTCGACGCCAGGCCGCTCGTGATTCGGGTCAGCAGCACGTGGAGCTGGGTCGTCCCGACGCGGCAAGGGACGCACTTGCCGCACGACTCCTCGCGCATGAAGTCCATGAAGAAGCGGGCCAGGTCGACCATGCAGCTGGTGTCGTCCATGACGATCATTCCGCCCGAGCCCATCATCGAGCCGATCTTCGTGAGCGATTCGTACTCGACCGGCATGTCGAGGAACTCGGCCGGGATGCAGCCACCCGCAGGGCCGCCGGTCTGAATGGCCTTGAACTCGCGGCCGTCGACGATGCCGCCGCCGATGTCGAACACGATCGCCCGGAGCGTGGTTCCCATCGGGACCTCCACCAACCCGGTGTTGACGACGCGACCTGCCAGCGCGAACACCTTGGTGCCCCTGCTGCCCGCGGTCCCGATGGATGCGAACCAGTCGCCACCGTTGCGGATGATCGGCGGAACGTTGGCGAACGTCTCGACATTGTTGATCAGCGTCGGGCGGTCATACAGCCCGGATACCGCCGGGTACGGTGGTCTCGGGACCGGCGAGCCGCGCCCACCCTCGATCGATGCGATGAGCGCGGTCTCCTCGCCGCAGACGTACGCCCCTGCGCCGAGACGGACGTCGACTTCGAACGAGAACTTCGTGTCCATGATGGTGGCCCCGAGGTAGTCTCGCCGGGTGGCGTCGCGGATCGCCTTCCGAACCCGCGCCACGACCAGTGGGTACTCGCCGCGACAGTAGACGTAGCCTGCGGAGGCGCCGACGGCGTAGGCTGCGATCGCCATCCCCTCGAGCACCCGGTGCGGGTCGCTCTCGAGGATATTGCGGTCCATGAACGCTCCCGGGTCGCCCTCGTCGGCATTGCAGATGACGTAGCGAGGGGTTCCGGTCGCCTTGGCGACCGTATTCCACTTGAGCCCGGTTGGATAGCCAGCTCCGCCGCGTCCTCGCAGGCCGCTGGTCGTGATCTCATCGCGGACCTCCCCAGGGGTCATCGTCCTGATCGCGCGCCCCAGGGCCGCGTATCCGCCGGCATCCAGGTAATCGTCCAGGCTCTCGGGGTCGATCCGGCCCGAGTTCTCGGTGGCGATCGGCACCTGGCGCTCGAAGAACTCGCGCTGGGTCGTGCTCGCGGCGTGCTGCGGGCCTGCTGTCAACGCCTCGAGGATCGGCGCGAGCTCGTCCGGACGGACGCGGCTGAACATCTGCCCGGACTGCGGAACGTGGACGAGCGGGCCCTCGGCGCACAGACGCAGACAGCCGACTCGCTTGACCTCGACGCGGGACGGGCCGCGCTCCGCGATCTGCGTGCCGAGCTTCGTCAGCACCTCGTGCGACGATCGGGACAGACAGCTGACGGCCTCGCACACGTAGGCTGAGAGACCGGCGGACACGGCTGGATGCGTGTCCTCAACGGGTCGGCGTTGCGAGGCGCCGTCGCCGCCCGGGGTCGCGGTCTCGCTCACAATGCTCGGAGCCTCGTGGCCAGCTCTTCACCATCAACGTGGTCCTCGAATCGGCCGTCCACGATCGCGGCGGGAGCCAGGCTGCACGCACCGAAGCAGCGGCCGGTCAGCAGGGACAGCTTGCGGTCCGCCGTCGTCTCGCCCGGCGCGATGCCGAGGGACTCTTGGATTCGGGCCAGGATCGGCAACGCGCCATTGATGTAGCAGGCCGTGCCGGTACAGACCACGCACGTGTGCTCGCCGCGTGGCTGCAACGTGAAGTACGAGTAGAACGTCGCAACCCCGTACACGGTCGACGGCGGGATCGCGAGCGCCTTCCCGATATACCGGAGGGCCTCGTCGTCGATGTAGCCGAAGGCGTCCTGTGTCGCGTGGAGTGCCTCGATCAGGGCGTCGCGCCGGTAGCCAAGGCGCTGCATCCTGGACTCCACCTTCCGCCAGCGCTCGTCGTCAGCGGGCGGGGCGGATCTGCTGACAGGGACAACCAAACCCGTCCTCCGGCAGGCAACTACTGCACCTAACCGTATACCACTCCACAAGACCGATCCGCACTCGACCAACCGGCCTATGATCGTGGGGCCAATGTGCCTGACCTATCCAGGCCTCGTCGTCGCCGTCGATGAGGTCAGCGCCGTCGTCCGCGGCGAGCACCGCGACTACCGGGCCTCGACGATCCTGGTGCCGGATGTTTCGCCGGGTGACTATGTGGTCGTTGCGGCCGGCACGATCCTGGAACGCCTCGACCCCACCGAGGCGGCGGAGATGCGCGCTCTCCTTGCCGGCGATGTCGCGCCGTCCGGGCGTCCAGCAGATACGGGAGGAATGTGATGTCGTCGTCGACGGATGTCCGTCGCGGGATCCTGCTCGCCGCGGGGACGGCACTGATCAGCGGCGTCGCCGTGTTCCTCAACTCATTCGGGGTCAAGGCGGTCCCGGACGCGGCCGTGTATACGACTGCCAAGAACCTCGTCGCCGCCGCGATCCTCGTCGCGGCTTCGATCGCCCTACCGGGGCGGCTGACGTGGCCGGCCCCGCGTTCGCGCGCTTCGGCCGGACTGATCGCGATCGCCGTCATCGGCGGCAGCGTCCCGTTCGTGCTGTTCTTCAGCGGACTCGCCATCGCGACCGCGCCCACAGCCGCCTTCATCCACAAGACGCTGTTCATCTGGGTCGCACTGCTCGCCGTCCCCCTGCTCGGCGAGCGACTTGGCTTGATGCCCATCGCGGCCCTGGGCGTCCTGCTCGCCGGCCAGATGCTCGTGGCACCGCCGACCGGTGTCGGCATCGGGCCGGGCGAGCTGATGATCGCGGCCGCGACGGCGCTGTGGTCGGTTGAGGTCATTATCGCGAAGCGCCTGCTCGGCACGGTCCCTGTGCGCACGGTCGCCGTCGCCCGGATGGCGCTTGGGGTGCTGATCCTGGCCGGCTACCTCGTCGTCGCCGGAAAGCTGGGCACGATCGCCGCGATCACGACCACGGGCTGGCTCTGGATCGGCGTCACGGGCGTTCTCCTCGCGGGCTATGTGGGGACGTGGTACGCGGCCCTTCGCGAGGCGCCGGCGACGGCGGTGACGAGCATCCTGGTCGTGGGGGCCGTGGTGACCGGTGTGCTGTCGGCCGTCTCGGCCGGCGCCGTGCCCGTTGGGGCGGTCGTGGGGGGCTATCTGCTGATCTTCGTCGCCGTGGCCGGGATCGCGATCCTTGCGATTGGCGGAAGAGGACGTTCCGAACCCCGTGCTCGCGCCGCCTCCTAGCCGAACCCGACCAAGCGGGCCGCTCCTGTTCGCACGCTACGCCTACGGCCCAAATCGTCTGGGGCTGTGCGGTCCAGACGATGCGGCGTCACTGTTCGGTGAAGCCACCGAGGGCGGTGACGAACGCCAGGTGCGCGAGTTGGCGCGCGGGTTTGAGGGCGCGTATCCGTACCTGGAGCTGATCGCCCGCGCCAATCGGCGTCCGGACCCACTGTCAGCAGATGTCGTGGAGGCATACTGGCTGGGCGGCCCCCTCGTCGAGGCCGTCACCCCGAACCAGCTCGCCGATTCGTTGCGGACCAGATTCCGGCCACGACTCCGGGCGAAGACCTACAGCGAACTGCGGGACTCGGCCCCTGCCGGCTCCAAGCCCGTCCACGCGTTCCACGTCCTGGACGTGTTTCCGAGGGTGGGGTTGATGCGAAGCGAACAGGCCGATCACGTCGTGGAGACGATGGATCGGTGTCGCGTCCGATGGGGGCGGGTCGTCGAGCGCGCAAGCGACGAGTTGGTCGTGCGCGCCGTGCCGCTGGCACTCGCCGAGGGCAAGCTCGCCTTCGGCGAACCGCGGATCGAGCGCATCACGGCATTCCGCGACGGGCGCGGGTTCATCGGCGAGGTCGGCCCAGGTGACGTCATCTCGATTCACTGGGATTGGGCATGCGAGGTCCTCGACGGCGCCAGACTCGAGCGTCTGATCGCGACCACCCGTCGCGAGCTCGTCATCGCCAACCGCACCATCTGACGGGCCCCGCGAAGTGCGGGCTCTGCCGGCGCCGGAACATCGCCGCGGGCAAGATCGACCGGGGCCGTTGAGGAGGAGGTGGAGCGGGAGACGGGATTCGAACCCGCGACATCTTGCTTGGGAAGCAAGCACTCTGCCAGCTGAGTTACTCCCGCTCGACAGGGCGTCATTCTAGCAAGGCAGGTGGCCCGCGCCATCTCCGGCGTGCCCGGCGTTGCCGCGATGCCACGCGACGGGTGCTCGACCGGCGCCTGCTATCGTCGGGTGATGGACCAGGCAACCGCAACGCTCGATCGACCGCACGACGGGTCGGCGGAGCCCAGGGTGCTGGTCCCCGATTGGCTGGGACGGGTGCCCTATCGCGATGCCTGGCGGCTGCAGAAGGAGCTCGCCGCCCGGCGCGCGGACGGTGGGATCCCCGACCGGCTGCTGCTTCTCGAGCATCCCGCGGTCCTGACGCTCGGCCGTCATTCGGATGTGCGCCACGTCCTCGCCTTGCCGGGGGAGCTGGCCGAGCGAGGGATCGAGGTCATCCGCGTGGAGCGCGGCGGCGAGGTCACCTATCACGGTCCGGGTCAGCTGGTCGCGTATCCGATCGTGCGGCTCAGCGATCGCGGCATCCTCCTTCGCCCGTTCGTCCGGGCGCTCGAGGCGGCGATGACCGACACCTGCGCCACGTTCGGCGTCACGGCCGGGCGGCGCGACCGTGAGCCCGGGTGCTGGGTGGACGCTGACACCGACGCCCCACGCAAGATCGGCGCCCTCGGCGTTCGCCTCGAGCGCGGCGTCACGTATCACGGGATCGCGCTCAACGTGACCACCAACCTCGCCGACTTCGAGCTGATCGACCCCTGTGGGATGCCCGGCGTGGCATCGACCTCGATCGCCGCCGAGCGGGCGCGAGCTGGCGACGGGCGCGCGGCGCCCACCGTCGAGGCCGCCGCCACCGTCTTCGCCCGCGCGCTCGCGGCCCGGCTCGGCGAAGCCGCCCGACCCGGCTGATGGGTGCCGGGCTGTTCGAGCTGCGCCGGGATCCGGTCACCGGCTGGTGGGTAGCCACGGTCGTCGACCGGGCCTTCGATCGGGATCGCTTCTCACGGGCCGCCGAGCCGATCGACGACGGCGACGACTGCCAGAACTGCCGGCTCCCGGCGGGCGAAGGCGTCCGCACCCGGATGCTCAAGGACTTCGCGTTCCACGTGGTCGGCTCCGAGGACGAAGCGCGGGATCTCGACCAGGGGCTCGCGCAGGTCGAGATCGCTCAGGCTCGTGCCGCCGGCAGCTGGCGAACGGTGGTCGCGCCGCCCGGCGAGCACCGTCCGCTCCATGCCGTCGGCGATCGGATGATCCAGTCCCTCGTCGCCGGCGCCCGGTCGATCCTTGCCGACGCGCGTGGCGCGGGGCAGACCGACTACGTCCAGGTCGTCCAGAACTGGGGTCGCCAGTCCGGGGCGCGATCGAACCATCTGTGCCTCGACCTGTACGACCTGCCCCAGGTGCCCCACCGGATCGCGGAAGAGATCGGGGGCGCGGCACGGTTCGTGATCCGGGAGGGTGAATGCCCGTATTGCCGGCTCGTCCGGGACGAGGTGCGACGCCCGGATCGCCTGGTGTGGGCCGACCACTCGAGCGTCGCGTTCGCGCCCTGGGCATCGCGATCCGCGTTCGAGGTCTGGATCGTCCCCCGACGCCACGAGGCGGATTTCGGACGCGCTTCGGATGCGGACCTGGCGGGGACCGTCGAGGCCCTCCGCCAGGTCCTCTCACGCCTTGCGACGGCACTCGACGGACCGCCCTACAACCTGGTCCTCCACACGGCCCCCCTGCGCGAGCAGGTCGACGCCACGTATCACTGGCACTGGGAGATCCACCCCCGCTTGCGGGAGATCGCGGGACTGGAACTCGGGACCGGCCTGCCGGTCAACCCGGTCTCGCCCGAGGACGCGGTGGAGGAGCTGCTGGCTGCCGTCGGGCCGCGCGACGCCGAAGCCGTGGCCGGCGACGGGCGATGGCGTTGACGATCGGGGGCACGATCCGCACGACCAGCATCGCGACCGGGCGTCACACGCGGGCAGGGCCTCTCGTCTACGGACCGTTCCAGGAGTGTTCATCGCGGAGCCCAGTGCCGCGCGCCCTGGCGGAGTACCGATGGTCAGCGGCGAACTCACCGGTCATCTGGGCGCCCGATCCGCCCCGGACGGCGCGGCGATGAGCGGCACCTGGGATCACGCGACCGCGGGCGCCTTCGTCGAGGAGCTGTTCGCCAGACACCACGCGGAGATCCACGCCTATCTCGTGCGGATGCTTCGGGATCCCGAGCTCGCCGCGGACCTCACCCAGGACGCGTTCGTCAAGGCCTATCGCAACCACGCGACGCTCGAGAAGCCCGAGAATGCGCGGGCCTGGCTGTACCAGATCGCCCACCGGGTCGCCCTCGACGAGCTGCGACGCCGGAAGATCGTCCGCTTCCTCCCGTGGACCGGGGAATCCAGGGGCGCCGCACCGTCGGTGGAGCACCAGGCGATGGACGTGCGGCTGTCAGGCGATCTCGAGCGGGCCCTGGCACGCATCCCCGAGCGCCAGCGAGCCGCACTGCTGCTGGCCGAGCTCCACGACCTGACCGGGCTGGAGCTCGCGGCAAGCCTCGGCGTCAGCCACGTCGCGGCACGGGCGCTCCTCACCCGCGCCCGCGAGAGCCTGCGACAGGCGCTCGCCGCAGAACGCGCCGCAGCGGCCGACGCCGACACGCGTCGAGAGCCGTCCAAGGATGCCTCCTCGCGACCTGCACGACCCCTTGGAGGCGGCCGATGACCTGGCGCCGCTTCCTGGGCAACCGCCGCCAGCCCGACCAGTGGCCGGATCCGCACGAGCGCGCACGCACGCGGATGGCCGAGCAGCTGGACTGGCCGCTCGAACCGGCCGAGGAAACCTGGCTTGGCGGGCACCTCGAGAGCTGCAGCGAGTGCTCGGCGGTAGCCGCCGACTATGCGGCGCAGCGTCTCGAGCTGCGGGCCCTCAAGGGTCGTGCGCCGGAGCCGCCGCGGGACCTGTGGGCGCGGACCGCTGCCGCAATCGAGGCCGAATCCGCGCGTCGCGGGACATCCGGCGAGCGGACGCCGGTGACCGACAGGGCCCTTCGGTTGCCGCTGGGGGCGATCTCCGGCGTCCTGGTCGTCGCGGTCGTGGTCGGAGCCTCGCTCCTGTCACAGGGCCCGCTTCCCCCGCCGATCCAGAGTCCGGTCGCGTCCTCGCCGGGCGCGGTGGCCACGCCTTCGCCGGGCGCATCGCCACTCCGCATCGACCGGGCCGATGACGTGGCCTGGATCCAGATCGATGCGTCCGGTGATGCGAACGTCAAGTCCGCACCCATCGACGAGGTGTGCCCGGACGGGCGGACGAGCGGCTGTCAGCCGATCGACGGCTCGACGACGCGGCAGCTCAAGCTCAGGCAGGCACCGGTCGCGGTGGTCCGCTCGCCGGCCGAGGGGGAGCTGATCGTCGTCAATCGACCGGCCGGCGCCACCAGCGACACCGTGTATGCGGTGCCGGCACCGTCGCCCACGGGGCGGCCCTCCCCGACGCCATCCGTTGGGAGCGGGCCATCGAACACGCCGGTCCCGACACCCGAGCAGACCCCGACCGCGACCATCCGCCCGACGGAATCGGCGTCTCCGCCGACGTCCACGCCGTCGACCGGCTCGGGGTCCGCGTCGCCGTCGGAATCCGCTCTGCCAACCGCCACCCCCATCCCGCCGGTCGAGGGTGCGATCGCAATCGCAACCGATGTCGTCCTCGTGGGTGACACAGCCGCGTACTCCCCCGACGGTCGGTGGTTCGCATTCTCCGCCCGACCCGCCGACGGTTCGACCGGACCGGACGTGTACATCTGGCAGTCCGGCCAGGCGTCGGCGGTCGCGGTGACCACCGACCACCGGACCGTGTTCGCGTCGTGGCTGGGCGAACAAATCCTTGCCAGCCGTGCGATCGACCCCTCGGCGGATCCCGCGTCGTCCGAGACCCCGGGATCGACCGATCCGTCCCAGCCGGCCAAGGCGTCCGCGTCGACGTCGCCCGCGACGTCATCCGTCCCCGACGGCATGGTGTTCGACAGCGAAGTCGTCCTCATCGATCCCAATGACGGCACCTCGGTCTCGCTCGGTGGTGGCGCGTGGCGACCCACCGTTCGACCGGGCGAAGACGCCGCCGTCTACTGGGACGGCACCCTCGAGGCAGGCGAGAACGGCGTCCTTCGAACGGCCGACGGCCGCCTCGTCCTGGGACGCTGGCCGACGGACGACGGCTCGCGCGATCCGCAGGTGATCGCCGACGACGCCGTCGCCGACTGGGATGCTCGCTGGGATGCCACCGGGACCCGGCTCGCGGTCTGGGTGGCCGACGGCGAGGACCCGGAGCTCGGTACCCTCACCCTCTATCTCGTCGACGCCGAGTCCGGACGCTTCGATCGGGGAGATCGGCCGTTGCGCGACGTGCCGGCCCGGCGCGGCTTCTCGCTCGCGGAGGGTCGCCTTGCCTGGGTGACCCCGGCCGCAGAGGACGGTGCCGGCAGCCGGGTCCAGGTCCTGGCCTGGACCGACGACGGCTTCGGCAAGGTCGAAACGCTTCCCGGGGAGGCAACGATCGTCGTCATCCGCTGATCGAAACTCGCCGCGCAGGCATCCCACGGGACGGCCCGTGACTGGCGGTCAGCCACCGGATGGCGTATCGTCCCATGCGTGCGACCCGGCAACAAGGTCGCGGGAGCGGCGATCGTCGCCGTCCTCGTGACAGTCGCCCTGCCGGGCTTCGTGGGCCAGCGAGTCCCCGGCCCCGAGCAGCCCTTCGACGCAGCGGCGTTCCGGACGGTCCCGGCGAACGCGGACGTGGACAGCTTCGTGATCGATCCCCTCGATCCTGCCTTCCGGTCAGCGGGCTTCCTCGCGGCCGACGCCACGTTCATCGAGCCCGGCCTGATGCTCGCGGCGCCCACCAAGCCGCCTGTCAGCCAGCCCAACGCCGGTCACCTGAGCGTGCTCAAGCCGCCGCGCTACACGCTCTCCGGCTACGCCACCTTCTATGACAACGGGACCACGGCGATGCGACTGCCGCGTGGAACGGTGGTCGTGATCTGCGGAGCGGGCGGCTGCGTCGATCGGGTGATCAACGACTACGGGCCCAGTGCGGCGAACCCGGAGCGGATCGTGGATCTCTATCGGCCGGACTTCTTCCGCGTCTGCGGCTGCCCGTCCTGGAGCGGCACGACCAGGGTGACGGTGCGGGTCTACTGACCCGCGCAGGGTCCGCCGGACCCTGCGGTATCCTCTGTTCGACCTTTAAGGACCGGCCCCGCGAGGCCGGGAAGGAGGAACACGTGCCACGTCGCGCGGGAGCGACCGAGGGCGCCCTGGGAGTGCGCGGGTGACCGGCCGCCGGATCATGACCGCGGACGAGATCCGCCGGGCCACGGTCAGGATCTCCCACGAAATCGTGGAGAAGCAGGCTGGGACCGAGGGGCTCGTCCTGGTCGGCATCCAGCGGCGAGGCGTGCCGCTCGCGCGGCGGATCGCCGATTCGATCGAGGAGCACGAGGGCGTCCGGCTCGCGGTCGGGGCGCTGGACATCACGTTCTATCGCGACGACCTGTCGCTCGTGGCGCAGCAACCGATCGTCAAGGGCACCGAGCTCCCGTTCGCGATCGACGGACGCACGGTCGTCCTCGTCGACGACGTGCTGTACACCGGCCGGACGATCCGGGCGGCGATGGACGCGCTCGTGGACTTTGGACGTCCGCAGGCGATCCGGCTGGCCGTCCTCGTCGATCGCGGTCACCGCGAGCTCCCGATCCGAGCCGACCACGTGGGCAAGAACGTCCCCACCTCGCGCGAAGAGGTCGTCCGAGTCCACCTCGAAGAGACCGACGGCGAGGACGGCGTGGACATCGAGCGCGTGGCGCTCGTGGCGAGCCCGGTCGGCTGAGGTGACCGCGGTCGACGAGCCTCGGTCGGCCCTCGCATCACCATCCCCCGATCTGCCGCTCGTCGACGAGCCGCCGACCGAACCCTGGCCCCACCGCCACCTGCTCGACGTCGATCTCCTGACCTGGCCCGAGATCGAGCTCGTCCTTCGGACCGCGGACGCCATGTCGGAGGTCCTCGCCCGGCCGATCCCGCGGGTCCCGGCCCTGCGCGGGACGAACGTGACGATCCTGTTCTACGAGGCCTCGACGCGAACGCGGGTCTCGTTCGAGGTCGCCGCAAAGAATCTCTCCGCCGACGTCGTCAACATCGCATCGTCGACCTCCTCGGTGAGCAAGGGCGAGTCGCTCGTCGACACCGTCCGGACGATCGAGGCCCTCGGAGCCGAGATCCTGGTCGTCCGGCACCCGGTCTCCGGGGCGCCACAGCTCGCGGCCGACACCTTCTCGGGATCGGTGGTCAACGGTGGCGATGGCTGGCACGCACACCCAACGCAGGCCCTCCTCGACCTGTACACGCTGCGGCAGCACCTGCCGGCTGGATCGGTCGCCGGGCGGAAGATCGTGATTCTCGGCGACCTGCTCCACTCCCGGGTCGCCCGTTCGAACATCTGGGCCCTGACCGCCGCCGGCGCGGACCTGTGGCTGTGCGCACCGGCCACCCTCGTCCGCGGCTTCGAGACGTGGGCGCGTGCCGGCGCACGCGGGCATCGGTTCACCGTGACCACCGATCCGGTCGCCGCGCTGCGCGACGCTGACGCCGTGATGGCGCTCCGGATTCAGCGTGAGCGGATGGCGAGCGGGTTGCTGCCATCGCTCCGGGAGTACGCCGCCCGCTACGGGCTGACCGCCGAACGGCTCCGACTCGCGAAGCCGGGCGCGATCGTGCTCCACCCAGGACCGATGAACGAGGGCGTCGAGATCGCCTCCGACGTCGCGAGCGGCGGCCAGTCGGTGATCACGGACCAGGTTTCGAACGGCGTCGCGATCCGCATGGCCCTCCTCTACCTGCTCTCCGGTGGGCGCGGCGAGGAGCGGGCGTGACCGACCTGGATCTCAGTCGCGCCTGGCTGGTCGACCCGGCTGCCGGGCGCGAGGGGCCGGGTGAGATCGTGGTCCGGGGCGGGATCCTGGAATCGGTGGCCTGGCTCGACGGCGCGGAGGCCGACGGCGTGGACGACACGGGGATGGTGGTCGCGCCCGGCTTCGTCGACCTCCACGCACACCTGCGAGAGCCCGGCAACGAGGATGCCGAGACAATCGAATCCGGGCTCGCGGCCGCGGCCCACGGCGGGTTCACCACCGTGTGCGCCATGCCCAACACGTCGCCACCGGTCGACGACCCGGCGATCGTTGCCAGGCTGCGCGCGACCGCGGAATCGGCCGTCTCGCCTGCTCGCCTGCTCGCCTACGGCTGTGTCTCGGTGGGCAGGAACGGCGAGACCCTGGCGCCCATGGGTGAGCTCGCCGACGCCGGTGTGATCGGCTTCTCCGACGACGGGGCGCCCGTGCACGCTACCGCGCTCCTGCGGAACGCCCTCGCGTACGCGGGTGCGCTCGAGCTGCCCGTGGTCGACCACGCCGAGGACCCGTCGCTGACGGCCGGTGCCGAGGCCAACGACGGCCTCGTCGCAACCGTGCTGGGCCTGCGGGGCTGGCCCGCAGCCGCCGAGGAGGCGGCCGTCGCCCGTGACCTTGCCGTCCTCAAGGACGTGCGACGCGACGTCCCTGGGGTGCGGCTCCACCTCACCCACCTCTCGACCGCGGCCGCCCTGGACCTGGTGCGACGAGCGCGGGCGAGCGGGCTCCCGGTGACCTGTGACGTGACACCGCACCACCTCGCCCTCACCGACGAGTGGCTGGCCGGCGCGCGCCGCTTCGGCTGGCAGGCGAATGGCGGCGATCCCTGGGACGACGGCGCGATCACCGCGAAGCCCTACGATCCGTCCCTGCGGGTCAACCCGCCGCTCCGCACCCCGGCCGACAGCATCGCCTGTCTCGATGCGCTCGTCGACGGGACCGCGGATGCTGTGGCCACCGACCACGCGCCGCATCGATCGGTCGACAAGGACGTGGAGTTCGGCCTGGCAGCCAACGGGATTGCAGGACTGGAGACGGCGCTCGGCCTCCTCCTGGAGGCTGTCGATGCCGGTCGGATCACGCTGCGGCGGGCGATCGAGGTGCTGACCGTCGGTCCGGCCGGAGTTCTTGGGGGCCGGTTCGGCCAGCCGCCCGGCCTGGTGGAGGGGCAGCCGGCCGACCTCGTCGTGTTCGACCGCTCGGAGCGGTGGACCGTCGGACCGGAGACGCTCGCCACCCGAGGCCGCAACACTCCGCTCCTGGGTCGACAGCTACCGGGCGCGGTGCAGGTCACGATCGCGTCCGGCAGACTCGCGTACCAGTCCCAGGCCGGCTAGGCCCCCGTTCGTCCGGTACCCTGCGCGGGCGATGGCTGAGGGGATCCGGTCCGGAGCGACGATCAACCGGGACTACGAGAAGCGTCCGTACTGGCACGCGACGATGCCGGCCCTGCCCGAGCGGTCCGGCCGGGAGCTGCGGGAGCGGGTCGACGTCGTCGTCGTCGGTGGCGGCTACACCGGCGTGGCCTGTGCCTGGAAGCTCGCTGCGTCGGGTGCCTCGGTGACCCTGCTCGAGACGAACAACCTGGGCTGGGGAGCATCGACTCGCAACGGCGGAATCATCCATCCCGGCTTCAAGTGGGGTCCGGCAGAGCTCACCGAGCGCTATGGCGACGCCGTCGGCCCCGCCCTGTATCGCGAGACCCAGGCGGGCTACGCCTTCGTCCGGGACACGATCCGAGCCAACAGGATCGCATGCGAGTTCCGCGAGCAGGGGCTCCTCGAGCTCGCGTCCGGCCACAGCCATGTGCCGGAGCTGGCCGAGGCGCAGGAGGGCCTGGCGTTCATCGGCGTCGACTCGCAGGTGCTCGCCGGCTCCGAGCTCCGTGCCGAGATCGGCAGCGACGCCTTTCCGGCCGCGCTCGCGATGGGCGGGAGCGGGCTCCTCCACCCGGGCAAGTGGTTCGCAGGGCTGGTGGGCCTCGCCGATGCTGCGGGTGCGGATCTCCACGAGGGCGTGCGGGCGCGCCGGATCCGGCGCGGACGGGACGGCCGGATGACGGTGGATACGAGCCGGGGACGGATCGACGCCGGCGATGTCGTGATCGCCACGAACGGCTATACGGACGGTGTCGCGCCGTCGCTGCGGCGCCGGATCCTCCCGATCGGCAGCTACATCATCGCCACCGAGCCGCTGCCCGAATCGCTGGCCCGCCAGGTGGCCCCCACCGGGCGGGCATTCTTCGACACCAAGAACTTCCTCAACTACTGGCACGTGAGCGAGGACCGCCGGATGCTGTTCGGCGGCCGGGTGAGCTTCATGCCGACGAACGTCGACCGGACGGCAGGACTCCTCCATCGCCAGATGCTTTCGATCTACCCGGAGCTCGCCGATTACCGGATCGAGTACTCCTGGGGCGGCAAGGTCGCGCTGACGATGGACCGGATGCCGCACGTCGGACGAATGGCCGGGATCGCGTACGCGATGGGCTATTGCGGGACCGGCCTGGCGATGTCGACCTATCTGGGAGCCAGGGTCGCCGAATGGCTGGGAGGAGGGACGGCCCCGGCGCTCGCCCGCCTGGAGTTCCCGATCGTTCCCGCACCGTACGAGGGTCGGCCCTGGTTCCTGCCGGTCGTCGGCGAGTGGTTCCGCTTGAAGGACTGGCTCGCCCGTCGCTCGCGACCGAGCGACGTCTCGCCGGTCGAGGCCACGCGCGGAGGCTGACCGCCCGCCGGAGGCACCGGCGGGGTTCGCATAGACTCGTGCGCCGTGACCTCCGAACCCCCGACCGGCGACCGTCCGGTCCAGTACCGTGGCGCGCCGCTCGATGCCGCCCGCGGCCCGGGGCTGGGCTGCTTCCGCTTCCAGCTGCTCGTGCTGGCCGGCCTGATCGTGCTCACGCCGCTGTCGGTCGCGTGGCACTGGCCGGCCGCGGTCAGTGCGGTGCTGCTGGTGGTCGTGATCGTCCTCCTGCTGGTCGCCGGCCAGACGATCATCTTCCTGCTCCGGATCGTGGCCGCGGACCGGCGAGCCGGCCGCCGTCGTCCCCTGTCGGGCGCGAGTCCGACGGTCGGCGAGCTCGAGGACGAGACGATTTCCCCACGGCCAGCCGACGATCCGAGCGTGCGAGAATGAGCCGCCCATCCCAGCGTCTCCGAGGAGTTATCGACCCGTGCCCGTCCTGGCGACCTACTTCTCCGTTCGCCGTGGTCGCGACCCGTTCTTCAAGTTCTTCATGCGCACGATCTTCCCGCGCCAGGTCCGCGAGTACGAGCAGCGGTTCGGGATCCGCTTCCTCGGCTGGTACAACGTGGCGTATGGCTGGGACTTCGACAACGTGATCCTTCTGGAGCTCCCCGACTACGCAACGCTCGATCGCCTCGAGGTCGACGAGGCGACCCGGACCCTGGGCCATCGGGCCGGTGAGTGGCTCTTCGAGCGCCATCATTCGATGTTCCTCCGCGAGCGAATGGGCTCCGATCTCGAGTACCACGGCTGACTGAAGGGAGGCGATCGCCCCATGGACACCGGACGCAACGACTTGCTCGGTGAGCTGGCGGCAGACGCCGCCCTGGAACGGACGGACTATGTCCGCCAGGCAGCCGAGCAGCTCCATCGCTTCCTGGAGGCGAACCGGGAGCGCATCCAGGAGCTCGGTGGTCTCACGCTGATCGACGACGAGCCGGACTACCTCTCGATCGCGCCCGATCTCTCGTTCCGCAGCCGCAGCCGCTATCTCGACGACCTGACCAACGAGTGGGTGAGCGAGACCGAGGTCATCGAGAGCGCCTCCGAGCTGGTCGAGCTGTACAACCCGGCCGACATCTACGCCGCGTTCGCGGAGGCGGCGCGCGAGTCGGCAGGGCTGGGCGAGGAGCCGACCGCCGCGGAGGAGCTGATGGACGTGGCCGGGGTCGCGCCCGACGAGAGCTTCGCGTACGGCCGCGAGGACCCCTATGCCGCAGCCGCCGACGACTGGGCGGCCGGTCAGCCGGTTCCGGAGGAAGCCGACGACGAGCTGTCCGCGGCCCGTCGCCTGTACGACCTCGCGCTCGAATACCAGGAGCGGAGCCAGCGCAGCGAGGCGCGACTCCTCGAGCGGTTCGAGGTCGCCGCCGGCAACCTCACGAGCCGGATCGGCGACATGGTCATCGTCGACGACGACGACGAGCGCTTGACCCTCACCGCCGATGAGGGCTTCCGTGCCGAGGTCGTCCCCGAGGATGGCGATGGCCAGTGGAAGACGCTCTCGACGCCCGACGAGCTGGTCGAGTTCTACGACCCGACCGACGTGTTCGGCGACCTCGCCGACTCGCTCGCCGAGGCATGGCCCGCGGTCGCACCCGAGACCGAGACCGAGCCGGCGTCCGAGCCCGACGTCAGTGGCGAACAGGAGGCCGAGCCCGAAGCCGACGATGGCGACGTGACGAGTGACGGCAATCGCCCCTGACCGCCCGGCAACCGGCTCCGGTGAGCGTTCCATGCGCCTCGCCGGCGCCGAGCTCGTGGACAGCCGGGAGATCCTGCCCGGCCAGTGGCTTCAGTCGTTCCACGCACCGTGGCTGGCCACGGGATCGAGAGCCGGCCAGTTCGTCCACGTTCGGACCGGGGACCTGTCGGGCCTGATCCTCCGGCGGCCGTTCTCGCTCAACACCGTCGACCCCGCGTCGGGCATCGTGACGATCCACTTCCGGACCATCGGCCGCGGGACGGAGTGGTTCACGCGGCTCCGGCCGGGGGACGTGATCGACATGCTCGGTCCGCTCGGGCGCCCGTTCGAGGTGGACCCGCGTTCGCGGCACCTGCTCCTGGTCGCGGGCGGGTTGGGGATCGCCGGCGTGCGGATGCTCGCCGACGAGGCGGTCCGCAACGGTCGCCAGGTCACCCTGCTGTTCGGCGCCGCCTCGGCGCGCGAGGTCTACCCGTCGGCGCTCCTGCCGGACGAGGTGGAGTACATCGTGGCCACCGAGGACGGCTCGTTGGGTCACCCGGGCTTCGTCACCGAGCTCGTGGCCGACTACGAGGCCTGGGCGGACCAGGCATTCGCGTGCGGGCCGTGGCCGATGCTCGCGGCCCTCGCCGGTCTGGCGGCCACCAGGCGTCGCCGGCTGGGCGTCGCCTCGCTGGGGCGCAAGCGCGGCGCACGCCGTCCGACCATCGCCGGGTCGCCGGCGGCACGGCGCAAGGCGTTCCTCCAGGTGTCGATGGAGCAGAACATGGGCTGCGCGGTCGGGGCGTGCCTCGGCTGCGTGGTCATGGGTGTCACAGGACAGCCGCAGCGGGTCTGCCGCGAGGGCCCGGTGTTTGCGTCCGACGAGGTCGCGTGGGACGCCGGCTGGTGAGGCGCCGATGAAGGCGAAGAAGCGGGTCGTGACCTCCACCGGGGTTCGGGCTGCCGGCACCCGCCGGACCCCGACAGTCCGCCGGATCAAACCGGCGATCGGACCGGCATCACCCCGGAACCGGAACCGCCCGGTCGGCGGCAGCGACGGATCTCGCGGCGCCGCGATCGCGGCGCTTCCCGAGGACGAGGCGACGGTCGACCTATCGGTCGACCTCTCGGTCGATCTCGGCCGCGGACTCCGGTTGGCGAACCCGGTGCTCGTTGCCTCGGGCTGCTTCGGCTATGGCGTCGAGTACGGAGACGTGGTGGACGTCCAGCGCCTGGGCGCCATCTGCTGCAAGGGGACCACGCTCAAGGCACGGATCGGCAACCCCCCGCCGCGTGTCACCGAGACCCCGGCCGGGATGCTGAACTCGATCGGGCTCCAGAACCCGGGTGTCGATGCGGTCCTGGACCGGTACGCGCGCACCTGGGCGGGCTGGCGGGTCCCGGTCATCGTCAACGTCGCCGGCGAGTCGGTCAGGGACTACGTTGAGGTGGTGCGCCGACTCGACGGGCAACCCGGGATCGCCGGCGTCGAGCTCAACATCAGCTGCCCCAACGTCGGCCGCGGCGGCCTCCAGTTCGCGATCGATGCCGAAGGAGCGGCTTCGGTCACGGCGGCGGTCCGGCGGGCCACCGACCTGCCGTTGCTGGTGAAGCTGTCGCCGAACGTCGCCGACATCCGTCCGATCGCCCGGGCGATCGCGGATGCGGGTGCGGACGCGCTGAGTGCGGTCAACACCCTGTCCGGGATTGCCGTCGGCGCGAGCCGTGAGCGTCCGCTGCTGGGCAACGTGTTCGGCGGTCTGAGCGGTCCGGCGATCAAGCCGATCGCGCTGCGAGTTGTATACGAGGTGGCCCAGGTCGTGGACCTGCCGATCGTCGCGATCGGTGGCGTCACCGAGCTCGCCGACGTGCTCGACTATCTCTCCGTGGGTGCGACCGCCGTCCAGGTCGGAACGGCGATCTTCGCCGATCCCACGATCCCCGCCCGTCTCGTCGACGGACTCGCCGGAGTGTGCCGGGATCGCGGGCTCGACTCCTACCGTCCGCTCGTCGGCACCGCGCTGCCCCGCAAACCCGGTCCACCGTCCGCGAAGGGGGTCGAGTACCGGCCCTGACCGGCCACTCGAGCGTCACGGCCATACACTCCCGCCGTGACCACCCTCAAGCCCGCCGCCGCGGCATCGGCGGCGGCCGCCCTGGCCGCACGCGTTGAGCACCTGTTCCGGAGCTCGGGTGCCCTGCGGGACGGGCACTTCCTCCTGAAGTCGGGCCGCCACTCGGACGCCTATCTCGAGAAGTTCGCGCTGCTCTCGGACCCGGCGGTCACCTCTGAGCTCTGCGGCCTGTGGGCCGCCGCTCACCGGGACGACCAGGGCCGCGCCAGCGTCGACCTCGTTGCGGGTCCGACCACCGGGGGCGTCATCCTCGCCTTCGAGACCGGCCGCCAGCTGGGCGTGCGGGCGATCTTCGCGGAAGAGGCGAAGGATCCGGACGGTGGCACACGACGCGAGTTCCGACGCGGCTTCCGGATCCAGCCCGGCGAGCGTGTCCTCCTCGTCGACGACATCCTCACCACCGGCGGCTCCCTGCTCGCGATGCTGCCTTCGATCGAGGCGATGGGTGGCGAGGTGGTCGAGTGTGCGGTGCTCGTCGATCGCAGCGGTGGCCGTGCCAGCCTGACTTCTGGATCGGGTCGCGTCTATCCGCTGCGGCCGCTGTGGGTCCTGGACCTGCCGTCGTGGGAGTCCGGCCCGGCAACGTGTCCGCGGTGTGCCGCCGGGGAGCCCATCAACGCCCCGGGCAGCACCGGCTCGCAGGCGTGAAGAGCGCCGCGATCGCCGTCATCCTGCTCGCTGCATCCCTGCTGGCCTGCGGCTCGTCGGGACCGAGCGACCGGGGTGCACCGGGATCGCCTGTCGAGGGGATCGTGATCCGGGTCGAATCGAGCGGCCTGACCGATGTCCAGGGGTTCGCGCTACGGACGAACGACGGCCAGACCCTGGAGTTCCGGCTGGGGCCGCTCGAGAACGGCGCCCAGTTCCCGCCGGGTCACCTGGCCGAGCACCAGGCGAACTCCGCACCCGTCCGCGTGTTCTTTCGGCTCGAGGGCGCCGACCGGGTGGCGTTCTGGATCCAGGACGCGGGCTGAGCGCGACTACTTGACCTCGTCGAGGGCGGCGGTCAGCTCGTCGTCGGAGAAGATCAGCTCGAACGAGCCGCGAACGATGCCGTCGCGATCCACGACGTAGACCCAGGGCTCGGCGAGGAGCCCGAAGTCGTCGACCGCGGGAACGGTCTGCAGCTGCTGATTGACGTCCAGGACGGGCTGGAGCTGGTCCTGGTCGAACGTGAGCTGGTACGGCTCGACGTGGATGAACGTCACCGACGGGTAGCGCTCCACGAACGGCTTGAGCCGATCGAGGGTTGGGCCGCACTGGGCCGTCTGGCAGAACTTCGGGGTCGCGAAGACGAGCACGAACGGATCACCGTCCTTGAGGGCCTGCGCCTCCGAGGTGCGATAGAAGGCCGCCAGCGGGTGGGCGTCCGTGGACAGCCGCGACAGGTCGCCGCCAACATCGTCCGCCGTGGGGGTCGCGACCGATGGCGCCTTCTCGCCCAGGGCGATCGCCGACCGGGTCTCGGCGACGGGCAGCTCGAGGCGGATCGTCTCCTCGGCCCCGCGCAGGCCGGGGGTCGTGAACTCGGCCGTCCACTTGCCGGCCTTCGGAAAGTCGACCTCCGAGACGTAGATGCCACGCTCGTTCACGATCCCCCAGACGAAGGTCGCCGGTCCGGCGTCGATCGCGGCGCCCCCATCCGAGGGTACGAAGCGCACGGCGACCGCTCGATCCGGCGCCGCGATCGGCAGGTTGGTCGACGGGTCGACGATGCCGAACAGGAAGCGCTGTGGTCCCACGGCGACGTCGGGCGAGATCGCGACCGGCAGCACCGATGGCCCGCCGGAGCCGCCGATGACGATCGGTGAGGGTGTCGCGCTGGGCGGGGGCGTCGGCTCGCTGGCGCCCGGGCCCGAGCACGCGGCCACCAGGACGGTCACGGTGATGAGGGACAGGATGCGCCGCGAGGTCATCACCCAGAGGGTACGTGAAGGTGTCGGAAGCCGGTTTCGAACGCCCCCGCGCTACAATCGCCGGCGTCCCCCGGATCCCGATCCTCGACATCGAGAGGCCCCGTTGCGTCGATACCAGCGTCTCGCTGCGACCACCCTCGTGGCGACGCTCCTTCTCGTCACCATCGGCGTCGTCGTGCGGGCCACGGGCTCCGGGATGGCGTGCCCCGACTGGCCGGGTTGTCATCCCGGCCGGTTCCTCCCCGCCGTCGAGGATGGGGCCGGCGTGTGGCTGGAATGGCTGCATCGAACGATCGCCGTCGTGCTCGGATTCCTCGTCCTCGGCCTCGCGATCGTCGCGCTGCGCTCGCATCGCGACCGGCCGGCGATCCTGTGGCCGAGCCTGGCCGCCGTGCTCCTCGTTGGCTTCCAGGCGTGGCTCGGTCGTGAGACGGTCCGGCTCGGTAACTCCGGCGAGTCGGTGACCGCGCATCTCGCTGCCGCGATGGCTCTCGTCGGACTGGTCGTGTTCCTCATGGTGCGGTCGCTGTTCCCGGCCCGGATCGGCGGTCGCGGCGGCAGCCAGCGGTTCACGCTCCTGGCAGCGTTCGGGGCGGCCGCGGTCTTCGCCCTGCTCCTGTTCGGCAGCCAGGTCACCGCGCTCAATGCGGCCCTCGTGTTCCCGGACTGGCCGCTGATGAACGGGTCGCTGGCTCCGGCCCTGGCCACGGAGCCGGTCGCCGCCCACGTGCTCCACCGCTGGGTCGCCATCGCGGTCGGCGCCCTCGTCGCGGCCATCGCGATCGCCGCCTGGAGGACCCAGCGCGGGCGGCCGTGGGTCGTGTGGCTGGCCCTGGCGGTCGCCGTCCTGTATCCGATCCAGTCGCTGATCGGCGGGCTCCAGGTCCTCACGCGGCTCGAGGAGTGGACCCAGACCCTCCACGTCGCCCTGGGCGCCAGTCTCTGGGCGCTCCTGGTCGCCGTCGCCACCGGTGCCCACTACGCGGCACGCGCAGCCTCACCGGTCCAGGACGTGGTCGGTCCGTCGGGCCGGCGCTCGTCGCTCGAGACGGTGCGCGCGTACGTCGCGCTGACGAAGCCCCGGATCATCGAACTGCTCCTGGTGACCACCGTCCCAGCCATGGTCCTCGCGACCCGCGACCTGCCGGGGGTCGAGCTCCCGGCGTTCGGTGGCCTCGTGTTCTGGACGCTGCTCGGCGGGTCGCTCGCGGCCGGCAGCGCCAACGCGATCAACTGCTATCTCGACCGCGACATCGACGAGCTGATGGCGCGCACGCGGCGCCGTCCGCTGCCGGCCCACCAGGTCGAGCCCGCGCGCGCGGTCTCGTTCGGCATCGTGCTCGGCGTGGTCTCGATCGCGGTGATGGCCGCGTTCGTCAACCTGGTGTCGGCGTTCCTGACCTTGCTCGCGATCGCGTTCTACGTGGTCGTGTACACGATCCTGCTCAAGCGCTCGACACCCCAGAACATCGTCATCGGCGGAGCCGCCGGCGCGCTGCCGCCCGTGATCGGCTGGGCGGCCGTCACGGGCTCGGTCGGCCTGCCCGCGCTGCTCCTGTTCGCGCTCGTCTTCTATTGGACGCCGCCGCACTTCTGGGCGCTCGCGCTCCGGATCCGGCGCGATTACGCCGCGGCCGGGGTGCCGATGCTGCCGGTGGTCCGCGGCGTCCCCGAGACGGCCCGCCAGATCGGCCTGTACTCGATCCTCCTGGTGGCGATCAGCCTGGTGTTCTTCGCGGTTGCCCGGATGGGCCCCGTGTATCTCGTCGCGGCCGTCGTCCTGGGAGCCATCTTCCTGGTCCAGGCATTCCGCCTGTGGCGTGAGGCGTCGTCACCGGAACGCAGTCTGGCCCAGTCGATCCGGCTCTACCGCTATTCGATCACGTACCTGTCGCTGCTGTTCCTCGCCGTCGCGGTGGACGCGATCGTCATCGGCTGAGGCAGCCGCCGCCAAGCCGGCCCGGTTCGATGTGCATCGGCTGCACGCTTCGACGGCTGGCGACATCGACCGAACGCCGGACGGTGCGTGGGCTGCACGGTATGACGTCCAGGGGCCCGGATGCGGCGGGCGGTCGCGCCCTCCGCTGTCGGGGTGTGCATCGGCTGCACACCCGCCACGGGGGGTCAGCCGAGTCAGCCGGGGTCAGCCGAGGAATCGGGCCGCAACGTGCCCGGCTGGCACCCACCCGACGCGCCCCGACCTCCGCCCCCGATCTCCGCCCTGAAGCCGGCGCGGCATGCGCGCAGGGCATCTAGCTTCGAACGAGGCGCATGTCCAGGCGCCAGATCGCTCCCTCCGGCGTCATTCGATGCGCCAGGCGCATGGACCATCGGCGGCGGGCCTTCGTGCGCCTCCGGAAGGGCGCCCGGTCGACCCTTGATGCGCGCGCGGGCACGCCGGACGACCTCAGGACCGCCAGGACCACCTCGGCTTGTCCACCCATGAGCAGGTCCCGGAGACGCCACCGAGCAGGGTGCAAAGCCCGCGTGCGCCGCTGCTCATCACGAAGTCGTGGTTGCGCCGGAAGATCGGGGCAGCCAGTGGCGCGAGGAGGTTCATCCACCAGCGGGTCGTGGACACGTTCCAGTCGTAGCGCGCGATCGTCGTGGAGCCCTCCTGGGTCAGCGTCCACACCCCGGTCCCCTCCAGCTCGCCGCTCGCACGACCTGCCAGCACGCCCGGAGCTTCGACCCGCTCCACGCGCAGGTCGAAAGCCAGGCTGTACGGGAGCGCGCCCTTGAACGTGTACCGGCGAACGCTGCCGACCCCGGAGACCGGATCGCCGGGGTCCAGCTCCTCGACAGCGGTCACGGCCCGCCACCACGACGGCCACGCGAGCGAGTCCCGGATCGCGTCGTAGACGCGCCCGATCGGCGCGTCGAGCTGCCACACGGTGACGAACGAATAGCTGGCCACGGAACGCACCCCTCCTCGAAGCCGCCGGCCGACGGCCGACCGGGTGATCGTCAAGGATGATGCGCTCCTGCGAGGCGCTGCGGATCACCGAGTGCCCGCCCACGACCCGGCAACTGGCACACTCCCCGCGATGGACCTCCACTTCCTCGGTGGCGCAACCACCGTCACCGGCTCCCAGTTCCTGCTCGAAACGGCTTCGGCCCGGATCCTCATCGACTGCGGCCTGTTCCAGGGCAGCCCGAGCGAGGCCGTCCGGAACCGGATCCCGCTCGCGTACGACCCGGCCACGCTCGACGCGATCCTGATCACCCACGCGCACCTGGATCACTGTGGCCTGCTGCCGGTGGTCGTCCGCGATGGATTCCGCGGCCCAATCCACGCGACCCACGGCACGATCGAGCTGGCGGAGCTCGTGCTGCTCGATTCCGGGCGCCTCCAGCAGGAGTTCGCCAAGCGCGAGGCGAAGTGGGAGCGACGGCACCCGGACCTCGCCGGGGAGGACGACCGGCGCGAGCGCGAGGTCTACGACGAGGCGTTCCGGCTGTCCACCGCAGGTGGCGTCGCACCGGAGGCGGCAACGCTGGCGGCGCCAACCGTGTCGGAGGAGGTCGCGCTGGACATGGAGGCCGACCTGCGGTCGCAGCCGCCCGAACTCGACGTCGACCTCGATGAGGCGCTGTATACCGAGCGCGAGGCCCGCCAGGTCCTGGAGCGCTTTCGGCCGTTGCGCTACGACGAGCCCGTGGAGGTGGCCGAAGGGATCCGCGCCACGTTCGTCGACGCCGGGCACATCCTTGGCTCCGCGATCATCCGCCTCGAGGTCACGGAACCGGGCAAGCCGGATCGGCTGCTCGTCTTCTCGGGCGACCTCGGCCGCCCTGGCACGCCGATCATCCGCGATCCGACCGTGGTCACCGATGCCGACTACGTGATCGTCGAGTCGACGTATGGGGGTCGCGAGCACGAGCCCCAGGCAGAAGCGATCCGGATCCTCGCCGAGACCGTGCAACTGGTCGCCGAGGCCAACGGCGTGCTCCTCGTCCCGTCGTTCGCGATCGGCCGAACCCAGGAGGTCGTGTGGGAGCTCGACCGCCTCGTGGAGCGCGGTGAGATCCCGCTCCTCCCGCTGTATCTCGATTCGCCGATGGCCTCCGCCGCCACGGGGATCTATCGGCGCCATGCCGAGTACTTCGACGAGGACGCGCGTCGCGTGCTGGGCACCGAGGGCACGCCGCTCGACTATCCCAAGCAGTTCGTGACCAACAACTTTCGGGATTCGGAGGCCATCCCCAGGGCAGCTCGCCCGTACCTCATCGTGGCCTCCAACGGGATGCTCACGGGCGGTCGAGTCCTTGGCCACCTTCGCCGCCTGATCGACGATCCGACGGCCACGATCCTGTTCGTCGGCTACCAGGGCGAGGGAACCCTGGGCGCCCATCTCCAGGCCGGCGCGACCACCGTCCGGCTCGACGGCCAGGATCGGACCGTGCGCTGCAAGGTCCGCTCGATCAGCGGGTTCTCGGCCCACGCCGACGAGAGCGAGCTCCTGGCGTGGCTCAGGGCGTTCGGCACGAATGGCGGGCGACGCCCGCGACGTGTGTTCCTCGTCCACGGCGACCCGGAGGCGCAGCAGGCTCTCGAGCCAAAGGTGACGGCGCTCGGGTTCCGGGCGTACGTCCCGCGCTGGCGGGAGCGGGTTCCCCTCGACTAACGCCCCCGCACGTGATGACCCCGCGTCGGTCCATCAGGCGCGACACGGAGGGCATTGGACGGGGCCCGCCCGAGAATCCCGGTCCACCCCTTGGAGTCTGTCGTGACCTCGATGCCTGCCTCCCCGACCGCCGGACCGTCCTCCCCGCTCACCGCCCAGGAACTCGCCGCCGTGCGTCGCGAGTACCGATCGGCCAGCCTCCTGCCACCGCGCGTGTTCCACGACCCCGCCATCCTCGACTTCGAGCGCGAGCACTGGTTCGCGCGCGACTGGGTCGCGGTCGGCCGCGAGGAGGAGGCCGCCAATCCGGGCGAGTACTTCCTGGCCGACGTTGCCGGTGAGAGCGTGATCGTCGTCCGCGGCCAGGATGGCCAGCTGCGCGCGTTCTACAACGTCTGCCGCCACCGCGGCACGCCGATCCTGGAGCAGGACTGCGGAAAGCTCGTCCGCTTCCAGTGCCCGTATCACGCCTGGGTCTACGACCTCGAGGGCCAGCTCCAGCGCGCCAAGCACACCGACGACCTGATCGAGTTCGAGCCGGCCGAGAACAGCCTGGTCCCGGTCCGCTGCGAGACCTGGCAGGGATTCGTGTTCCTGTCGCTCGACGCGGCGTCGGAGCCGCTCCATGCGTTCCTGTCCGATCTCGTCGACCACTTCGACCGGTTCGACTTCTCGGCCCTCCGCCGCGCACGACGCCTCGAGTACGACGTCCAGGCGAACTGGAAGGCGATCGCGGAGAACTACTCCGAGTGCCTCCACTGCCCCGGAGTCCATCCCCAGCTCAACCGGTTGACGCCGTACGACCTGGGTGGCGACTACGAGGGCGTCGGTCCGTGGAAGGGTGGCTGGATGGAGCTGGTGGGGCCGGCCGAGACGATGTCGCTCGACGGCGCCAACCACGGCCGCGCACCGTTGCCCGGCATGGAAGCCGAGGACCTGCGCCGGATCTACTACTACGTCCTGTGGCCGAACCTGCTCGTCAGCCTCCACCCGGACTACCTGATGGTTCACCACGTGTGGCCCGTCGAGCCGGGGCAGTCGAAGGTGTACTGCGACTTCTACTTCGACCCGGCCACGATGGAGGACCCGGCCTTCGATCCCGAGGACGCAATCGGCTTCTGGGATCAGACGAACCGCCAGGACTGGCACGTGTGCGAGCTCCAGCAGCGCGGCACCCGCTCTCGCGCCTACACCGCCGGCCGCTACACGAACCAGGAGGACTCGGTCCACGCGTTCGACCTGATGTGCGCCGACCGGTATGCGGGTGATGGGATCCGGACCCACCGGGGCAGCCGTCACGAGGCCGACGGCACCGCCGCACAATCCATCGACCACCGTCCGGGGCGCCCGACCGAGCCGGCGGTCTCCACCACACGCCGCCGCGAGGCACGCACCCGATCCGCCGCCCACAGTCGAACAACGACCGAGAGGGGAGCGGCATGACCGTCGAGAGGCGCGCCCAGCCGTTCGACATGAGCCTCGTCCAGCGGGGCGCCCGCAACCGGCGGACCCCCTACTACGAGGCCACCCAGCGCTACGGCCCCGAGGGCTTCACGGTCTACAACCACATGTACTTCCCGATCCGATTCGACACCTTCGAGGCGGAGTTCGAGGCGCTCCTCAACGACGTCACGATCTGGGACGTCTCGGTCGAGCGATGCCTCGAGGTCTCGGGGTCCGACGGCTTCCGGTTCGCCCAGCTGCTGACCCCCCGGGACCTGTCGAAGTGCGCGGTGGGCCAGGCGAAGTACGTGGTGATCTGCGATCGCGACGGCGGGATCCTCAACGACCCGGTGCTGACCCGGATGGACGAGAACACGTTCTGGTTCGCGCTCGCCTCGTCCGATGCGCTGTTCTTCGCCCGCGGCCTGCGCAACGCGTATCCCGACCTCGACGTGACGATCCGCGAGGCCGACGTCGCGCCACTCCAGGTCCAGGGCCCGAAGTCGAAGGACCTCGTCCGCGACCTGGTGGGCGACGGGATCCTCGATCTCAAGTACTACTGGTGGCGACGGGCGGAGATCCGGGGCATCCCGGTCGTGATCACCCGGACCGGCTGGACGTCCGAGGTGGGCTACGAGATCTATCTCCTCGACACCAGTCGCGGCAACGAGCTCTACGAGACGCTGATGGAGGTCGGCGCTCCATATCGGGTCAAGCCCACCGGGCCTTCGGACATCCGGCGGATCGAGGGCGGCATCCTCAACTGGGGCGCCGACATGACGTACGAGAACAACCCGTTCGAGGTCGGCCTCGATCGACTGGTCGACGTCGGCCTGGCCGACGACGCCTCGATCTCGATCGCGGCGCTCCGCGCGATCAAGGACCGCGGCGTGACCCGGAAGCTGGTCGGCGTCGAGCTGGACGGCGACCCGTTCCCGGGCCTCAACAATGTCAAGTGGCCGGCCTACCGGTCCGACGGTGGCGACCACGTGGGCAAGGTGACGTCGGCGATCTACAGCCCGCGGCTCGGGCGCAACATCGGCTACTGCTGGCTGCCGGTCGAGCTGGCCGGGGAGGGGAGCCGGGTGCGGGTCGACTCCGAGTGGGGGACCCGGACCGGCACCGTGGTGCCGATGCCATTCGTCGATCCCGAGAAGCGAATCCCGGTCGGGTGAGGTGACACATGGGCGCATTGGAAACGGCCGAACGGTCGACCTCGAGCACGCTCTACTTCGGGCCCTGGTATCGCAAGTCGCCGTTCTTCGAGAAGACCCTGGCCGCGGGCTGCTCGGCCTACGACATCTACAACCACATGTACCTGCCGGGCTACTTCGGGGACCCGATCGAGGAGTACTGGGCACTGCTCAACGAGGTGACCCTGTGGGACGTCTCGGTCGAGCGGATCGTCGAGATCACGGGACCGGATTCGTCGGCGTTCATCAACACCCTCACGTGCCGTGACCTGACGAAGTGCGCCGTCGGGCAGGGGAAGTACGTGCTCATCACCGCCGACGACGGCGGGATCATCAACGACCCGGTGCTCCTCCGCGTCGAGGAGAACCGCTGGTGGCTCGCCCTTGCCGACTCGGACGCGGGGTTGTGGGCGCGCGGCGTCGCCGTCCACAGCGGTCTCGATGTCACGGTGCGAGAGCCGGACGTCTTCCCGGTCCAGGTCCAGGGCCCGAAGTCGAAGGACGTCATCCGCTCCCTGTTCGGCGACGCGGTGGCCGATCTCCGCTACTACTGGACGGCCCAGACCGAGCTCGACGGGATCCCGGTCGTGATCAGCCGCACGGGCTGGACGGGTGAGGTCGGCTACGAGGTCTATCTGCGCGATCCCACCCGCGGTGGTGAGCTGTGGGACCGGATCATGGAGGCCGGCGCGCCGCACAACATCCGGCCGATCGCGCCGTGCGAGGCGCGCCGGATCGAGGCCGGGATCTTCAACTACGGCTCGGACATGACGATCGCGAACAACCCGTTCGAGATCATGGGCCTGGAGCGGCTGGTCGAAGAGCAGGACGCCGACTACATCGGCAAGGCCGCGCTCGAGGAGATCCGGCGACGCGGCGTGAGCCGTAAGCTGGTCGGGATCGAGGTCGGCGGCGAGCCACTCCCGTTCGAGCTCCACGAGAAGCGCCCCGCGCTCCATGACGGCCAGGCCGTGGGCACCCTGACCGACCTCATCTGGTCCCCCCGGCTCGAGAGGAACATCGGCTACGTGTGGCTGCCGATCGACCTGTCGGGTCCCGGGACGGCCCTCGAGGTGGTGGCCCCGGACGGCTCGCGGTGGCCGGCCCAGTCCGCGGCGATCCCGTTCCTCGACCCGAGGAAGGACATCCCCAAGGGCTGAGTCACCCGGCGTGGGGCGCCGCACCCGCCGCGCCCAAATCGACCGCACGATGCGCCACCGCATGCCGGCGCGACAACCTAGGCCGGCGAGGACCTCGCCTCGCCCCGGAAGGCGCCGACCCGCCACGCGACCAGGATGATCGTCGCGGTGACGGCCACGATGATCGTCGAGATCGCGTTGATCTCCGGGGTCACGCCGAACTTCAGCCGGCCGTAGATGTAGAGCGGCAGGGTGGAGTTGCCGACGCCGGCGTTGAACGTCGTGACCACGTAGTCGTCGAACGACAGCGCGAACGAGAGCATGGCCCCGGCGAAGACGGCGGGGGCGATGAGTGGCAGCGTGACGTGGACGAACGCCCCCGTCGCCGAGGCCCCGAGGTCACGCGCCGCCTCCTCGAGCTGCGGATTCATGCTCGCCGCCCGGGCCCGGACGGTGACCGCCACGAACGAGATGCAGAACGTGACGTGGGCGATCGAGAGTTGGACGAACGACCCGTGCGCCCCGAACAGCTGCAGGAAGAACAGCAGCAGCGAGAGCCCCATCACGATCTCGGGGGTGACCATCGGCAGCAGGAGCAGGGTCTCGGTAACGCCCTGGCCGCGGAATCGGAGACGCGCGAGTCCCAGTCCCAGCAACGCCCCCAGCAGCGTGGACACGATCACGGCCACGACGGCGATCCGGAGGGTCACGAACAGCGCGTCGATCAGCTCCTCGTTCTGGAACAGGCGCGGGTACCAGTCGAGCGTGAAGTCCTGGAACGCCACGCCCCGCCGGGCGCTGTTGAACGAGAACAGGATGAGGACCGCGATCGGCGCGAACAGGAACGCGTAGACCGCGACAGCGAACCCCGTCAGCCATCGGTTCCGGGTCTGCATCAGTGGCCTCGGCTCATGCCCGTCACGACCCGACCACCTCGCGCCGCAGGGTCCGGATCGCGACCAGCGTCCCGGCCAGCGTCACCACCATGAGCACGAACCCGAGTGCGGCGCCGTAGGGCCAGTCCCGGTTGGCCAGGAACAGCACCTGGATGTTCTTCGCGATCGTGGTCGTCTCCGGACCGCCGAGCAGATCGGGGGTCACGAAGTCGCCGATGGCGGGGATGAACGTGAGCAGCCCGGCGGCCACGATCCCGGGCATCGTGAGTGGCAGCGTCACGTTGACGAACGCCGATCGCCCGGTGGCGTACAGGTCGCGGGCCGCGGCCACGAGACTTGGATCCAGCCGGTCGATGGACACGAACAGCGGCAGGATCGCGAACGGCAGGAACCCGTAGGTCATGCCCAGGATCACCGACAGCTCGGTGTTCATGAGGATGATCGG
The DNA here is from genome assembly GCA_036555445.1 of Candidatus Limnocylindrales bacterium. GTDB lineage: Bacteria > Chloroflexota > Limnocylindria > Limnocylindrales > CSP1-4 > DATBLH01. Next base: position 73,373 of record DATBLH010000022.1, read on the forward strand.
CTGGCTGGTGAGCCCGAGTGCCTGGAGCAGCGAATTCACGACCCCGTTGTCCCGGAGCACGATCATCCAGGAGTAGGTCCGGATCAGGTAGCTGGTCCAGAACGGCAGCATGACCAGGATCAGGAGCAGCACCTTGCGACGTCCGCCGTAGCGGCTGATCCAGTACGCGATCGGATAGCCGATGAGCAGGCACAGGATCGTCGTGACCGCGGCGAACCGGACCGAGTTCAGGAACGTGGCCAGGAACACCGGATCGAACGCCCGCGCGTAGTTATCGAACGACGGGCTGGACAGGTCGATCCGGTCGAGGGCGCCGCGGTCGCCGAGGCTGACGACGAAGATGATGGCGAGCGGCACCAGGAAGAACAGCGCCAGCCAGCCGGCGCCGGGAAGGATGAGCGCCAGACCGCGAAGCCGGGCCAGCGCTCCGGTCACGAGGCGGTGCGCCTATCCTCGGAGCTGCTGCCAGCGCGACAGGTACTCGTCCCTGACGTCCTGGCTGAGGCTCAGGAGCTCCTCCAGCTTGTCCACGATCTCCTGGTCGGGATTGATCGTGGGGTCGTCGAGGATCTCGGGGAGGATGAACTCCTTGGCGGCCGCGTTGGGTCCCATGTAGTAGATGAGGTTGGTGTTTGCGGCACTGTTCTTGGCGTCGAGCACGTGGTTGATGAACAGCTGCGCGGCGATCGGGTGCGGTGCCCCGGACATCACGGCCAGCGCGTCCGAGCCCTTCACGCCGCCCTCTTCCGGGATGTAGTAGACGACGTTCTCGTTGACCTCCTGGATGGCGTACCGATCGGCGCCCCAGATGTGGCCGATCCAGATGTCGCCTGAGGTCATCGTGCCGATCGTGTCGGTGGAGTACGTCCGCACGAGTGGCTTCTGTTCCTGGAGTCGTGCGAGCGCCTCGTCCAGCTCGGAGGTGTTCTCGGTGTTCGCCGAGTAGCCGAGCTGGATGAGGGTCAGCCCAAAGACCTCCTGCCAGTCGTCGAGCATCGAGATGTGGTTGGCCCACCGGGCATCCCACAGCGCGTTGGAGCTGGTGAGCTCGTCGGTGATCCGTGCGGTGTCGTAGCCGACGCCAGTGGTCCACCACATGTACGGCACCGAGTGCGCGTTGCCCGGGTCGTAGCCGGGATTGGCCCACTCCGCGCCCAGGTTGCCGATATTCGTGAGGAACGCCGGGTCGAGCTCGATGATCGTGCCCTTCTCGATGAGGCCCGGGATGTCGACCGAGATCGGGAAGCTCAGGTCGTAGCCCCCACCGTCGGTGCCCAGGTTCGTGTACATCTCGTCGGTGGTCGAGAAGAAGCTCTGGGTGACCTTGACGCCGTAGCTGCTCTCGAACGAGGCGATGACCTCGTCGGCGAGGTAATCGGTCCAGTTGTAGATGAACAGCTCGGACTCGGGCGACGGCAGCGGCGTTGGCTCCGCACTCGCACTGGGCGATCCAGCCGAAGCGCCCGGCGTTGCCGACGGCGAAGCGCTGGCCGAAGCGGGCGGGCTCGCCGTGCAGGCGGCGATGACCGGGGCCAGTGCGGCCGCCGGCCCCACCCTGGCGATCGTCTCCAGCAGCTGGCGGCGGCTGATCCGCCGCTCGACCATGTAGCGGACGAGCGCCTTCTCGAGGTCGATCGACGAGCCGTCGTGGGCGTGTCGGTCGGTCATGGTTGGTCCTCCTCATGCCCGTTGGCACTCGATGCGAGGACCAGCGCCTCGCCCGGTGCCCAGTGCAGCGCGACCTCGCTTCCGACCGGGAATCGGGTACCGGCCCTGGGGGTTCGGGCAACCAGGTCGAGGCCACCGGTCGTTCGGACGTGGTATTCGATCGTGGTCCCGAGAAACGCGAGCTGCTCGATCCTGCCGGCCATCGCCGGCTCCCCGCCCGCGGATGGTCCGCCCAGGCTCACGCTCTCCGGTCGGATGCTCATCTCGACCGGCGTGCCGAGCGCAAGCCCGTCGCGCTCGATCCGGCATACGTCCCCGGAGCCGAGGCGGATGACGGCGGAATCGCCCTCGAACGCCTCCACCCGACCGGCGAGCAGATTGGTGGTCCCGATGAAGTCAGCGACGAAGCGGGTGGCCGGCCGGTCGTAGAGCTCCTCGGGGGTGCCCATCTGTTCGACCCGGCCGCCGTTCATCACGGCGATCCGGTCGCTCATCGTGAGCGCCTCCTCCTGGTCGTGCGTCACGTACACGAACGTGATCCCGACCTGGGCCTGGACGCGCTTGAGCTCCACCTGGAGCTGGCGTCGGAGCTTGAGGTCGAGGGCGCCGAGCGGCTCGTCGAGGAGGAGGACATTGGGCTGGTTGACCAGCGCCCGGGCAAGGGCGACGCGCTGCTGCTGGCCGCCCGAGAGCTGATCGGGACGGCGGCGGTCGTAGCCGTCGAGCCTGACCAGGCTCAGGGCCTCGGCCACCCGGCGCTTGATCTCTCCTCCCGGCACGCGCTTGCGACGGAGGCCGAAGGCGACGTTCTCGCCCACGCTGAGGTGCGGGAACAGGGCGTAATTCTGGAACACCATGTTGACCGGGCGTCGGTCCGGAGGGGTGGCCGTGACGTCCTGACCCCGAAGCTCGATCCGGCCCGTCGTCGGTCGCTCGAAGCCACCGATCATGCGCAGGGTGGTCGTCTTGCCGCAGCCAGACGGGCCGAGCAGGCTGAAGAACTCGCCGCTCCCGATGTCGAGGCTGACACCGTCCACCGCACGGACCTCGCCGTACAGCTTGACGAGCCCGGCGAGGCGGATCTCGGGGGCGTCGCCGGGACGATCGCCGCGCTCGGTCATGGCGCGCGAAGGCTAGGCGAGCCCACCCTGCGATGCGCCGCCGCGTCCCGACCCACGGGACGGAACGGCCGGCCGGTCACCGCCACCGCCCCACCGTCAGGACCCGGCGCGCGACTTCCGGGGGCGTGTCCGGGCGGCGATCCGGGCGAGAGCGCCCTCCCAGCCGGCCTCGAACGGCCGTCCCGGCTCATCCAGGTCGACCACCACCGGGGCATGGTCGGACGGGATCGGCGGTCCCTTGCGTGCTTCGCGATCGATCTCGGCCCACACCACGCGATCCGCCACCGGGCGCGTGACGTACAGAAGGTCGATCCGCATCCCCTCGTTGCGATGGAACATCCCGGCCCGGTAGTCCCACCACGAGAAGCGACCCTTGCCCTGCTGCTTCAGCCGGAACGCATCGACCAGGCCCCAGTCGCGGAGGCGCTCGAGGGCCTCGCGTTCCGGGGGCGACACATGGGTGCCGCCGTGGGCGGCCACGGCGTCCCACACGTCGTCGTCGGTCGGCGTGGCATTCAGATCGCCGCCAAGGACCAGCGGCTCGTCCCGGGACTGCGTCTCCTCCAGCCAGCGCGCCAGTCGCTCGAACCAGCGCAGCTTGCCCTCGTACCAGGCCGAGCCGACGACCCGGCCGTTGGGGGCGTAGAGGGCGACGAACCGGATGCCACCGGTGACGGCCGAGACCATCCGCGCCTCGTCGAACGGGTTGAAGTCCTCTTCCTCGAGACCGGGCGTCGCGCCCGAGCGGCTGTCCCGGACCGGTCCGTCACCGAAGTTCGTGATCACGTCGGTGAGCTCGCTGCGGCTCGCGATCGCGACACCGTTCCAACGGCCCTCGCCGTGGTGAACGACCTCGTAGCCGGCCATCCGGAACGGGATCTCGGGGACGTCGTCGTCCGCGACCTTCGTCTCCTGCATCAGGAGCACATCCGGAGCCGCCCGCTCCAGCCACCTCTCGACGGCCTCGAGGCGAGCCTTGAGGGAGTTGACGTTCCAGGTCGCGATCCGCATCCGCCGACCCTCAGTATCGCCGGCCGCGCTGGCGCTCGAGGTCGAACGAGGCGGTGTCGGCGATGGCCATCACCGCCATCGTCCCGGCCTGGACGGGATCCGAGACCACGAGATCGACCTCTTCGGTGAGCGAGCCCGCCATGTTCAGGGCGATGATCGGGATCCCGTGCTCGCGCAGCTCGCGGGCGGCCCGGGTGATGTCGCCGCCCATGAGCGACCCCGCGAGGACGAGCAGCCGGGCGCGAGGGAGATCGGCCACGGCGCGCACCGCCGCCGCGATGTCCGCTTCGCCCACGAGCGGGATCGTATCCACCGAGATCCGCTCGCCTCGAAGGTTGTGCCGGTCGGCCTCCGAGACGGCACCGAGCGCGACCTGGGCCACCTGGGCGCCACCGCCGACGACGATGATCCGCTTGCCGAAGACACGATCGAGGGCCCGGGTGCGCTGCGTGCCACGCAGGCCCGGGTGGTCGGCGATGACGGCCAACAGCGCGTCCTCGGCCAGACCCTCCACCTCGATCTCGAGCTCCGCCCCCGGCGGCGATCCATTGGCTTCCGGTTCCAGGCGACGGACCGTCGACACGGTTCGCAACAGCCCGCCCGCGTCGCCGATCCGGCGAGCCAGCTCGGGGAGGGCCGTCGGGCCGTCCTCGAGGACGAGCCGTACGGCGACCGCAGCCGTTGGGCGATTGGATCGACGAGACACCCGCGACGCGCCGCGACCGGACCGCCGGGGCTAGCGACTGCGGCTGCGGACGTCGGCGACCGACATCCGGTGGGGTTCCAGGCCCGCGGCCGGGTCGTGCTCCTCGAACGCCAGGCCGAGATCGGCGAAGGCGTCGCGCGTCGCGGTCGGATCGCTGGTCGTCAGCATCAGGGCGCCGTCCGTGTCCTCGGCCACGCCGACGATGCCGGTGATGTTCACCCCGCGCTCGCCCAGCGCACCGGCCACTCGCGCCAGCGACCCGGGTCGGTCCTCGAGTTGCACCGTGAACCAGACGGTCACCCTGGGAACCTCCTTGTCCGGTCATGGTAGCGGTTGCCGCCGACGTGGCACGATGGCCACGTGCGATCGAGCCCGACACGGACCCCGGTCCAGGTGTTCGGTGTCGTCGATTCCCAGGCGACCCGCGCGGCCGAGCGATGGTTCCGCGAACGACGCCTCGCGATCCATCTCGTCGACCTCCGCAGGCGTCCGATCGCGCCCGGTGAGTTACGGCGGTTCGTGGATCGATTCGGGGCCCGGGCCCTCGCCGACACCGAGGGACGGGCGTGGCGAGAGGCGGGGCTGGGCTACGTGGCGCTGGGCGACGAGGAACTCGTCCGGCGGCTGCTCGACGACCAGCGCCTGCTCCGGCTGCCGCTGGTCCGGTGCGGCAGCGCCCTGGCGATCGGCCGCGACGAAGCGTCGTGGAAGGCGGTGGCAGAGGCGGCCACGAGCGCTGCGGGAGCGCTCCGCTGACCGGTCTCCCGCTCCTTCCAGCCCACGTCGTCGGCGACGCCAGCCATGATCTGCCGCTGGCGGTCGCCGCGATCCTGATCTGCGGCATCGGTGCGGTGTCGCTCGCGTCCGCGTGGCTCGAACGTCGCGGCATCCTTGACGGCGCGTCTCCGTCGGTTGGGATCGATCGCTGGTCGCCCGTCGTCGCGGCGGCGTGGTCGGTCGGGGCCGCCGCGATCCACTTCGCGGTGATCGACGAGCACCTCGCGATCAGCCAGGTCGAGGCGGTCCTGTTCGCGCTCGTCGCCCTGTTCCAGGTCGGATGGGCGGCCTGGTACCTCGTTCGGCCTTCCGGAGGGCTCGCCGCGGTGGGCGTCGCGGGCAACCTGGGCGTCTTCGCGGTCTGGGTCGTCTCGCGAACGATCGGCCTGCCACTCGAGGGCGAGGCGGGCAGGGTGGAGTCGGTCGGCATCGCGGACTCGATCGCGACGGGGCTCGAGCTGGCCCTGGTCGCGACGCTCCTGCTCGCGGCCGGCTCGCGCCGCCGGTCGCTGGGGGAGCGGCTCCGGTTGGCCCCGGCGAGCGCCGTGGCGTGGGTGGGCTCGGCGCTCGTCGCGTCGGTCGTCCTCGGCTCGGTCGGCGTCGTCCAGGGTGCCACCCACGACCACCCAACCGACGAGCCAGGGCACGGTGGACCGTTGCTGATGGGAGAGCCGGGCACGGTGACGTTCGGCTCGAAGCTCGCGGCGGAGGGTGGTGTCGCCGACCCGACCGACAGCCTCCCCGCGTCCGCGGACGTGCTGTGGGTGGTCGTGTTCAGCGAGCCGACGGGCTCCGACTCCGTCCAGCTGGTGGTCGACACGGTCGGCGCCGATGGCTCGGAGACCGAGCGCCTTCGCGAGAACGTCTTCCTCGCCCGCCTCGACACGCGGAGCCTGACCGAGGTGCGGGACCTGGCGTCGCTCGGCGGAGGACCCGGACGCTATCGCGTTCGCTACGAGCTGGGCGGGAAGCTCCTCGCCCAGGGCGACGTCACCCTCGTCCCATAGCAGCGGTCACTCTTCCCGCCTGCGACGGCGCGCCAGGAGAAGGATCAGGATGCCCGCTGCGGCCACCACGCCACCGGCGAATGCCCAGCGGAGGTCGTCGACCATGAAGCTCCGGCCAGGCAGGAACCCGGATCCCTGGCCGATCCAGACCATGCCCAGAGCCAGAAGCATGAGCCCCAGGATCACCCGACCGCGCTGTGTGCGTCCCATCCCGGATGGCATCCTAGCCCCATGAGCGAACCACGACCCGGCGTGCGCCGGGGTGGGCGAGTGACGGTCCGTGCCGATCGGGACCATGCGGCCGTGCGCCGGCAGCGCCGGACGGAGGATGAGCTCCTCCTCGCCCGTCCGCGCGCACCCGCATTCCTCGACTCCGATCCGTGGCGCTCCCTCCGAATCCTGTCCGAGTTCGTGGAGGGGTTCGATGCCCTGGCGGCCGTCGGACCGGCGGTGACCGTGTTCGGGTCCGCCCGGATCAAGTCCACGCACCCGGACTATGCGCAGGCCCGCGAGCTCGGCCGTCTCCTTGCGCGGGAGGGGTTCGCGGTGATCACCGGTGGCGGCCCCGGGATCATGGAGGCCGCGAACCGAGGCTGCCAGGAGGGCGGCGGGCTGTCGGTGGGCTGCAACATCGAGCTGCCGATGGAGCAGGGCCTCAACCCATACGTCGACCTGGGCGTCGAGTTCCGCTACTTCTTCACCCGCAAGACGATGTTCGTGAAGTACGCGGACGGGTTCGTCATCTTCCCCGGCGGCTATGGGACGCTGGATGAGTTGTTCGAAGCGCTGACCCTCATCCAGACCCGGAAGATCCAGGACTTCCCGGTCGTGCTCCTGGGCACGACCTACTGGGAGCCGCTCCTGGACTGGATCCGGGGCACGCTGGTGAAGGCGAACGCGATCGACCCGACGGACGTCGATCTCCTCCGGTTGACCGACGACCCGGCCGAGGCGTGCCGGATCATCAAGGCCTACGCGCGCAAACGCCGGGGCAGGGCTCGCCGGACGGCGCCCCGGACCGTCCGCATCGAAGCGTCGAAGGCGAAGCGACCGAGGCGCGCCGCAGAACGCGAGAGCTGAGTCGCTACGGTTCGATCGGCGGGAGCCCGACCTCGATCGCACCGTCGCGGATCCGGAGCGGGTAGTAGCGGATCCGCCGGACGCGGGTCAGCCGTCGCGCCTCCGCCTTGCGACCCGGAGGGTCGATCTTCGGTTCCCGGCCGGCCGGCGACCAGGTGGGGTGATACCCACCATCGGGATCGAGACCGCCGGTCGTCGGCATCTGGACCGTCTCTCCGGTCGAGAGGTCGAACCGACCCTCGTGGAGCGGACACGCGACGACGCACCCGTCCAGGTCACCGATCGACAGCGGCGCGGACATGTGGGGGCACCGATCGTCCACGGCGACGATTCCCTCGGCCGTATGCGCGAGCAGGAGATCCAGGTCGCCACGGGTGACGCGGCGCATCGCGCCCGCCGGCAGCTCGGAGACGTCGAGGACCCGCTCCCAGTCGTCGCCCGAGACGCCGGGCGCGACCAGCCCAGGCGGGTAGGCGAGGGGTCGCGGGTCCATCGGTCGATGGTAGGCGACGACTCCGGCTGCGCGTCGGAGTCGTCGCCTGGCTGGCTCAGTCGGTGGCCGGTGCCGCCGGGATGCCGGTCCCGTGCGGGCGTCCGGTGGCGGCCGGCGCGGTCGCCGCGCCGAGCGTCGTGCGGAGCGGGATCTCGCGCAGGAACAGCGAGGCCACCACGGCCACCGCTGCGGCGGCAACGCCCAGCCAGATGCTGTTCGCGATCGCGATCGTCAGCGCCCGGTGGAAGCCGTCGATGAAGATCGGCTGGAACTGGCCCGGGATCTGGCTGAGGAAGTCCGCCCCACCGCCGCCGACCGAGGTCAGCTGGGCGATGTCGAAGCCGGCTGGCGGGGTGGCCGGGACGAGCTGGGCGGGAGCCCCGGCCGCGACCATCTGCTCACGCAGCAGGCCCCAGCTGAAGTTGTTCCGGAACAGCGTGTACGCGGCCGCGATCCCGACGGTGGTGCCGATCTGGCGGAACAGCGTGAGGTCGCTCGTGGCGGCCCCCAGCTGGTTGAACGGCACCGCGTTCTGGACCACGATCGTGAACACCGCGAACGTCGGGCCGACTCCGAGGCCGGCGACGACCATCCACAGCGCCAGGATGGCGTCATCCGTCCCGACCCGCAGCTGGGTCATCAGGATCTGGCCGACGATCAGGACCAGGAGCCCGACGATGATCACCGGCTTGTAGCGCCCGGTTCGGCTCACGATCTGGCCCGACGCGATCGAGCTCAGGATCAGGCCGAACATGAACGGCAGGAAGCGATAGCCGGATTCGGTGGCCGACACGCCCTCGACGATGAGGAAGTAGAACGGCAGGAAGATGATCAGCGCGCCGAACCCGAACGTGGCCAGGAAGATCGCGACCATCGAGGCCGAGAACGTCCGGTTGCGGAACAGGCCGAGCGGGATGACCGGTTCGATGGCGCGTCGCTCGACGAGCACGAACAGCCCGATGAACGCGAGTCCTCCGGCGATCCAAACCCACACGACCGGGTCGGCGATGCCCTCGGTCTCCGCGATCGTGAGGCCGATGAGGATCGGCACCAACCCGAGCACGAGCGTCACGGCACCGACGTAGTCGATCTTGCCGGCCCGCTCGGTGTGTCGCACGTTGGGCATCAGGCGAACGATCACGAGCAGCGCGATCAGTCCGATCGGGATGTTGACGAAGAAGATCCAGTGCCAGCCGAGGTTGTCGGTCAGGAAGCCACCGAGCCCAGGGCCGAGCAGGAAGGCGACACCGAACACGAGCCCGAACAGCCCCTGGTACTTGCCGCGCTCCTGGGGCGTGAACAGGTCGCCGATGACGGCCAGCGCGATCGGGAACAGCGACCCGGCACCCAGACCCTGGACGCCCCGGAACAGCACCAGCTGCCACATCTCCTGGCTCAGCCCGGAGAGCGCCGAGCCGACCAGGAACAGCGTGATCCCGCCGAGCAGCACCGGCTTCCGGCCGTACAGGTCGGACAGCTTGCCGTAGATCGGCACGGTGACCGTGCTCGTGAGCAGGTAGATCGTGACGACCCAGGTGTAGTAGTCGACCCCGTTCAGCTCGGACACGATCTTCGGCAGCACCGGTCCGACGATCGTCTGGTCGAGTGCCGCGAGGAACATCCCGAGCAGCACCGCGCCCAGGATCTCGAACTTCGTCCGGCGGTCGAGACCGAGCGCCGGGTCTTCCGCGACGCTCGGGGCGGCCCCGACGTCGGCGGGCATGCTTTCCATTCGGTTTGTCCTTCCTGTGGAGATGCGGGGAGACGCCCGCGTCAGTGGGTGCGGGCGATGACGACCCGGGCCGCGTCGGACTCCGGTCGCGGCAGCTGGTGATGGTCGTGCCGCTGGCCGGGCGTGAGCCCGCCCTCGGCGAGGATGGCCAACGCCATGTCGCGCACGTCGCCCATGGCACCGGCGAGGCGCTCCTGCCGCGGCCCGTCCAGCCGCCGGACGATCTCGGCCATCAGGTCTTCCTTGAGCACGTCCGTCTGTCGCAGGACCTCGCGACCTCGATCGCTGATCCGGACCAGGACGACGCGGCGATCGTCCGGGACCCGGACCCGATCGACCAGGCCGCGCTCTTCCATCCGATCCACGATCCCCGTCGCGCTGGACACCGACACGTCGAGGATCTCGGCCAGCCGGCCCATCGCGAGGTCGCCGTGCTGCTCGAGGATCCACATGAGGTGCAGGTGGGTCATGCTGACCCCGGCGCGGACGAGCTGGACGCCGGCCGCGCACCGGAACTCCCGAATCGCGCCCATGAATTCGGCGAAGATCTGGGCGATCCGCTCAGCGGTCGGCGCGTCGGTCTGCTTGGTACTTCGGGTCACGTGAATTATCATAGCGACGCTGATAGTCCTGTCAACACTGATCATCAATGCCATCGGAGGGATCGATGCGCTTCGTGCTCATGATCGAGGCCCAGCAGGGCGCGACGTATGCAGACCAGCTCGCCATCGCCCGACGTGCGGAGGCCGCCGGCTTCGAGGCCTTCTTCCGATCGGATCACTACGAGAGCTTCCCGGGTTCCACCGACAATCCGACCACCGATGCCTGGGCCGTCCTCGCCGGCCTGGCCAGGGAGACCACGTCGATCGGCCTCGGGATCCTCGTCACGCCGGTCACGTATCGGCAGCCCGGCAACATCGCGAAGCTCGGCGCCACGGTGGCCGAGATGTCGGGCGGCCGGCTCGAGGTCGGCGTTGGAGCCGGCTGGCACGAGGAGGAGCATCGTCGACACGGGTTCCCGTTCCCGCCGATCGAGGAGCGGGCGGAGATGCTCGAGGAGACCCTGGAGATCCTCCACGGCCTGTGGGAGGGCGCAGACGGCTGGTCGTTCGCCGGCCGCCACTACCGGGTGGACGACGCACACTTCCGAGCCCGGCCGGATCCGCGGCCGAGGATCATCGTGGGTGGCAGCGGCACCCCGCGCTCGATGCGGCTGGCCGCCCGGTGGGCGGACGAGTTCAACCTGACGTCATCGGCGCCGGCAGCCGTGGCCGCGAAGTACGCGGAGCTGGACCGCGCCTGCCAGGCGATCGATCGTGATCCCACCACGCTGACCCGCTCGGCGATGATCGGAACCCTCGTCGGCCGGAACGCGGACGAGGTCGGGACGCGCCAACGAGCCATCCTCGAGGCCTTCGGCAACGACTCGGAAGCCGACGCCTGGTTCGGCGAGCGCAGCGAACGATGGATCATGGGCACCCCGGACGAGGCACGTGCCACGGTCGAGCGCTTTGCCCAGGCTGGTGTCGAGCGGCTCATGCTCCAGGACTTCCTGCCCTGGGACCTCGAGATGATCGACCTGCTCGGAGAGGAGCTGGTCCGGGCCGGGTAGGTTGCGGGACGGTCAGCCGTCCCCGGACGCAGCCTCGGCGGCGGCTCGGTAGCGGGGATCGTCGCGCCGGATCGGATCCGGGTTGGTACCGCGGGCGCGAGCGATCCGCTCGGTGAGCAGTTGCAGCGCAGCGGCAGACCCGATCAGCGAGGCCACGGGAGCGGGCAGCGCATCGGCCTCCGGGATCACCAAGCGCCCGGCCGGCGCAGCGTCGGCAGGGAGCAGGCGGTCGGCCTCTGCCGAGACGATCGCCGCCACCCGCGT
>DATBLH010000028.1:0-4938 GCA_036555445.1 Candidatus Limnocylindrales bacterium
CCGGTATGGGCGGTGGGCCCCAAGGCCTCACGCTTGCGAGCACTCCACGAGCGGCTGCCGGGCCTCGTGGTGGGGATCGACTCCGCCGCCGGTGCCGAGCAGCTGGCGTCGGCGGCGGGACACGGGCTCAGGGTCCGGGTCGAGATCGACTCGGGCGGAAGGCGGACGGGCCTGCGCACGCCGGACGCGGCGCTGCGCGTGGCGCGGCATGCCCGAGAGCGAGGGCTCATCGTGGACGGCGTGTTCACCCATGGCGGCCACAGCTATCGGCCGGGGGCCCGGGCGTCGGCGGCGGCGGACGAGGTTACCTCGCTCGAGGCGGCCGCTGCGGCCCTGGAGTCCGACGGCTTCGAGCTGGAGGCGATCAGCGCCGGCTCCACGCCCACGATGACGGGTGCGGCCGCCGGTCGAGTGGACGAGATCCGGGCCGGGACGTACGCGCTGGGCGACCGGCAGCAGTGGCAGATCGGATCGATCGGAGCGGACGGCATGGCGACGGTCGTTGCCTCGACGGTGGTATCGGTCTCGGACGATTCCATCGTGCTGGACGCGGGGGCCAAGGCGCTGACCAAGGACCGCGCCGAGGAGCTGGAGGGCTTCGGCTACCTCCCGCGCTACCCGGATGCGCTCGTCGAGCGGCTGTACGACTACCACGCCGTCGTCCGGTTCCCGCGCGGGGGAGCCCGACCGGTCGTCGGCGAGCGGATCGCCGTCGTGCCCAACCACGTGTGTCCCGTGATCGACCTGGTCGACTCATTCGCGGTCGTGCAGCCCGATGGCGGCTGGGAGCGATGGCCCGTCGACGCGCGCGGGCGAAGCGGGTAGGCTCGGCGCCATGGCGATCGCCACCGACCTGCGGATCGAGCCCATGACCAGCGACGACTGGCCGGCGGTGCGCGAGATCTACGAGGCCGGGATGTCCACGGGCGATGCGACGCTCGACACCGAGCCTCCCGATCACGCGACGTGGGATCGGAGCCACCTCGCCACGGGCCGCCTCGTCGCGCGCGACCGGGACGATCGGGTCGTCGGCTGGATCGCGCTCGCACCGGTCTCCGACCGATGCGTCTACGACGGTGTCGCGTGGGAGAGCGTCTACGTCGCCGCCGATGCCCGTGGCCAGGGCATCGGTCGTGGGCTTCTCGAGGCCGCGATCGCCGCGTCCGAGGCGGCCGACATCTGGACCCTCCAGGCAGGCGTGCTCGCCGAGAACGCGGCCTCTCTCGCGCTCCACGAGGGCTGCGGGTTCAGGCGGGTCGGCGTCCGGGAGGCGCTCGGCCGCGATGGCAGCGGTCGCTGGCGAGACGTGGTCCTGCTCGAGCGGAGGAGCCGCGTCGTCGGGCGCTAGGCTCCCCCGGTCGGGTTCCGATCAGCGCGCGTAGCGACGGTCGAGCAGGGCGAGCAGGATCGCGAACACGCTCGCGGCAACCGCGACGACCGGGGCGATCAGCCCGCCGCCACCGGTGAACGCGGCGAGCCAGGCCGCCGCCGCGGCCGTTGCATTGAACGTCATCCCGGCCAGGTTCTGGACCCGCATCCGCCGATAGTCGCGAAGCATCAGTGCGAGCAGGCCGGCCGGTGCGTACCCGAAGCATGCTGCACCGGACATGCGGTAGATCCAGCCGTCGGTTCCCTGGAGACCGGCCAGCGGTCCGGTGGCGCTCGCCGGAAGGAGTCCGACCAGACCGAACACCGCGGCTGCAATCGTGGCGATGGCGATCACCGCCAGCCAGACACCGGAGATCGGCTGCCCGGGTCCGGTATCCGGTCCGCTATCGGCACGCAGCCAGTACCCCGCGAGCAGGGCGAAGGCGATCGCCGCGAGGAGGACGACGAACACGACCCAGTGGCGGTCGCCCTCGAGGAGCGACCACGCACAACCGACCGCGGCCACCGCCGTGAACGAGAAGGTCGCCACGAGCGCGAGGCGCAACTCGTGCCACGACGATCGCCAGGCGAGGGCAAGAACCGCTGCCACGAAATAGCCTGTGGCGCCGGCGCCGGCGAAGCGGTAGACGAGCTGATCGTCGCCGGAGTAGCCGGTCACGGTCGCGAACAGGCCGGGTGCAAGCAGTGGAACCACGCCGAACACCGTGGTCGCCAGGACCTGGACGCCCAGGAGCCACCGGAACGCGGGGCGCTGCGCCTGGTCGCCGGACAGGCTGGCACTGGCTGGGCTGGTCATCTCGCGTCCCTCTCCCTGGTCGTGGTGTCGCTCGATGATTCGCGGTCGGGCCGTCGGCGGATCATTCATCGGCATCCACCCTTGCGGCCGTCACTCACGGCACCGCCCAGATCGCGATCCCGGCGATGGAGCTGGCGACGAACAGGGCGAACCGGGCGACCCAGACGATCGGCCGCGGCTCCGGGTCCGCCAGCTCGCGCGGCGCCACGACGAGCATCGCGAAGAAGGCGGCGGCGCCGCCCAGGACCAGGACCAGCACGAACGCACCGAAGCTCGCCGCCTCGGGACCGGCCGGCAGCCCGAGTCCACCGCCCTCGAGCAGCGCCGCGGGATCGAGTCCCTCGAACAGCGGCGCCACGATGTCCTGGAAATGGCCGGTCGCGACCAGGATCAGGGGCAGGACGAGGAGCCGACGCCAGCCGGCATCGATCACCGGCAGTCGATGGGCGAGGACGACGGCTCCGAGGCCAATGAGAAGGGCCAGCGCGAGGACGATCTCGGTGCCCGGGATGCCAAGGTGTTCCGCACCGGACTCGCCCACGAGCGCCAGGGCACCCACGAGCGGCCCGCACAGGATCCAGGTCCGACCCTCGGTCCAGGGCTCGCTCGTCCCAACCGCCCGAGTGGCCAGGGCGGCGACGGCGAGGAGAACGGCGAGGACCTCCAGCAGACCGAGCAGCGGCGCGGGCTCGCGGCTCTGCCACGAGGCGGCGAGCAGGGTGCCGGCCGGGATCGCGACCAGGTTCCAGGCGCCGAGGAGGAGGTCCTCGCCCTCGAGCGCGCCGCGCTGGACGATCGCACGGCCGTCGAGGCCTCGGCCGTTCACCCATCGACCTCCCGCATCGCGGCGACTGTACCCGCCGCGGCCTAGACTGGATCGATGTTCTATGTCTCTCTCGGCGACGTTCCGCACAAGCGCCACACCCAGCACCGCGCGCCGGACGGATCTCTGTACGCGGAGGAGCTGTTCGGGGTGGAGGGCTTCACCGGCCGCAGCTCGCTCCTCTATCACCTGACCCCACCAACGCGGGTCCAGCGCATCGAACCGCTCGGCCCGGTCCAGGTCGAAGAGGCCGACGACGGCTCGCACCACCACAGCCTGGTCAAGACCCGCGAGCTGAAGCCGGCCGGTGACGTGATCAGTGGTCGGATCCCGCTCTATTTCAACGGCGACGTGGTCATGGGCGTGTGCCTGCCGGCGGAGGCCCAGCCGGAGGGCACCTTCTATCGCAACGGCGAGGCGGACGAGATGCTCTTCGTCCATGAGGGCGAGGGTGTCCTGCGGACGGTGTTCGGGGACCTCGCCTATGGTTCGGGCGACTACCTCGTCCTGCCCATCGGGACCACGTGGCGACTCGACCCAACACCGGGATCGGGCCAGCGCATCCTGTGGCTCACCTGCCCCTCGGAGCTGGAACCGCCACGCCGCTATCGGAACGAGTACGGCCAGCTGCTCGAGCACAGCCCGTACTCACAGCGCGACATCCGCGTCCCGGATTTCCAGCCACCGCGCAGCGACGAGGGCGACTACACGATCGTGGTCCGGGCGCGGGACCGCCACACCGCCTATCACTACCGGCATCACCCGTTCGGGGTGGTCGGCTGGGACGGTTATCTGTGGCCGTTCGCGTTCTCGATCCACGACTACGAGCCGATCACCGGCCGCGTCCACCAGCCACCGCCGGTCCACCAGACGTTCCAGGCGCGCAACTTCGTCGTGTGCTCATTCGTGCCCCGCAAGTTCGACTATCACCCACTCGCGATCCCCGCCCCGTACAACCATTCGAACATCAACTCGGACGAGGTCATCTACTACGTCGCCGGCAATTTCATGAGCCGGCGCGGGGTCGACATTGCGTCGTTCACGCTCCATCCGGCGGGGATCCCGCACGGCCCGCATCCGGGGACGGTGGAGGCATCGATCGGCAAGGAGGCGACCGAGGAGCTGGCGGTCATGGTCGACACGTTCCGGCCACTTCGCCTCACGCGCCAGGCCGACGACCTGATCGACGATCGCTACCCGTTCAGCTGGCTGCCGCCCGAGGAGGGCGAGGCCGCCACGCTCGAGGCCCGAGAGCTCAGCGAGCGTGGTCCGGAGGCGTTCCCGGACTGATCCCGGCGTGGGCGTCGAACGGGATGCGAAAGCGGCGCCGGGGAGGGCCGGCGCCGCTTGGGTCCGATCGGCGGGAGGAGGAGGCAAACCGCCCCTCGGGTCGATGTTCAGTTCCGGGGCCCGGGCTGGGGCCTAGCGGCCGGCCGGTCGCCGGCGGACGGATCGACGGGGATCGCGGAGCTGCATGGCGGCGACGTCGGCCGTCGCGAGGATCGCGATCGCGAGGAGGAGGGTGGTCACGGGATCCATCGGTCGGGCCTGTCCTCGTGGGGAGGGCTACTGAGTGGTTCGCCTGGCAGTGATCCTGGGATGAACGCGCGACGAGGTCGACTGGCGAACATGGTGCTGCAACCCTGTCGTTCGTCCCAAGACCACCTACGTCATCCGTCGTGCCGCCATTCGTAGGGGTTGCAACTGGCATCATCTGTGGCATGGATCGATCTCCCCTTCGTGACCGCGTCCTCGCCGGGGAGGTCACCTACGGCGCCTTCGCGATGACCGGATCACCGCTCGCAACGCAGCTGCTCGGGCGCGCGGGCTTCGACTGGCTGGTCGTTGACCTGGAGCACGGTGAGGCGACCGAGGCCGACCTGGTGGTGAACCTGCTCGCGGCCGGGTCGACCGGGACCAGCGCCATCGT
>DATBLH010000032.1:0-20088 GCA_036555445.1 Candidatus Limnocylindrales bacterium
GTCCCAGCGCTTGGGCACGATGAGCGCCGGATCGAGCGGCACCTCCGCGACCCACAGGAAGCCGGCCAGATCCCCGATCGCGCCCAGGGTCGGGAGCCGCTCCTGGACGATCGGCAGCAGCGCGCGGAGCTCGTCGTCGCCCGGGATCTGGTCGATGCGCCCGGCCGCGCGCTCGCGCTCGAGGAACGGCCGTAGCCGATCGACCAGGTCGTCCGGAGCCAGGCGGCGGATCCACCGGCCGTTGAGCCATTCCAGCCGCTCGCGGTCGAACACGGCGCCACCGCGCTGGACGTGCTCGATGTCAAAACGCTGCTCGAGCTCGGACAGCGACAGGATCTCCTCTTCGGTCCCGGTCGACCAGCCGAGGAGCGCAAGGTAGTTGACGAGCGCTTCGCGGAGGAAGCCCTGGTCGATGTAGTCCGCCAGTGCGGTCTGGCTCTTCCGCTTGCTCATCTTCGTGCGGTCGGGGTTGAGGATCAGCGGCAGGTGGGCGAACCGCGGCTCGGGGTGATCGAGTGCCCGGAACAGAAGGATCTGCTTGGGCGTGTTCGAGACGTGGTCCTCACCGCGGACGACGTCGGTGATCTCCATCGTCGCATCGTCCACGACGACCGTGAAGTTGTAGAGCGGCGTGCCGTCCGCCCGGACGATGACGAAGTCGCCGCCGAGGTTCGCGGAATCGATCTCGACCCGTGCACGGACGAGGTCGTCCCAGGCGACCGGGCCGGGCGGGACGCGGAACCGGAGTGCGCCGCGGCGGCCCTCGGCCTCGCGGGCGCTTCGTTCCTCTGTCGTCAGGTGCGCACAACGACCGACGTAGCGCGGAGGCTCATGGGCGGCCTCCTGGGCCTTCCGATCCGCGTCCAGGTCCTCGGGCGTGCAGTAGCAGGGATAGGCGAGATCGCGGGCGAGGAGCGACTGGGCGGCGGCCTCGTACGACGGCAGCCGCTGCATCTGGCGATAGGGTCCGAACGGGCCCCGGTCCGGACCGTCGGCGACGTCCGGTCCCTCATCCCAGGTCAGGCCCAGCCAGTGAAGGCCGTCGAGGATGTCCTTCTCGAATTCGAGCGTGCTGCGGACGACGTCGGTGTCCTCGAGCCGGAGCACGAACGTGCCGCCGTAGCGTCGTGCCCAGAGGTAGTTGAACAGCGCGGTCCTGGCGGTGCCGATGTGGAGTGGGCCGGTCGGACTGGGTGCGATCCGGACGCGGAGCGGTCGGTCGGACGTCATGAACCGTCCGCGGCTGCCGGCGGGGCATCGGCCCCGGCGCCGAGCGGCACCCGGTGGAACAGGGCGGGGTCCGCCTCCCCGGGCAGGACGTGGACGAGGGCTGCCGGTCGGAGACCGAGCGTCGCCCTGCCCAGCGGTCCGTCCAGGGTCAGCGAATCGAGCGACTCGGACCGCGCCAGCACCCGGATCTGGGCCCCGGGCCGGAGTCCGCGCGCCTCGAGGTACGACAGCAGCCCGGCATCCTCCTCGGCCTCCTCCGTGATCCGGTAGATCGTGGCCCGCGTCCCTGCCTCCATCGCCGCGAGCGGTGTGCCGCTGGGTCGCCGACGGGCGGTCGCGGCATCGATCGGGTTGCCGTGGGGACAGGTTTCCGGGTGGCCCAGGAGCTCGTCCAGCCGTGCCTCCACCCGCGGCGAGATTGCGCCCTGCAGCCGACCGGCCTCCTGATCCGACTCGGCCCACCCGAGCCCGACCACCGAGCTCAGCAACCATTCGACGAGCGCGTGTCGGCGGAAGATCCCGTCGGCGGCGGCCCGGCCGGCGTCGGTGAGCACCAGGTCCCGTCCGCTGGTCTGGGAAACGAGGCGATCGGCTGTCAGACGCCGGAACATCTCGCTGGCCGCCTGCGTGGACACGCCGAGGTGCCGCCCGACCTGGGCGGCGCTCACGTGACGGCCGTCCGAGGCCATGACGCGGAGCGCGAGCAGGTATTCCTGCGCGGCCGCGGACAGGTCGTGCGGATCGTGGCGGCGGCTCATCGGTGGATCCTAGGGGTCACGGTGATGCGATGGGCCGCTCGACGGCGGAAGCCGAGCCCGACGCCGACCAGCCAGGCAATCGCCATCAGCCCGAGCAGCACCTGACCCGCCACGCCGGGTTCGCGGGATGCTCCGGCGGCGCTCAGCACCACCGTCGCCGGGAGCGCGGTGACGATGATGGTGAGGGTCCCCGCCACCGCCACCGCCGCGAGCCGCGGGAACGCCAGCAGGACAGCGAGGATCGCGAGCTGGCCGATGAGGATTGCCACCGTGGCGTTTCCGGCCACGGCCTCGCCGCACGTCGCTGCGAAGCGGCCACAGCCGGTCAGCTGGCCGACAACCATGGCGACCCCGATTCCGATCGGCGGCCAGCCGAGAAGGGCGAGGAGGCCGCGCTCGGTTGGCGGCCACGGTGGGTCCAGGAGCCTGCTCAGGATCGACCGACTGGGAAGGGAAGCCCATGCCTCCGCTCGCCGCGGGGTCGCTCCCGCCGCCGACCAGGCGGCGCGGCCGGCGTCCGTGGTGGTGGCATCGGACCAGGCGGCTTCGGCTGATGCCGTGGTCCCGTCGTCGCCGTCGGCGTCGGAATCGTCCTCGGGGATCGGGCGGCGCGCGCGGGCCTGGTATTCCGGACCGTGCTTGCGAGGATCCGCGTACTCCTTGGGGTTCAGCGTCCAGTACGTGCCCGACGCCGTGCCGTACCAGGATCCTCCGGCCCACTCCGGATCGAACGGCTCACGGTCGACGTCGTCGTACGAGGTGGATCCGAGGGTTGCCTTCCGGGTCTGTCGCCCCCGGCCACCCGACCCTGACGGGCCGGCCGGGGCGCGGCCGCGACCCCGACCGCCGGTCGCTCCGCGTGGGGATCCGGACGCGCCGTCGGCTGCCGACGCCGCGGGACCTGCGCGGCGGCGTCCCGGCCGACCGCCCGCCGGGCGCTCCGTTGCCGGCTCCTCGTGGGCGGCCTGCTCGGGGCGTCGCCGGGTCCGCCAGGGATCCCGGGTGGCTCGTGCCCTGCCCGGTTCGGCCTGCCACGCGGGCGTCGGGGCGGTCCTGGGGGTTCGTCGGACGGCGTCCCGTCGCCGGCTCACGATCGCCTCGTAGGCTGCCTGGATCGCGAGGAACCTGGGCATCGCCGCCTCACCGGCCGTGTCCGGGTGATTGACCTTGGCCAGCCGTCGATAGGCCGCCTTTACCTCGGCCAGGGTTGCCCCGGACGAGAGCCCGAGCGTGCGATACGGATCGATCGCCATCGATGACGGCGGGTGCCGGGCGCGGCCCGGCAATCCTCAGCCGATCAGCTCCCCGACCGGCACGAGCTCGAAGGACGGGACGGCTTCCGCGCCGGTCCGGCCGTGGGGGTCCAGGGTGGGTGGTCGGTGATAGCGGGCCAGCGCGCGTTGGGCTGCGCCATCCACGACGCCTGCCTGTCGCAGCGCCTCCACGGACGCCGCCCAGGTGCCGCGCTCGTAGCCGTCACCGTCCTCGATCTTGAGCGCCAGCCCGGTCGGCCCGTGCGTGGTGGATCCGGCGCCGATGGCGGACATGCGCGGCCCGGGCAGGATCGCGACGCCGCGCAGTGCCTCCATCCCGGCTTTGCTGATGAGCCGGCCAGGGAGCGCCTTCATGAGCGAGGTGTCCAGCCGATCGCGCGTGCCGCCGACCATCTCCGGATGGGCGAGCATCGCGTCCCGGATCACGGTCAGGGCCGGCGCCAGCGAGGATCGGGCATCCGAACCGGGCACCGCGGACGGTTCGGCAAGCATCGCGTAGGCCCGGGCGACGTGGTGAAGCGGGAACGCATAGGTGGGCACGCCACAGCCGTCGATCGCCGTTCGCAGCCGCTCGGGCCTGGTGCCGTAAGCGCGGGCAACGGCAGAGCGATAGGCCAGCTGCGCCGGATGGTCCTCCCGCCAGTAGTCGGTCGGGTCCCAGCCGCTCAGGCGGGATAGGAGGATCGTGGAGGCATGCTGACCTGAGCACATGTGACGGATCGGACCGGGCTTCTCGCCGTCACGCGCGAGGCGGGCAGCCGTCAGCGCGTCGAGCGGCATCCCCTCCGAGCCACAGGCAAGGAGCGTCTGGCTCACATTGGCACGCCGGAACAACGACTGGAGCGTCCGGACGTGGAGGTCCTCGCCCGAGTGCGAGGAGGCCATGACCGCGATCTCCTCGGGCTCGAGATGGAACGCGTCCACACCCCCCGCCTCGATCAGGGCAACCAGCCCGAACGGCTTGACCGTAGACCGGAGGGTGACCACCCGGTCCGGGTCACCCAAAGCGCGAAGGCTCCGACCCGCGACGTCCACTTCCACGATGTCGCCGCGGTGGACACTCTCCTCGATTCCGTTGCGGAGCTGCCGGACGAGGATCGGTGGGGCGATTCGGGGGCGGACGGCCCGAGGGCTCGGGACCGTCCGGGTCGTACGGGGCCGGCTTGGTGCCGACGTCGTGGCCACGTTCCGAGGATACCCCTCGGGGCCCGGGCGCGACCGGGGCGATGCTACGATTCCGCGGCCACCCAGCCCACGGGGATCCCACCTTGTCGCATCCGCCGACGCTCCATGTCTCCGCGCACCCGGCCGTCCTCCACAAGCTGGCCGTGCTCCGGGACGTTGGCACGGAGCCCAAGAAGTTCCGCGAGGTCGTCCGCGAGCTGTCGTGGCTGCTGGGGTACGAGGCGTTGGCCGACGCCCGGGTCCGTCCGGTCCGTATCCGGACGCCCCTGGAGGAGATGGACGCGCACGAGCTGGGTGACCGGATCGGGTTGGTGCCGATCCTGCGCGCGGGCCTGGGCATGGTCGATGCGATGCTGGAGCTGATGCCGACGGCGGAGGTCTGGCACCTGGGCCTGTTCCGTGATGAGCGGACGCTGCGACCGGTCGAGTACTACAACAAGCTCCCTGACAGCGCGAGCGTGGACCTGTGCCTGATCCTCGACCCGATGCTGGCCACCGGTGGCTCGGCGACGGCCGCGATCGAGGTCCTCAAGCGCTGGGGCGCGATCCATCCGGTCCGGATCAAGCTCGTCAACCTGATCGCCGCGCCCGAAGGTGTGGAGGCGGTGACCACCGCCCACCCGGACGTCGAGATCTACTGCGCGGCGCTCGATCGCGAGCTCAACGAGCGCGGCTACATCATGCCCGGGCTCGGTGACGCCGGCGATCGACAGTTCGGGACCGGCTCCGCGGACTGACGCGGGACCCATCCATCCCCCGAAGGTCCCATACCGCGCTGACGGCCCCCCGCGGACAATCCATCCGTGCTCGCACGCACCGCTCGCTCCGCTCGATGCCTCGTGGCCACGACCGTCGCTGCCGCGTTGGTCGCAGCCGGCTGCAGCCTCGCCACGCAACCCACTGCGAAACCGGTCTCGACGCCCACTGCGTCGCCAACTCCGAGCCGGACTGCCAGCCCGACGATCGCGCCGTCACCCAAGCCCGAGACCGCCGCGATCGCGGCATTCCTGGACGAGGTCGCCTCCGGAAAGCTGACCTATCAGGCGGCGTTCCGCGGCCGCGTCCGGGCGGCCGGCGATCGGCTGACCACGAAGGGCAGTCTGAGTGTGGCCGGACCGGCGTATGCGCTCGTGGTCGACTTCACGTTTCCCCGCCGTGGGACCCAGCACATCGAGCACCGCTTCGTCGGCGGTCGGGGCTGGCTGCGCAGCCACGGGCGCTGGACCAGGTACTCGAACTTCGTGGCAGAGCGATCGATGAGCCCGTTCGCCGCGATCCTCGATGCGTCGGACGTCACGTTCCTGGGCGTCGAACGGGGCGCCGGCGGGACCGCGGACCGATACCGGATCCAGGTCCCCACCGGGTTCTTCCACCCGCTGCTGATTCCGGCCACGAACCTGACCGCCGAGAAGATCGACCGGAGCCGGCTCGAGCTGGTGATCCGGGCCGATGGTGTCCCGGTCGCCGGGAGCTCGACGGTGACCGGTCGCGGCCGCGTCTCCGGACAGCTCCAGGAAGTGGTCGTGGAGGCTGACCTCACGTTCCGCAACGTCGGCAGCAGGATCGTCGTCCGGGCGCCCTGACGGATCCGTCGATACGAGCTCGAGGCCGGCCCCGCCGGGGCCGGCCTCGTCGATTCGCGATGACGGATCAGGCGCCGCCGGGCGTTACCTCGACGGTGCCCTTGGTGAAGCCTTCGCCCTTCGTGTCGTCGGTGATGCCGGCGAGAGCTTCCTCGACGATATCGGTCACGTAGGAGTCGAAGGCCGGGTCGTTCTTGATGATCCCCGCCTGCTTCGAGATCTTCACGGTCTGGTTCCACGCGATCGGATCGACCGTTCCCACACCATTGGGTGAGGGCCAGACGAGAGCGTTGATCTCGTTCATCATCCAGCGCTGGTGACCGGCGCCCAACTGAGAGCCGGCGTCGGTCGTGTACTGGACGCAGTCGTCCGGGTTGTCCCGGCAGTAGATCCAGCCGCGGAGGGAGGCCCGGACGAAGCGGACGGCCACGTCGCGGTTGTTGCCCTCATCGAGCCACGCCTTGCGGGCGAAGATCGCGTCCTGGAGCATCGAGCTGCGAAGGTCGTTCCAGCTGAACACGTTCAGCTGGTCGGCGGTGTACAGCTCGCCCGTGGCCGGGTTGGTGGCCTCGAGCACCTGCGCGTACTCGTTGTAGATCATCGCCTCGGCGAGGTCGATCTCCTTGTTCAGGAATGCGACCATGTCGAATGCCTGGGTGACCTGCTCGTAGCCCTCGCCGGCGGCGAGACCGCAGTTGTTGGCCAGTCCGGCCGTGACCTCGAACTCGTTGCCGAAGCCCCAGGTGCCGACCTTCTTGCCCTCGACCTTGCACACGTCGTCGATGCCCGAGTCCTTCCAGGACACCGAGAGCGTGCCGGAGCGTTGGAACACCTGGGCGATGTCGACCAGGTCCGAGCCACCGCTGTCGCGGGCCTCGAGGACCTTGGGCACCCACGAGATCGTGAACTCGGGGCCGTCGGGCGTGGAGCCAACCTGCTGCGGGATCACGGTGGGCCCACCGGGGACCATCTCGACCGTCAGGTTCTCTGCCGCGTAATAGCCCTGCGCGTCGGCGGCGAAGTAGCCGGCGAACTGCGCCTGTGGCACCCACTGCAGCTGGAGCCGGACCGAGGCGGCCTCCGCGGACGACGAAGCCGGAGCCGAGGCAGACGGCTCGCCCGACTGCGAGGCCGCCGGCGTCGAGGCGGCCGGCGTGGGGCTCACGCTGCTGGTGGGGGTGGAACAGGCAGCGAACGCGATCGCCGCGGACGCGGCCAGCGCGAGAACAGGTCTGACCCTCATATCTCCTCTCCTGCCCGACCGCCGTGGCGATCGAGGGCCTCCTCCGACGGGGCGCGATCAGCGCCCGGTTCGGCGAACGATACCGCGTCGCGGCTCGTCGGTCTCGCAGCCGTCCAGACCGTCCCTCAATCCGTCCGGAGCGAGCTGTGCCACGGGATGAACAGCCGCTCGAGGACGACGATCACGAGATAGAACACGATGCCGGTGATCGCGGCCAGCAGGATCGCAGCCCAGGTGACGTCGAACCGGAGGGCGCTCGCGCTCTCGACGATGACCCGACCGAGAACCCGGTTCTGCCCGCCGAAGTACTCGGCGATGATGGCCCCGATGAGGGCCAGTGTCGTGGCGACCTTGAGTGCCGTGAAGAAGTACGGCAGCGCATTCGGGATCCGGACCTTTCGCAGGATCGTCCACTCGGACGCGGCGTAGGAGCGCATCAGCTCCACCGAGGCTGGCTCGACCTGGACCAGACCGCGGGTGACGTTGGCCGTGATCGGGAAGAACACGAGGACGGCGGCCATCGCCATCTTCGAGACCGGGTTGAGGAGCCCGAACCAGTTGTTGAACAGGGGCGCGAATGCGACGATCGGCACCGCGTTCGCGGCCACGGCGATCGGCAGCAGCACCCCGCGTGCCGTCGCGAATCGGGCCGTCGCAAAGGCGACCGCCACCCCCACGATCGTCCCGATCAGCAGGCCGCCCAGCGACTCGATGAGCGTGTTGAGCGCCGACACGCCGAGGCCCGGAAAGCGGCCACCGCTCCAGTTGTCGATCAGCGCCGTCACGATCGCCGACGGGCGGGGCAGGACGAATTGGCGGAGGCCGAGAGCGGTGACGACGACCTCCCAGAGCACGATGCCGCCAACAAACACGATCACGGCCGGGAGGTAGAACACGGCCTGCCGAATCCGGGCCTGGGTTCGACCCGGCCCGGCGGGGCCACGCGGGCGGACGGCGGGTGTCGCCGGAGCCGTCATCGGGTCACCCGATCGATCCCTCGGCCAACGTCCGTTCGGCGGAGATCGCCAGCTCGTCCTCGATCGCCTGGCCGGTCGGATCGCCGCGCCGGGCGCGAAGGGCCTCGCGGACCTCGGTGACGAGCTCGAAGTAGCGGCGCGTCTCGCGGGTATCCTCATTCCTCGGCCTGGCCAGGTCGACGTCGATCACCTTCCGGATCCTGCCCGGCCGGGCACTCATCACCACGACCCGGGACGACAGGAACACGGCCTCCGGGATCGAGTGGGTGACGAACACGATCGTCGTCCCGGTCTGCTCCCAGATCCGAAGCACCTCGGAGTTCATCCGCTCCCGGGTCATCTCGTCGAGGGCCCCGAAGGGCTCGTCCATGAGCAGGATCGCGGGCTCTCCGGCGAGCGCGCGGGCGATGGCCACCCGCTGCTGCATCCCGCCCGACAGCTGGTACGGGTAGTGGCGGAGGAACTCCTGGAGCTCGACGAGCTCGAGCATCTCGCGTGCCCGACCGGTTCGTCGCACTCGATCGACCCCCTGGACCTCGAGCGGCAGCTTGACGTTGTCTTCGACGGTCCGCCAGTCGAACAGCACCGGGGCCTGGAACACCATCCCGTAGTCCCGGTCCTGGCGGGCCCGGGCAGCGGGCTTGCCGTTGACGATGACGTCGCCCCTGGTCGGAGGCACGAGATCGCCGATGATCCGGAGCAGGGTCGACTTTCCACAACCCGATGGCCCGATCAACGACACGAACTCGCCGCGCCGGATCTCGAGCGAGATGTCCTCCAGCGCAACCGTCTCCGGCTGGTTACCTCGCTGGAAGGTCTTGTCCACGCCCTGGAGCCGGACGACCGGCTGGCTGTCGATCATCGTGCTCATCCCTCTGCTGCTCCGGGCCGACCACGCAGCGTGTACAGCTCCACGCCGCGAACGACGAGGAAGAATGCGACTCCCAGCAGGGCGGCCGCGATGATCGCGCACCACAGCCGTTCCGGACTGCTCGTGTAGTACTGGTTGAAGGTCGTGATCACGCGGCCCAGGCCCGCCTGGACCTGGCCGGCGTCCTCACCGATCAGGGCCCCCACGACGCTCGCGGTGGCGGAGATCTTGAGCGCCGTGAACAGGTACGGCAACGAGGCCGGGAACCGGAGCTTGCGGTAGATCTCCATGCGGGATGCGGCATACGACCGCATCAGCTCCATCGCCCGCGGGTCGAACGATCGGAGGCCGCGGATCATGGCGATCGTGACCGGGAAGAACGTGAGATACGTGGCCACGGTCGCCACCGACAGGATCCCGGGTCCGAATGCGATCACGATCATCGGCGCGAGCGCCAGGATCGGCACCGTCTGGCTCGCGATGACATACGGTACGAGGGCCCGCTCCAGGAGCCGGGAGTGGACGAACACGGTTGCCAGCAGGAGGCCGAGCAGGGCACCCACGACGAAGCCGATCGCGGCTTCCCGCCAGGTGTAGAGCGCCGACGTCAGCAGGTACTGCGCGACCGACTCATCCGCGCCGCGCTGGAATGGCTGTCCGAACGTGAGCGCGATGTTCCACACGTGCGGCAGCGCGACGTCGTTCGCGAACGGCCAGTAGAAGGGTGGCCGCCAGATGATCGGGCTGCCGGGCAGCGCTCCCGGCGCGCGCCATGGCGTGCCGCCGACAAACTTGAGGCCCTCCCAGACCACGATCACGCCGATCGCGATCGCGATCGCCTTCGCGATCCCCCGTCGACGGCGACCGGCCACGGCCTGCGAGCCGGCTTGCGCCACCGGTCCGCGGGCGGCGGTCGCGGTCGTCATCGGGCGCTAGTTCGTGACCGCCTGGTCGGCAAGATCGAGCGCCCGGTCGATGATCTCGAACCCATCCGCGAGCTGCTCCTCGTTGATGCATAGCGGCGGGTTGGTGTGGATGGAGTTGTTGATGACCATCGTGTACAGGCCGTTCTGACGGAAGAACCTGCCGATGGCCTTCATCTCGTCGGCCGTGCCGTTGAACGGCGTCAGCGGCGTCCACGGGTCCCGGCTCCGCACGAGGTCGAGGATCCCGAACAGCCCCAGACTCCGGGTCGCGCCCACGCTCGGGTGCTTGGCCGCGAGTCGCTCGTGGTGGCCGCGCATCACCTCCCCCATCCGAGCTGCGTTGCCGATCAGGTCGTCCTCCTCGTACACGCCGATCGTCGCCAGCGCCGCCGCCAGGCTCACCGGGTGGCTGCTGTAGGTCAGCCCGCCCGAGTAGAACATCGACTCGAACTTGTCGGCGACCTTGTGGTTCATCGCCACCGCGCCCAGCGGCAGGTAGGAGCTGGTGAGACCCTTGGCCATCGTCATCAGGTCGGGAACGGTGTCCCAGTGATCGATGGCGAACCACCGGCCTGTCCGACCGAAGCCGGCCATGACCTCGTCCGCAACCATCAGGATGTCGTAACGGTCACAGATCTCGCGGACGCCCTGGATGTAGCCGTCGGGCGGGATGAGGATCCCGTTCGTGCCCACGATCGTCTCGAGGAACACGGCGGCGATCGTCTGCGGACCTTCGTAACGGATCACGTCCTCGAGGCCCTGCAGCGATTCCGCGACCGGCCGGGGCTCCTTCTCGCCCCAGCGGTGGGTGTCCGGGTAGCGCACGACACCCACGAGACCGGGCTCGTTCGGCCAACGCCGCGGGTCACCGGTGAGGGACATCGCACCCATCGTGGCGCCGTGATACGACCGATACCGGGCGAGCACCTTGTAGCGGCCCGTGTAGTGCCTGGCGAGCTTGATCGCGTTCTCGATCGCCTCCGCACCACCGAGCGTGAAGAACACCTTGTCCAGGTCGCCCGGCAGGACCTGGGCAAGCTTCTGGCCCAGGCGCGCGCGGATCTCCGTGGCGAACGCGGGCTGCACGTACTGGAGCCTGGTCGCCTGCTCGGTGATGGCATCGATCACCCGCCGATCGCCATGCCCGATATTGATCGACATGAGCTGGCTGTTGAAGTCGAGGATCCGGTCACCTTCGGGCGTGTAGAGGTAGACGCCTTCCGCCCGGTCCACCGCGATCGGATCGACGGCTCCCTGCACCGACCACGAGAAGAACGTGTGGGCACGGGAGAGCGCGACGATCTCCTCGCTCGTCATCCGTCCGGTCGCCGTGCTGATGCCCATCGAACCACCTCACCTTGGCGATGCCGGCGCGCCCGACGCCGCGCCCGACGCCGCGCCCGGCCGCCAGCGCCCGGCCGACGATTCCGGACGATCGAAGGCGCCCATTACAGCACAACTCGGAACGGGTCAGGCCATCCCGATCGGGCTCCGCGACACGCTACAGTGCGCGCGCGAGACCGGCGTGATCCGCGGGCGTGAGGGAGGGAGCGATGAACGGGTCCTTCGTGCGCCGGGCGGCGGTTGCCGGCGCGGTCCTGGCGGCCATGCTCGTGGTGCCACCGCCGGTTGGCGCCACCGTGACCGGCGGCTGCCAGGTCCAGGGCAGCGCGACCTCGACCGGAACGATCGACCTGACCGGTGCCGCGACCTGGCACCTGCTGTCGAGCGACGTCGCCGGAGGCAGCGGGACGGCTCCGAGCGAGCAGAAGGCGGCCAGTGTCTCTGCCTACGCGCTGGGGCTGGCACTCCCCGTGGCCTCGGGGAGTGGCGAGGGCGATACCCAGGGCTCGGTCAGCGGGGTCGCGGTCTCCGCCTATGCGGCCCTGGGCCGGCGGTTCGTGATTGCTGGATCGTCGGACAGCTGCTCGGGCCAGATCGAGATCATCCTCGACGACGTGAACCCCGTCCTGACCGCGCTCGGGGGTGGTGGCATCGCGGCCGCGATCATCGGCCTGCTGCTCGTGCTGGCGGGGACCCGGATGTCGGGCGCCGGCGGCACGATCCTGGGCCTCGTCGCGGGCGCGCTCGGCGGACTGGGCCTTGCCCTTGCCCTGGAGCAATTCGGCGTGACCGATCCGAGGTCGTTCGTCGGTCTCGGGATCCTGATCGTGGCCGCCGTGATCGGCCTCCTGCTGGGCGGTCGCCTGGCGAAGAGCGAGCCCGTCGAGGCCGATCCGACCGCCTAGCCGGCGGCGGTCGCGGCCGGTTCCGGCAGCGCGCGAGCGCAGCGCACGATCACGTCGATCGCGCGGTCGACATCGTCCTCGGTCGTGCTCCAGTTCGAGACGGAGATGCGCATCGCGCCGCGTCCGTGCCAGGTGGTGCCCCCCAACCAGAGCGTGCCGTCGCGCTGGATGGCCGCCACCAGCGCTCGCGTCCGTTCGTCGGAGGCGACCGGGTCCTCGCCCGGTGTCTCGAGCCGGACCAGGACCTGGTTGAGCACGACGTCGTTGAGGACGACGAAGCCGGGCTGGTCGCGCAGACCGTCCGCGAACCGCCGCGCATGACTCGAGCAGCGTTCGATGAGCTCGGCGAGGCCACGCCGGCCGAGCGCTCGGAGGGCCGCGTAGATCGCGAACCCTCGCGCCCGGCGGGACGACTCCGGGACCCAGTTGTAGGGATCGCGCTCGGCGCCCTCGGTCTCCACGTAGTACGCGGCGCCCAGCGTCATCGAGGCGTGATGAGCACTCGCGTCGGCGACGAACACGAGCCCCGAGTCATAGGGCACGTTGAGCCACTTGTGGGCATCGGTGGTCCACGAGTCCGCGCCCTCGAGGCCGGCGATCCGGTCACGGAGCGCGGGTGACGCCGCGGCCCACAGGCCGAACGCGCCGTCGACGTGGAGCCATCCGTCGTGCGCACGGACGGCGTCCACGATCTCCGGCAACGGGTCGAACGCACCCGTGTTCACGTTGCCTGCCTGCGCGCAGACGATCGCCGGTCGTCCGAGCGAGGCGAGGGCCTCGCGGAGCGCGTCGGCGCGCATCCGGCCCTGCCCGTCGGCCGGGACGCGGACCACCCGGTCGCGTCCGAGCCCGAGCATCTGGAGCGACACGTGGACCGTCACGTGGGCTTCCTCGCCAACGACCACGGGCAGTTCCGGAGCACCGAACAGGCCGTCCCGCTCGACATCCCAGCCGTGTCTGGCGAGCAGCGCATGACGACCCGCGGCGAGCGCGGTGAAGTTGGCCATCGTGGCTCCGGTGGTGAAGCCGACACTCGTTCCGCTCGGGAGGCCCAGGAGGTCCACCAGCCACCCGGCCGCCACCTCTTCGACCACGGCCGCCGCCGGAGAGAGCACATAGAGCCCCGCGTTCTGGTCCCAGGCTGACGTCAACCAATCCGCGGCGAGTGGCGCCGGCTCCGATCCACCGACCACGAAGCCGAAGAAGCGCGGGCCGGCTGAGCCCACCAGGCCGCCGTCCACCGCCGCGGCCAGCTCTCCGATTACGGTCGCAGGCTCGACCGGGTCGTCCCCCAGCGGCCGAGCCACGGTTGCCCGAACGGCCTCCACGTCGACCGGCTGCCCGACCGGGCGCTCGCCCAGCCCGTCCAGGTAGGCCGTCGCCAGCTCGGCGGCGCGTCGAAGGGTATCGGCGGTCGTGGTCATCGCTCCTCCTGCGGGCCGTCGTCCGGTGATCCCAGTATGTCGCGGTTCCCGATCCGACGCCGCCGGGGCGCTCCCGCCCCCACCGCAGTAACCGACTAAGGCCGCTATGCTGGTTAGCCGCACGCGATCCCACGTGGAGGAGCCCGATGGATCACGCCGCCTTCCAGTCATGGCTCGACCGGTACATCGACGCCTGGCACTCGAACGACGCTGCCACCGTGGGCGACCTGTTCACCGAGGACGCCTTGTATCGTTACCACCCGTGGGATGAACCGCCCGTTCGTGGACGCGAGGCGATCGTGGGCAGCTGGCTGGGCCCGGATCGCGACGCGCCGGACAGCTGGAAGGCGGAGTACCGCGCGCTCGCCGTCGACGGAGATCTCGGCGTCGCTGTGGGCGAGAGCCGTTACCTCACGGAGGACCGATCGGCCGTCGAGCGCACGTACCACAACGTGTTCGTGTGCCGCTTCGCGGACGACGGCCGATGCCGCGAGTTCACCGAGTACTACATGCTCGAGAAGGCCCCTGACGACCCAGCTCCCTAGCTCGGCCCGGGATCCGGCGCGACCACGCGCAGGGCGCGAGGCCGGGCCTCGAACTCGACCGGAGTCGTTCCCAGGTCCCGGGAGTCGGCCCGGCACGGCAGCGGCCGCGCACCCCGGACGGTGACCCGACGGGAGCGATAGGTCGAGATGTGGGGCTCGTACCGGCGACGCCCGAAGGCGATCCCGGTGAGGTGTCGAAGCAGGTCGAGCTTCGAGAACCCGCGAAACACGCGGACGTCGAAGAGCCCGTCGTCGAGGCGGGCCTCGGGGGCCACGGTCATCCCGGCACCCAGGTAGGGGCCGTTGGCGACGACGATCATCAGCGCCCGCGTGCGCACGGTCCCCTGGTCGAGCGCGATCTCCATCCGTGCCGGACGGTAACGGAGGGCCACCCAGACCGTGCGCAGGATCGACGCCCAGTCGCCATCGTCGAACCGCTGCACTTCGCGGAAGATCGCCGCGTTCATGCCCACCGAGCCCGTCTCCAGGAAGAGGGCGTCGCCCGCGCGGCCGACATCGATCTCCCGGATGGGCGCCTCCCTGACGATCTCGGCAGCGGTCGGCAGCTCGCGCGGCAGCCCGAGCATCCGCGTGACATTCATCACCGTGCCCAGCGGCAGGACGCCAAGGGCCGCGGGAGCGCCCAGCAGCTCGGCGGCGATCAGGCCGATCGTGCCGTCGCCACCCGCCGAGACGACGACATCGACGCCGTCGGTGACCGCGGCCCGTGCGGCGGCGCGGCCCTCATCCTCGGACGCGGTTTCGACGAGGTCGTCCCCGAGCCCGTGCTCTGCCATGAGCGCGAGCAGCGCCGTGCGATCGACGCTGGGTGCCGGCGAGATGGCCCGCGAGCCGGCGACCGTGTTCCAGATGACGCGATACGTTCGCGATCGCGGCTGGCTGCTCACGGTCGCTGGCCTGCCTGTTGCTCCTTCGCGCGCCGGTAGGCATCGGTGACGATCACCAGGTACGCCGCGCCCAGGAGGTAGGAAGCGGTGACGTCACTCGGCCAGTGGTGGCCCTGGAACACTCGGCTCGGACCCACGAGCGCGATCAGCACGAGCAGCGTGCTCACCACGATCGCGCGCCCGACCGGCGGCCGGATCGTCGCGTAGCCCAGGTAGGCAAGGGTTCCATAGGTGCCCACATACGTCAGCACATGGCCCGACGGGAAGCTGGAGCCGCCGAGCGGCGCGGCCACCACCTGGAGATCGATCCCGGCCACGGGTCTGGGCCGCTTCATCAACGCCTTGATGCCGGTCGAGATGAGCGCGGAGCCCCAGCCGAGGGTCGCCGCGCGCGCCTCGTGACGGAGACCGGATAGCCAGAGGCCAGCGATGATTGCCGGCGGGATGCACCGGCTCTGAGGCGGGAAACCCGGCCACGACGCCGCGCGGAGGAGCGTGGCGAAGGTCGGATGCCGCCAACGCTGCACGCGCAGGGTCATCGCGAGGTCCGCGGCCTCCGTTCTGCGTGCCCGCACCGCTGCGAACATCAGGGCGAAGCCACCCAGCCCGGCGGCGACGACCACCTCGCCGATCCGCCCGCGCTTCGCGGCAACCGGCGGCGGCAGTGTCCCCTCGGCGATCGGCCGTGGCATCCGCGGGGACAGGACCTGGGCGGGCACCGCGTCGACGGCAGGCATCGTCAACGAGGGTGACCGGGATCGCTGCGCCTCGAAACGGCCCGACCGCCACGGCTCCTCGCAGCGGGCTTGCAATGGCCGATGCGAGCATCACGGCAGGCACAGGGTGCGGTGTACCCTCTGAGCCCAGATTCGCATCGATTGACGTCGTTCGGTCGGAACCCCGGTGCGGGCGTCCGACCCGAGGAGGGTGACGGATCCATGCCCCGTAACGTCCGAGGAGCGCTCCTTCAGGCCAGCTGGACCGGCGACAAGGAGTCGATGATCCAGAAGCACGAGCAGGCTGCGCACGAAGCCTCCAAGCAGGGCGCCCAGGTCATGCTCTTCCAGGAGCTGTTCTACGGGCCCTACTTCTGCCAGGTCCAGGACGCCAAGTACTACGCCTACACGGAGCACATCCCGGACGGCCCGACCACCCAGCGGATGCAGGACCTCGCCAGGCAGACCGGGATGGTCCTCGTGGTCCCGATGTACGAGGAGGACGCCAACGCGAGCGGCGTCTACTACAACACCGCGGCCGTGATCGATGCCGACGGCAGCTATCTCGGGAAATACCGCAAGACCCACATCCCACACGTCAAGGGCTTCTGGGAGAAGTTCTACTTCCGGCCCGGCAACCTGGGCTACCCCGTGTTCGAGACCGCCGTCGGGCGCGTCGGCGTCTACATCTGTTACGACCGGCACTTCCCGGAGGGGGCACGAGCGCTGGGGCTCAACGGCGCGGAGATGGTGTTCATCCCCTCGGCGACGAGTCGGGGCCTGTCCGAGTACCTGTGGCGGATCGAGCAGGTCAGCCACGCGGTCGCGAACGGCTATTTCGTGGGCACGATCAATCGTGTCGGGATCGAGGCGGAGGTCGGCGACGACGACTTCTACGGCCAGAGCTACTTCTGCGACCCGCGCGGTCAGTTCATCGGCTCGGTCGGCAGCCCGTACGAGGAAGAGCTGATCGTCCGCGACATGGACCTGGACCGGGTGACCGAGGTCCGGCAGACGTGGCAGTTCTACCGGGATCGCCGCCCGGACGCGTACGACGACCTGGTCCGCCCCTGAACCCTCCAGGGGACTGATCTCCGAACAGGACGAAAGACTCCGTCGTGCAGGACCACCTGGTTCGGGTTGCGCGCGCGCACAAGGGCTACGTTGCCGGAACCCCTGACCGAACCGGAGTCAGTCGCGCATGTCCCGTCCCGAGGCCCGTCCGATCGCACGTGCGCTTTCGCGCGTGCCGGTGCGCCCGGCCATTGCGCTGACCGGTGCCCTCGTCGGTCTGGCCCTCGTCGCAGGGCTCGTGCTCGTGACCCAGGTCGACCAGCGGACGATCTCCGAGGCCAGCGCCCGTCTCGACCGGCACGCCGGTGGACTGGCGGAGGCAATCGACAGCCGGATCCTGGCCGCGACACGCGATATCCGTCTGACCCGCCGGAATGCCGTGTTCGACGAGGCCCTGAAGGATGCCCCGGAGCAGCTTCCGGACGCCGATCGGTTGGCGATCGAGCAGGTCATCGCCTACGTCGGCGAGCGATATCAGGTCGACGAGATCTGCCTGATCCGCGCATCCGGACAGGAGACCGCGCGCTGGAACGGCGGCGTCGTGGCTCCGGTGGACACCCTGTCGCCCGACGAGAGCCAGAACAATCCGGGCTTCACTCCCGGGATGGCACTACCCGACGACGCGGTGAGCCTCACCGAACCGTACATCTCGCCCGACTCGGAACGCTGGGTGCTGGGCCTGGTGACCCCGATCGTCCTGCCCGACACGACGGCCGGGATCCTCCACTTCGAGCTGCCCGTGCAGTGGCTGTCGGATGAGCTGGCCGCCCATCCATTCGGCGGCTCGTCCTACTCGTTCCTGCTCGACTCCAAGGGCCGCCTGATCGACCACCCGCGGATCGCGCAGTTCAGGGCCGCCGAGGGGCTGCCGACCGACCCACGAACGGCGCCGTTCCCGTCGGCCACCACGCTCGGCTCGCAGAGCTGGAAGGAAACGGTGGCCAGGATCACGCAGGTCAGCCAGGGCGCCCAGGACTTCACGGACGAAGCGGGGAAAGCTCTCCGTGCGTCCTGGCGACCCCTGGCCGAATCGGACCGGATGGTGGTCACGGTGGTCCCCCAGGAGGAGCTCTACGCCGAGGTGGCCCACACGAGGACCAACCTGCTGGTCACGGTCGGCCCGCTGCTCGCTCTGATCATCCTCCTCAGCGCGTGGTTCGCCCGGCGGTTGCTGGCCGTGAATCGCCGGCTTGCGGACACTGGGCGGGCAAGCGCCGAGCTCGCCGCGATCGTGGAGTCGGCCGATGACGCGATCGTTCGCGTCGGCCTCGACGGCCGCATCACCACCTGGAACGATGGCGCGACCCGCCTCTACGGGATGGCCGCGACCGATGCCGTCGGGCGTCCGTTCGTCGAGCTGTTCCCGGTGGATC
The DNA here is from genome assembly GCA_036555445.1 of Candidatus Limnocylindrales bacterium. Classification (GTDB taxonomy): domain Bacteria; phylum Chloroflexota; class Limnocylindria; order Limnocylindrales; family CSP1-4; genus DATBLH01. The sequence continues at coordinate 18,337 of DATBLH010000032.1, forward strand.
GACGCCAGGGAGCCGTCGCCTTGATCGAGGGCATGGCGGCGGGCACGTCCGTCGAGCGCCACGAGACCGTCCAGTCTGCGAGCGATGGCTCGCCGATTGAGGTCTCCCTCACCTTCTCGCCGATCCACGACAACGGCGAGGCGGTCGGGATCTCCGTCGTCGCGCGCGACATCAGCGAGCGCAAGCACCTCGAGCGCCAGCTCGAGCACCAGGCTCTCCACGACGCCCTGACCGGTCTCCCCAACCGTGCCCTGTTCCAGGATCGTCTCGACCACGCCCTTGCCCGAGGAAAACGGCCGGTCACGCCGGGCCAGAAGCTCGCCGTGCTGTTCATCGACCTCGACGACTTCAAGGTCATCAACGACACCCTCGGCCATCGAATCGGGGACGACCTGCTGGTCGCCGTTGCGCAGCGGATCCAGGCCGCCCTTCGACCGAGTGACACGGCCGCGCGCCTGGGCGGTGACGAGTTCACCGTCCTCCTCGAGAACATCGACGACCCGAGCGCCGCACGACTCGTCGCCGACCGGATCCTCGAGCAGCTTCGGCGACCGTTCGTCCTCGAGGGCCACCAGGTGGTCGTCTCCGCTTCGGTCGGAATCAGCGTGGCCGACAGCCACGTCGCCGGACCGGACGAGGTGCTCCGAACGGCGGATACCGCCCTGTACGAGGCGAAGGGGCACGGCAAGGGACGCCACGCGACGTATGCCCCGGAGATGAACCTCCGCGCCTGGCGCCGCCTGGAGCTCGAGGGCGAGCTCCGCGAGGCCATCGCGCGCGAGGAATTCGATGTCCACTTCCAGCCGATCGTTTCGCTCGCCGCGGGTGACGTCACCGGGTTCGAGGCCCTGGCTCGATGGAATCATCCGACGCGCGGCCTCGTCCCGCCCAGCGACTTCATCCCGCTCGCGGAGCAGACCGCGCTGATCGTTCCGATCGGCGCGATCATCCTGGACCGCGCCCTGTCCCAGCTCGCAACGTGGCGCACCGCCGGCGCCGGCGTCGGGATCAGCGTCAACGTCTCGGGACGCGAGATCATGGACGCCGGCTACGTGGAGACGGTCCGTGAGGCGCTCGAGCGCCACTCGGTCCCCCCGTCCGCCCTCACGCTCGAGGTCACCGAGAGCCTCACGGTCCAGGGCGAGGAAGCGGCGCAGGTGGTTGAGGCTCTGCACGCCCTCGGGGTGCGGATCGCCCTCGATGACTTCGGCACCGGGTACTCATCGCTCGCCTATGTCCGCCAGCACCCGGTCGACGTGCTGAAGATCGACCGCGTGTTCGTGAACGGTCTGGGTCGCGATCGCGAGGACACGGCCATCGTCCAGGCGTCGATCGCGTTCGGCGCAGCGCTGGGACTCGAAGTCGTGGGCGAAGGGATCGAGACCCCCGAGCAGGCAGCCCGGCTTCGCGACCTCGGTTGCACCCTCGGTCAGGGGTTCCACTACTCGCGACCCCTGCCGGCCGACCAGGCCTCGGCGATGCTCGCCCGGGAACCCGGCGGCGCAAGGGCCGGCAGCTCGGCGGCCTGAGGCCCGGCGCCCGAGTCGGGACGCCTCGCCCCGGTGTACCCTGCCGACCTTCGAGGTGCGGCGGTCGTCGACCGGAGGTGGCATGCAGTTCGGCTTCACCCTCAAGCCCGAGCATTCGATCGAGCGCACGGTTGCCCTCACCCGGCAGGCCGAGGCAGCGGGCTTCAACTACGGCTGGCTGTTCGACTCCCACGTGCTGTGGCGTGAGCCCTATGTCCTGCTG
>DATBLH010000033.1:0-6757 GCA_036555445.1 Candidatus Limnocylindrales bacterium
GTACGTCGCCATCGAGGCCGAGACGAAGCTGATCCCAGCGTGGATGATCGGAGCGCGGTCCCCGGAGCACGCCCGGGTGTTCATGGACGACCTGCGGTCGCGGCTGGCGTCTCGGGTCCAGCTCACCACCGATGGTCACCGGATCTACCTGCGGGCGGTCCCGGACACGTTCGGCGACGAGATCGACTACGCGCAGTTGGTCAAGGTGTACGGCCATCCGGCGCCACGAGACGACTGGGAGCGCCAGAAGTGGGCGCAGACGCACACGACACGGGAAGTGACCGGGACTATCGAGAAGATCGTCTCTGGCTCACCCGATCCCAGCAAGATCAATACGAGCTTCGTGGAGCGCCAGAACCTGACAATGCGAATGGGCATGCGGCGGTTCACCCGCTCGACCAACGCCCACTCCAAGAAGCTCAGCAACCACGCGGCGGCGGTCGCACTCCACTTCATGTACTACAACTTCGCGCGGCCCCACAAGAGCCTCGCCACACCGTACGCGCGGACCCCCGCAATGGCGGCGGGGCTGGCGGACCACATCTGGTCGCTGGAGGAGATGGCCGCGCTGCTCGGCTGAAGGGGGCATGGAAAAGGACCGGCGCCCCCCATCTTGCAAGAGGTTCGGGGGGCTACCGGCCCTTGGTCGTCCTTGATGCCTTCCGGGCGAACCCGGTCAGCACAGGCTGGAACCCAGCAACAGACTACTCAAGGGTCTTGAGTGAGTCAACTGGTTTCTGGCCAAGAATTCGTAACGGCCGTATCGCCAATAGGCCCAATATTGTGGTGCCCCGGATCGGATTCGAACCGACACCGCCCAAAGGACGACAAGGGTTCCAGCCTTGCGTGTCTGCCATTTCCACCACCGGGGCACTGGCGCCGTCTCCCCTCGCGGGGTTCTGACCAGACGATTCGACCTGAAACGGCGCATGCCGTCAAGGGTCCTGTCGCCTAGCTGCCCAAGTGCAATCTGGCTTGGACCGAATCTCGCGCATTTGGCCCGCTATTCCACATGGAATAACCCTGCCGACGAACCATTCCGCGCGGAATAGTTGGCAACCCCCTAGGTGCAAACTGAGACAGTACCCGTCAACGGCTAACGAACCACGGCGCCGGGAACGATGGCCTCGAGGATCGACGCCAGCGGCCGGCGATAGCGGTCGGAGGTGTAGTCCAGCAGCGGATCGGCATCGAGCGCGTGCTCCGAGATCGCACCCCGCCGGCGGAGATAGACGACCGGGTAGATCGAGCCCGATCCGTCCGCTTCGAGGGTGAGCACGATGGCATCCGGCCCGCCCTCGTCCAGGACGTGCGCCAGCGGCGCGATGCCGCGGTCGTGGAGCCCATCCGGCTCGACCGTGACCACCCGCGCCAGGTACGCCTTCTGGTGCCACAACTCGGGGCAGCCGTCGATCTCGCCCAGGGCGAAGTCCACGAGCGCCGACGGATCGACGACCCGGTCCATGGGCGCCTTCGAGAAGTGGACGGCCGCGATCCGCCGTGCGAGGACGCGAGCGTTGTAGCGCGCGCCGTGGACGGCGCCGGAATTGGAGGGCAGGCCGTGCTTCTTCAGGCCCGGCGAGCCCTGGCCGATCGTGCCCGCAAAGTACAACCCGGGGACGGTCGTGCTCTCCCAGAACGGCGTCTGGGTCGGCAGGAGACTCTGGCCGAAGGTTGCCACGCCCAGCGACGGGAGATCGCCGAGGGGACACGTGAACCCCGTCGCCGCGATCACCTCGTCGGCGGCGATCGCGAGCTCCTCGCCACCGTTCGTCGGCCGGAGGTGGACGGTGAGCGATCCACCGTCGTCGCGCGTGACCGACTGGATCGCTGCGTCCAGGACGCTCACGCCGCCACCCAGCACGTGGTCCTCGTACGGCTGGACGTAGCGGGCGCGGACCCCGACCAGGGACCGGGTGTTCACCGACAGCCGCGTGGACGACGGCGACGCGAGAACGATCCGGCTGGCCCAGTTGAGCAGCCCCGACGCGAGCTCGAAGCCCGAGTTCTGCTTGCCGATGATCAGCACCCGCCGCCCGGCATACGACTCGGCCGGTCGTGTCTTCGCGTAGTGGGCGGTGAGGTCCGAGCCGGGGAACGCCGGCGTGAACGGTTGGCAGACGCCGACCGCGGCGACCACCAGCGGGGTGCGGTATTCGCCGTCCGTGGTTTCCAGCACGAAGCGGGCCCCGGCCGCGGTCTCCTCGCGCTGGGTCGCCGTCCAGCGACACCCGTGTCGGATCCGGATCCCCGTGGCCTGTGCGAACGAGACCAGGCTTCGTTCCATCTCCGGCCGCGACGGAAACGACGAGGTGTGATCCATGAACTGGGCCTGGAGCGAACGATGCTCGGGCTCGTCGGCAAGGAGGCTGTTCCAGTCGTAGCGCTCGTATGCCCGCGAGTCACGAGTTACGGGTGCGTAGGGCTTCGTCCAGGACAACAGGCGCTGGAAGAACGGCCAGCGACGGAACATGCCGCCCGGTGCCTCATCGGCGGAGAGCACTGCGTGCTCGACGCCCAGGCGGCCGAGGCAGTACGAGACCTGGAGGGCTCCGGGCCCGGAACCGATGACGATCAGCGGGTAGTCGCCCGGCGGGAACGGCCGCTCAGGCTCGGCTCGGGCCATCCCCTGCCCTCGCTCAGCTCCGCCAGCGGTTCGCGTTGCGCAGCCGCCGTGCCTGGGCCTGGAGCATCCGGTACATCACCCGCGGGTGGTCCACGAGGAACCCCTCCACCTCGGGGCCGGCCAGGACGAGGCACCGGAGGGGCCGGAGCGCGACCACGTCCGCCACCGGGGCCTGCCCGAGCAGGATCGAGACCTCGCCGAAGAACTCTCCACGTCCGAGGGTCGCCCGCGCCTCGCCGTCGATCACGACCTGCGCCTCGCCGTCGAGGATCAGGTAGAACGCGGAGCCGGTCAGGCCCTGGCGGACGATCCGTTCGCCCTCGTCGAATCGCCGTTCCTCGAACGTATGGACCACCCGTTCCAGCTGCGGCTCGCTGAGATCGGCGAACAGCGCGAAGCCGGCAATCGTGTCGGCGAGCTCGGACGAGTTGGCCATCGAAGCCTCCGGTTGACGACGCGCGTGTCGCGGGTCGCCCGATTGTGCATCGCCGCGGCTCGTCGCGCGGATCACCACCGGCCCCGACGGCGTATCGTGGCGGTCGTCACCATCCACCGGAGGAGACCCGATGACCCTGACCCGCGATCGCCGGGCCGAGCTGCTGGGTCGTTGCCGCCTGTTCTCCGTGCTCACGCCCGAGCAGCTCGGAACGATCGCCGAGACGGCGACCGAGGTGGACGTTCCCGCCGAGCGCGTGATCGCTCGCCAGGGCGAGATCGGCACCGGCTTCTTCGTCGTGATCGAGGGTGCCGTCCGGGTTGTCCGCGACGGCAGGACCTTGGCAACCCTCGGCCCAGGTGAGTTCTTCGGGGAGCTGTCCGTCCTCGACGGCGGGCCCCGGATCGCGCAAGTGGTGACCGACGAGCCGACGCGCTGCCTGGCCCTCGCGACCTGGGACTTCGAGCGGATCCTGCTCGACCAGCCCGGGCTGACCCTCGCGATCCTGCGCGAGCTCGCTCGTCGACTCCGGTCGATCAGCGACGAGCACCATCACTGATCCGGCGGCGCCGATGATCGATCGCCCGCTCCCGGCCGGGACCGTGACGTTCGTGTTCACCGACATCGAGGGCTCCACGAGGCTCAACGCCGAGCTCGGGGACGACAGGTGGGCTCCGATCCTCGCCCGCCACGAGGACCTTGTCCGGCATGCGATCGACGAGCGCGGCGGCGTCCTCGTGAAGTCGATCGGAGACGGCCTGTTCGCGGTGTTCGAAGGCGCGGACGACGCCGTCCACGCTGCCGCCGAGGCTCAGCGAGCCCTCGCCGCCGAGCCCTGGCCACCGGATGCCCCGATCCGGGTCCGGATGGGCATCCACACCGGATCCGGGATCCCAAAGGACGGCGACTACCGCGGCCACGACGTCAATCGCGCATCGCGAGTCGCGAGCGCCGGACACGGTGGCCAGGTCCTGCTGTCGGAGACCACGGCCGCGCTCGTCGCCGACCGGCCGCCCGAAGGCGTGTCGCTCGTGTCGCTCGCGAGGCACCGCCTGCGCGATCTCCGACCCGAGCAGCTGTGGCAGCTCGAGATCGATGGCCTGCCGTCGTCGTTCCCACCGATCACCTCGCTCGACAGCCGCCCGAACAACCTCCCGACGCAGCTGACCAGCTTCGTCGGGAGAGAGGCAGAGCTGGCCGAGGCGACCGGTCTCCTGGAGACGACGCGGCTGCTCACCCTCACCGGGCCCGGCGGGACCGGGAAGACTCGGCTCTCGCTCCAGCTCGCCGCCGACGTGGCGGACCGCTTCCCGGACGGCGTGTGGTTCGTCGCAATGGAACCGGTCCGGGATCCGGATCTCGTCGCCTCACGGATCGCGAGCACCGTCGGCCTGGTCGAGTCGGCCAACCGCGGCGCCCGGGAGGTCCTCGCCGAGTGGCTCACCGACCGGCGCGTGCTGCTCGTGCTCGACAACTTCGAGCAGGTGATCGAGGCCGGGCCGCTGGTCGCGGATCTCCTCCGGTCCGCCCCGGACCTCGTCGTGGTCGTCACCAGTCGCGCTCCGCTCCGCGTGTCGGGCGAGCAGGAGTACGGCGTGCCGGGACTCCCGGTGCCGCTCGACCTGCTGGCGATGTCCGACCTGGAGCGCCTCAACCTGCCGGCCAGCGAGCGTGGACTGGCCGCCGACGCGATCTCCCAGTACGAAGCCGTCCGGCTGTTCATCGCACGCGCGGTCGCGGTTCGCCCCGACTTCCATGTGACCAACGAGAACGCACCGGCCGTGGCCGCGATCTGTGCCCGGCTGCACGGGATGCCGCTCGCGATCGAGCTCGCCGCGGCCCGGATCCGGCTCCTCGGGCCGGAGGCGATCCTGGCCCGTCTCGAGCGCCAGCTGGGTGTCCTGTCGACGGGAGCCCGCGATGTGCCCGAGCGCCAGCAGACGCTTCGCGGGGCGATCGCGTGGAGCTATGACATCCTTGCGGAGCCCGAGCGCCGGCTGCTCCGACGCCTCTCGGTGTTCGTCTCGGGCTGCGATCTCGAGGCGGCCGAGGCGATCTGCGGCCCGCCCGAGGAGCTCGGCGTGGACGTCCTCGACGGCCTGACCGGGCTCGCAGACCAGAGCCTCATCCGCGCCGACACAGCCGATGGCGAGCCTCGATTTCGGCTCCTGGATACGATCCGCGAGTTCGCCTTCGAGGAGCTCGCGGCAAGTGGTGAAGCAGCCGAGATCGAGCGCCGCCACAGCGCCACGTATGTGCGCCTGGTGGAACAGGCGGCGCCGGAGCTTGCCGGCGCCGATCAGCGACGGTGGCTCAGCCGGCTGGAGCAGGAACACGACAACATCCGCGCCGTCCTCGATCGGGCCGTCGCGTCCGCCGACGGTTCGACGGCGATCCGGGTCGGCTACGCGATGTGGCGGTACTGGCAGAAGCGCGGGCACCTCAACGAGGCCCGTCGGCGGCTGCAGGCCATCGCCGAGCAGCCATGGTCGCGCCGGGATCCCGCGCTGCGTGCCCGTCTCATGGAGGCGCTCGGTGGCGTCGGCTGGTGGCAGGCCGACCTGGCGGTGATGGCGCCCTCCTACCGCGAGGCCCTCGAGCTCTGGCAGGGGCTGGGTGACCGGCCCGAGATCGCCAACGCGCTCTACAACGCGTCGTTCAGCTACGCGGTGGAGGGCGGTGACCCGGAGCACTCGGACGATTCGGGGGAGAGCCTGCGACTGATGGAGCAGGCGCGCGACCTGTTTCAGGAGCTGGGCGACGAGCACGGCATCGCCGGCGCCGTGTGGGCCATGGGCAACCGGAGCTACTTCCGCAACGAGGGCGACCGTGGCGTGGCGGCCTTCGGCGAGGCCCTGGAGCGATTCCGCAACACGGGCGATCGGACGATGACCGGCTGGGCGCTCCACATGCTCGGCAGCGGGCTGATCCGGCTCGCTCGGTTCGAGGAAGCCGAGGGGCACTTTCGCGAGGCGCTCCGCGAGTTCCACGCCGCGGGCGACGTGAGCGGGATCGCGCTCGTCCTCGACGACCTCGCGTCGATCGCGATTGCCGCCGACGATCCACCGCGCGCGGCGCGGCTGTGGGGTGCCGCCCGGGCGATCTCGTCGGCGGGTGGCGTGGGCCTGGCGGACTTCATCGACTCGACCTACGAGATCCCGAACCGGCCCCATGCACGCTCGCGCATGGGCTCCGCGGAGCTGGAGCGATATGCGCACGAGGGGCGGGCGATGAGTGTCGACGAGTCGGTGGCGTATGCGCTGTCGGTCCCGATCGAGGATCTTCCCGGGCCGCATGAGCACGCGGGGAACACGGCGGTGACGGGCAGGTGACGCCGGACTCGGGATCCGCGGCCCAGCCGATACCGCGTGAGGATCAGCTGCCGATCCTTGCCGTCCTCGACGATCCCGATGAGCCCGATCCCGGACTGATCGTCCGGACGTGTGCGAACTGCGGCGCCGAGATGGACGAGCGGAAGTGCAAGCTCGTCTGTCGCTGCGGCTATTTCCTCTCCTGCTCCGACTACTACTGATCCCCGACAGGTCCAGGGCGCACCCGTAAAGGGTCGGGCCGGCTCGGTGACCCACGCGTAAAGGGTCGTCCGCGAGGAATGAAGGCTGCGCAGGTCCGAGCCGTCGGAGAACGCCTGATGTGCCGGTCGGGCCTTGAGCCCTACGTTTGATCCACGACAGCGA
>DATBLH010000083.1:0-4359 GCA_036555445.1 Candidatus Limnocylindrales bacterium
ACGGTCGCGCTCGTCGAGTCGCTGGCCATGCCGAGGTTGTTGCGGGAAGCGGTCGCCAGGGGCTGGTTCGATGCCCTCGGCCCGGTGCCCGCGCCCGCGGATGCCCCCAAGCCCGGCGTGGGAAGCCCCGCCGTCATCGACCGCCTCGAGTCCCACGTCCTCGACCGACTCGTCCTCGCCGAGCGCGTCGTTGCCCCTTCCGATCCGATGGCGGGCCACGCGCTCATCGCCGCCGCGATGCACCAGGGTGCATCGGTCACCGCCGCCCTGGAGGGAACCCTGGTCGTGGGCTTGGTAATCTCGGCGGCTTCACGCTCGGACCCGATGGCCGACGAGCTGCTGGCGGTCGGCGTCGCACCCGAGTGGCGCCGGCGCGGCCTCGCGACGCGGATGCTCGAATCCCATATCGGAGCTCGCCGGCCAGGCGATCGCTCACTGCTGGCCGAGCTGACCGTCGCCGAGCGCGACGCCGTCGAGCCGCTCGAAGCCGGCACCCGCGCAGCGATCGCGCGCGGATTGCTCGAGCGTGCCGGCTTCCGCGTTCGATCGGCCGACGCGCCGCTCGGAGCCGCGGACCGGTGGGCCATCACCGCCCGGATCGACTGAGCTCACGTCACGCTGAGAGGCGATGCACCGCCAGTCAATGGGCGAGTCCCGGGGGCGCAACCCGATGATTCGGCAGGGCGCGCCGAAGCCTCATCCGGCGATGCTGAGATCCTGGAGGAGCGCCGCCAGTTCGCGCGCGTTCGTCGAGCCGTAGTTCGAATAGCAGTTGTTCATCAGCACGTGGGTCTCGCGGGCCTCGGACGCCATCTCCCGCACCTTCGGCACCCACTCCTGCAGCTCGTCCCTGGAGTAGAGGTAGCGGAACCGTTCCACGGGCGGCACGCCGCGGGTCTCCCAGGTCTCCGTCCGGCGGCCGTGGAAGCGGACGATCGCGAGCTCGGGTGAGGTCACCTCGACGATCGGTGGCACGCTCGTGCGAAGTCCCTGCGGCTCATCGACGACGACCAGCGGGATCTGCCGTTCCGACAGGAAGCCCAGTGTCCGGTCGCGGTTCTTGTCGTTGAACCAGGTGCCGTTGCGGAACTCGACGGTGACCCGCATGTCGTGCTTCGCGAGCCGATCGCGCGCGTCCTCGATCGCAGCCCGGTTCTCGTGCGACGGGAACCACCAGCGGGGGAACTGGAGCAGGATCGCCCCGAGCTGACCGCTGGCACGCAACGGCTCGAGGCCGTCGGCGAAGCGGGCGTACATCTCGTCGAGGAGCTCCGGAGGCAGGTCCTTGCCGTAGATCCGAGGCTTCTCCGCGAGCTCCGGCGGCAACGCCTCGCGGACGTCCTTGGGCAACCGCTTCGTCTCCGTTGGTTGGAAGGTCATGACGGCGTGCGCCTTCACGTCGAACGTGAAGTCGGGCGGGGTCCGCTCGGCCCACAGCTCCGCGGTCCGCTTCGCCGGCAGCGCGTAGTAGGTCGAGTCGACCTCGACCAGCGGGAAGCGGCCGGCGTAGAACTGGAGCCGCTCCTCCGCGCTGTCGGCACCCTTGGGATAGAAGACACCGGGGACGGTCATCGTGGGATCCGTCCAGGACGCCGTCCCGATCAGGATCTCGTGGTCGCCGGCGGCCTTGAGCGGCTCGGTGGCTGCGTCTGAGATCCGTTCCGCTCGCGCGCCCGATTCCTCCGGGCCCGGATCGTGTTTGTTCGTCACCGACCCAGCGTAACCCCTCGCGGACCGCGGGCGAGCACGATGGCCGTCCTGCCGTCCACGGCGACCCAGACCACCGCCGGACCCGGCCACGGCGCGCCGCGGATCAGGGAGTCGAGGGCGTCAACGGTCCTCGCCGGGTATGCGGCGCGAAGGACGTGCTCGAACTCGCGGGCGAGCTCGCGCATCCGCCGTGTCGATCGCAGGAGCAGCAGTCGCGACACCGACACGGTCGTTCCGCCGGCACCCAGCGCGAGCGGCGTGTGCGGGAGGCCGCTTGCCTTCTCGGCGTGCCAGCGGATCTGTGCCTCGAGTCGTCGGAGATCCGACTGCGCCTCGGTCGCCACCAGCAGCGGCAGGTCCTCGAGGACCACGTCGATCACGCCGCGTGCCGGCCGGTGGATCGGAACCTCCAGGTGGGCACGCCACCGCGGATGGAGGGTCCTCAGGAGTGCCTCGACCATCCGTGCCTGGAAGCGGTCACGGATGGGCACGCCGGCACCTGGATAGACCTTGATCGAGAGGTCGGCTCCGAGGGCGGACGACATCGCCGTCATGGTCTCGATGGAGGGCCTGACGGCTCCACTCTCTGTGCGCGACACCATCTGCCGACTGAGGCCCGCGACGCGGGCGACCTCCGCCTGCGTGGTGCCGGCATCCTCCCTGAGGACACGAAGGTCGCTGCCGATCACACGCGCAATCTCTGCCGCGCGCCTCGCCGCCTGGACCTGAAGTCGGGTCTTCATGCCACTCGCAGTGAACGATTCGTCGGTTGCCTGAGGCTCGACTCGCGCTCGACGACGGGTTCGCTACTCCGGGTTGCGCGGGCTGCGGGTTGGGCGGCAAATGGGCTCCGCTGCCGAGGAATTGTCAACTGACAGTGGCGCGGGGACCCAGCGGGATGGCGCGGGGACCCAGCGGTATGGCGCGGGGACCGACCGGTGTGGCGCGGGGACCGAGCGGTGTGGCGCGGAGGCGGCAATAGAACATCTGGTCGAAATCGGTTCTGCGACCTATACTCGCAGGTCCCGTGGTCGCGCCCGCCGAAACCCACCCGCTGGCAACATTCTCCGAGCCCGTTCGCGCCTGGTTCGAGCATACGTTCGAGGCGCCCACCCAGGCCCAGGCGGAGGGCTGGGCCGCCATCGCGGCTGGCGATCACACGCTGATCCATGCCCCGACCGGGAGTGGCAAGACGCTGGCCGCCTTCCTGTGGTGCCTGGACCGGATCGGCGGCACGCCCCGGCCGGAGGCGCGCACCGTCCGCGTGCTCTACGTCAGCCCGCTGAAGGCGCTCGCCTACGATGTCGAACGCAACCTCCGAGCGCCGCTGACCGGGATCGCCCAACAGGCGCGCCGTCTGGGTGCGAAGCCGCCCGACATCTCGATCGCCAGCCGCACCGGCGACACCCCTGCCGACGCGCGGCGGGACCTCGTCCGCCATCCGCCAGACATCCTGATCACGACTCCGGAGTCGCTGTACCTCCTCCTGACCAGCCAGGGTCGCGAGATCCTCCCGGGCGTCGAGCACCTCGTGATCGACGAGGTCCATGCGATCGCCGGCACGAAGCGCGGCGCCCACCTCGCGCTGAGCCTGGAACGGTTGGAACACCTCCGCGGCCCGGATGCACCGCGCCTCCAGCGGATCGGGCTCAGTGCCACCCAGCGACCGCTCGAGACGATCGCCCGCTTCCTGGGCGGCGTGGGACCGGAGCGCGAGGTGACGATCGTCGACGCCGGCGCCCGCAAGCCGCTCGATCTCGAGGTCGTCATCCCGGTCGAGGACATGAGCCGGCTGGGTGAGGTCCTCCCGCTCGACGAGCAGCCGGGCGGACCGACGATCACCGGCGAGTCACGACGAAGCATCTGGCCGGCGATCCACCCCCGGATCCTGGACCTCATCCGCGAGCACAGCAGCACGATCATCTTCGTCAACAGTCGCCGGCTCGCGGAACGCCTGGCCCACCGGCTCAACGAGCTCGCCGGCGAGGACCTCGTCCGGGCCCACCACGGCAGCATCGCCCGCGAGCAGCGACTCGAGATCGAGGAGGAGCTGAAGGCAGGCCGGTTGCCGGCCCTCGTCGCCACCAGCTCTCTCGAGCTCGGGATCGACATGGGCGCGGTCGATCTCGTGATCTGCGTCGAGAGTCCGACGACGGTGGCGTCCGGCCTCCAGCGCGTTGGCCGGGCGGGTCACCAGGTCGGTGCTCCGTCGAAGGGCGTGTTCTTCCCCAAGCACCGGGCGGACCTGCTCGAGACCGCAGTCGTGACCCGGCGGATGCGCGACGGGGCGATCGAGACGACGACGATGCCGCGGAACCCGCTCGACGTCCTCGCCCAGCACATCGTCGCGATGGCGGTCATGGACCGCTGGGAGGTCGGCGAGCTGCTGCGGACGATCCAGAGGGCGGCGCCCTTCGAGACCATGTCCCGTGAGGTGCTCGACGGTGTGCTGGGGATGCTCGCCGGTGCCTAGCCCTCGGACGAGTTCGCGGAGCTCAAGCCACGGCTCGTCTGGGACCGGGTCACCGACACGATCGACGGTCGGCGGGACGCCCGGGTGGTGGCGGTGACGAGCGGCGGCACGATCCCGGACCGCGGCCTGTACGGCGTGTTCATGGTGGGCGAGGCGGGGACGCCCGGTCGTCGCGT
>DATBLH010000007.1:0-22848 GCA_036555445.1 Candidatus Limnocylindrales bacterium
ATCGCTGGCGGCGTCCAGGTCGACCACGTGAAGCCAGCGCGCCCCTGCCCCGACGAACGCCGTCGCCGCCTCGAGCGGATCGACCTCGTATGTTGTCTGCCGATCGAAATCGCCCTGGCGTAGGCGAACGACACGGCCCCCGCGGAGGTCGATCGCCGGGATGACGTCGAAGGTTGACGCTGCCATCTCTACCATGCTAGCGTTTTAGCATGCTACTACGATAGCAGGTTAGCATGAGGTCAATGGATGGCCACGGACACGGCCTGGCAGACGGCGGACGTCGACGCGTTGTTGGACACGCTCCTCGAGCTCGAGAACCGGTCCGACGCGGCGCGGTTCCTGCGTGACCTGTGCACGCTCGGCGAGATCCACGACATGGCCCAGCGGTGGGCGGTGGTCCGCCTGCTCGACGAGGGGCTCCACTACGCCGAGATCTCGAAGCGGACGGGGGCGAGCACGGCGACCATCACGCGGATCGCCGCGTGGCTGCACCACGGCGAGGGCGGCTACCGGCGCGCCCTGGAGCGGATTCGGCAGCGCACCGGACGGGAACAGCGCTACCCGACCGGCCGCCAGCGATGACCGCGCGGCTGCGGCTGGCGATCCCCAACAAGGGGCGCCTGGTCGAACCCACCCTGCACCTGCTCCATGACGCGGGGCTCGTGTTCGAAGAGCACGATCGGAGCCTGGTCTCGCGGGTCCAGAACTTCGACCTCGACGTCCTGTTCGTGCGCACGAACGACGTGATCGAATTCGTCGGCGACGGCGTGGCGGACCTCGGGATCACCGGGATCGACCTCCTCACCGAGACGGGAGCGGAGCTGCCGCGCATCCGCGAGCTCGGCTATGGGCACTGCCGACTGGCCGCCGCAGTCCCGGCAGACACGCCCTATCAGCAGGTTGAAGATCTCGCAGGCCTGCGCGTCGCGACCGCGCATCCGAACACGGCCCGCAGGTTCTTCGAGCAGCGCCGGATTGGCGTCGACGTGATCCCGATCTCGGGCGCGGTGGAGGTCGCCCCGCGGCTGGGCCTCGCGGAAGCGATCGTGGACCTCGTGTCGACCGGGTCGACGCTGGTCATGAACGGTCTTCGTCCGATCGGCGACGTCCTCGCGTCCGAGGCGATCCTCATTGCGAACCCTGGATCGCAGCGGCGCCGAGGAGACGAGCTGGAAGCGATCGACACGATGCTGTCCGCCGTCATCGCGGCACGAGGCCGGAAGTACCTGATGATGAACGCCCCGGCGACGAAGCTGCCTGAGCTCGAGGAGCTTCTGCCGGGCCTCGAGAGTCCGTCGGTCATTCCGCTCGCTCACGAGGGGATGATCGCCATCCACTCGGTGGTCGGAGCCGACGAGGTCTGGGGACTGCTGCCGCGGCTGAAGGCCGCCGGAGCATCGGGCATCCTCGTACTCCCGATCGAGAAGATCGTCTCGTGAGCACCACCCCGTCCACCACGATCCGCCTGCGCCGGCTGGATCTGCGGGCACGAGCGTCGGACGCCGAGGTCGCCCGCGAACGCGACGCCCTGTGTCGTCGCGGAGCCGTTGCGGACCCGGGCGTGCGCGATGCCGTCCGGGCGATCCTGGAAGACGTCCGCACGCGCGGCGCGGACGCCGTCCGCGAGGCCAACGAACGCTTCGGCGGTGGGCTCCTCGACGGACGACTGGTGATCGGACCAGAGGAGTTGCAGAGCGCGGCCGCCGGGTTGCCGGTTGACCTTCGTCAGGCGATCGAGCGTGCGATCGCCAACGTTCGCGTGGTGGCCGAAGCCGGCCTGCCACATTCGACCAGCACCAGTCCCGTCCCGGGCGTCGTCGTGGAGCGGCGCTGGACGCCACTGGCCCGGATCGGCGCCTATGTCCCCGGCGGGACCGCTCCCCTCCCCTCGTCGCTGGTGATGACGGTCGCACCGGCGCAGGTCGCCGGGGTCGCGGAGATCGTCGTGGCCACGCCGGCGAGATCCGATGGCGCGGCCGATCCGGTCGTCCTCGGGGCTGCCGGTCTCCTCGGTCTCGATGCGATGCTCGTGGCCGGCGGTGCCCAGGCGATCGGCGCGCTGGCCTTCGGCCTTCCCGGAGTCACGCCGCCGGTGGACCGGATCGTGGGCCCCGGCAGCGTCTGGGTGACCGCGGCCAAGCTCGAGCTGGTCGGCCTGGTGGGGATCGACCTTCCGGCCGGGCCATCGGAGGGCGTCGTCCTCGCGACGCCACCGGCCACGCCACAGCGCGTCGCTGCGGACCTGCTGACCCAGGCCGAGCATGGACCCGACTCGCCGGTCCTCCTGGTGACGACCGACCCCGCCTTCGGCGACGCCGTCGAGGCCGCGATGACCATCCGCCTGGAGTCGGCGGCACGCTCCGGGATCCTGGGACGGGCACTGGCCGACCACGGCAGGATCGTGCTCGCAGCCGACCTCGACGAGGCGATCGCCTTCGTCAACGACTACGCACCCGAGCACCTGTCGGTGGATCTGCCAGAGGAGCACCTGGAATCCGCGGTCGCGCGCCTTCGGACCGCAGGATCGCTGTTCGTCGGGCCCTGGGCGCCGGAGTCGGCCGGCGACTACGCGACCGGCGCCAACCATGTCCTCCCGACCGGCGGGTTGGCCCGTTCAGAGAGCCCGCTCTCGGTTGCCACCTTCGGCCGCTTCACGCAGGTCCAGCGCCTGACCCGTGACGGCCTCCAGGCGCTGCGACCCACGATCCGCGCCCTTGCCGAGGCCGAAGGGCTCCTCGCCCATCGAGATGCCGTCGAGGCTCGATTCGCGGAAACCGAGCTCGCCCGATGAGCCCCACCCCGGTCACCTACGCGACACCGACCGCGCCCGCCTCGTACAGCTGGGAAGCAACCGACGAGGAGGTCGCCGCCCGGTATGGCGTCCCGATCGACACGATCCTGCGCTTCGACCTCAACACCTCGCCCGCTCCACCCGAGCTGGCAGCACGGATCCTCGCAGCCGGCCGGTTCGAAACCCCGCTCTCCGAGTACCCGCCCTCGGACTATCGCCGACTCGTTGAGGCCGCTGCCGGCACCTATCGGGTCGGCACGGACGAGATCCTGGTCGGCGCTGGAGCGGACGAGATCCTCGACCTGTGCGGCAAGGCGTTCCTGCCACCCGGCGAGGCGGCCGTGATCCCGGTGCCGAGCTACGCGATGTATCGGGTGGTCACCGAGCAGCGCGGCGCCCGGATGATCGGCGTGCCCCGCCTCGGCGCGGCCGACGGGTGGGCGATCGATGTCGACGCGGTCCGAGCGGCCGCTCGCGAGGCGCGCCTGGTCTGGCTGTGCTCGCCCAACAACCCGACCGCCCTTCCCGAACCCGACGGTGCGATCCAACGGCTCCTCGAGGGGCTCGCGGCGGATGCGGCGGAGGCCAGTCGTCCGGTGCCGATCGTCGTGCTCGACGAGGCCTATGCCGAGTTCCTCGGGGGCACGCTCCTCGGCCTGCGAATGCCACACGCGAACCTCGTCGTCGTCCGCACCGCATCGAAGGCCTACGCACTGGCCGGCGCGCGCGTGGGCTTCGGGCTGGCACGCCCGGAAACCATCTCCCTGATGGCCCCCTATCGACCGCCTGGCTCCGTGGCCACGACCTCCGTGACGCTGGCGACCGAAGCCCTTCGCGACGGGACGGCGATGCGTGCCAACCTCGAGCGCGTGGGGACCGAGCGCACGTGGCTGTCGGAGGCGCTGACCGGGCTCGGCTGGGCGGTCGGTCCAAGCGTCACGAACTTCCTGCTGGTTGACCTCGGAAGCGCCGAGCGTGCGTCTGCGATTGCCGAGCACCTCCTGCGATCGGGACTCGTGCCGCGGACATTCCCGGCCGGCCACGTCCTGGCCGCCTTCCTGCGGCTCACGATCCGCGACCGGGCGGGCAACGAACGGCTCGTCGATGCCGCGCGGTCGGCACCCGGAGCGAGCGCATGACCGGGCCCCGACGGGCGAGCGCGTCCAGGACCACGCGCGAAACCGACGTGACGCTCGCATTGGCGCTCGACGGGATGGGTGTCACCGAGGTCTCGACCGGTGTCGGCTTCTACGACCACCTGCTCTCCTCGCTCGCCCACCATGCGCTGTTCGATCTCACGATCCGGACCTCGGGCGACACCGAGGTGGACGAGCACCACACCGTCGAGGACACGGCGCTGGCCCTCGGCCAGGCCCTCGCCGATGCGCTGGGTGATCGCGCGGGCATCCGCCGCTTCGGTGACGCCTCCGTCCCCATGGATGAATCGATGGCCACGGCAGTCGTCGATGTCGGCGGCCGGCCGTACGCCGTGATCGACCTGCCATTCCGTGGCGAGCGTGTCGGGGCGCTGCCGCTCCAGCTCGTGGAGCACGCGATCGAGTCGTTCGCCCGCACGGCGGGTGCGACCGTCCACGTGCGCGGCAGCGGCCGGAACGACCACCACCTCGCCGAGGCCGCATTCAAGGCCCTGGGCCGGGCCCTCCGCGAGGCGTGCGAGATCGACCCGCGACGGGGTGATGTCCCGGCCTCGACGAAGGGCTCGCTCGGATGACCCGGATCGGGATCGTCGACTACGGGGCAGGCAACCTCGTCAGCATCGAGCAGGGACTGACCGCGGTGGGAGCCGAGCCCTCCTTCGTCCGGGCTCCGGACGATCTCGATCAGCTCGATGCCCTCGTCGTGCCCGGTGTCGGCGCAGCCGCACCCGCGATGACCCGGCTCGAGCGGCGCCGCCTGGTGGATCCGATCCGTCACTGGATCGTGCGCGGGCGGCCGTATCTCGGGATCTGCCTCGGGCTCCAGCTCCTGTTCGAGACAAGCGACGAGGACGGCGCCGAGATGCTGGGCATCCTGCCCGGACGCGTGGCACTGATCGACGAGGCCCCCACGCTTCCGCACATCGGCTGGAACCAGGTCGTTCGCGTCCGCGATCACGCCCTGTTCGCCGGTGTCCCCGATGCCGCCGACTTCTACTTCGTCCACTCGTACGCCGGCCGTCCGACCGGGATCACCGGTGCGGCCTCGGTCCTCGCCGAGACCAGCCACGGCGGCACGTTCGTGTCCGCGATCGATCGCGGCAACGTGCTCGGCGTCCAGTTCCATCCCGAGCGCAGTGCCGGCGGCGGTCTCCGTGTCCTCGGCAACTTCGTACGCTGGGCGGCCGCACTGTCGGCCGGTGCCGGGGCGGCGCTCACACCGGTCGGCGCCGGTGGCACCGCCGGCGGCGACTGACGATGCTGCGCCGCCGCGTCATCCCGTGCCTCGACGTGGCCGACGGCCGGGTGGTCAAGGGCACCCGCTTCATCGACCTCGTCGACGAGGGCGACCCCCCCGAGCTGGCGCAGCGCTACGCCGACGAGGGCGCCGACGAGCTGGTGTTCCTCGATATCACGGCGGCACCCGAACGGCGGGGAACGCTCCTCGACATCGTCGAGCGGACCGCGCGGCGGGCGTTCATCCCGCTCACGGTCGGCGGCGGCGTCCGATCCGTGCGCGAGATGCGCGAGGTGCTCCGGGCGGGTGCCGACAAGGTGTCGCTCAACACCGCGGCCGTGGCGGATCCGGCACTCGTCGGCCGATGTGCGGCGCGATTCGGTCGTCAGGCAGTGGTGGTCGCGATCGACGCTCGGCGTCGAGGGAATTCGGCGGAACCGGCGTGGAAGGTCGTCGTCCGCGGCGGCCGCGACGAAACCGGCCTTGACGCAGTCGAATGGGCGGTCCGTGCCGCGGACCTCGGCGCAGGTGAGCTCCTGGTGACCTCGATCGACCGCGACGGCACCCGCTCGGGATACGACACCGACCTGTTGCGGGCGATCAGCAGCCGGGTGACGGTGCCCGTGATCGCGTCCGGCGGCGCGGCCGGTCCAGCCGACTTCGTGGCCGCGGTGCGGGACGGTGGTGCCGACGCCGTCCTGGCAGCGTCGATCTTCCATCGCCGGATCCACTCGATCGCCGCCGTGAAGGCGGCGATGGCGGCGTCCGGACTGCCCGTGCGGGCCGTGGCGTGAGCGGCGTTGTGTCCCGGATCCGCTGGGACTCCGACGGGCTGGTCCCGGCGGTGGTCCAGGACGTGCTCGACGGTCGCGTCGTCATGGTCGCCTGGATGGACGCCGAGGCCCTGGAGGCAACGCTCCGGACCGGCGAGGTCCACTTCCACTCCCGCTCACGGGGTCGGCTGTGGCGCAAGGGGGAGACCTCCGGCAACGTCCTCCGCCTGCGCGGGATCGAGGTCGACTGTGACGCCGACACGCTCCTGGTCAGCGCCGAAGCCGCCGGTCCCACCTGCCACCGCGGCACCCGGTCGTGCTTCGATCCCGACGGTGCTCCGGCAGCCGGCGACGCCCAGGGCTTCGGGTGGCTGGAGACGCTGTGGTCGACGATCGCGTCCCGCGCGACCGTGCGACCGACGGGCTCGTACACGGCAGAGCTGCTGGCCGGCGGCGTCGATGCCGTGAGCCGCAAGATCGTCGAGGAGGCGACCGAGGTGGTCCTGGCGGCGAAGGACGACACGACCGTCGGTGGAACCACCGACACGAAAGCGCGTGTCGCGGAGGAGACGGCCGATCTCCTTTATCACGCCCTCGTGCTGCTCGCCGAACGCGGCGTCGCGCCGAGCCAGGTCCTCCGCGTGCTCGAGGCGCGCCACTCCGCCTGAAGGGCATCCGCGCGCTCAGGCGCGCCGGCGGCCCACCGCGAGACGCCGCTTGCCGGCGCGAACCACGAGCCACTCACCCCCGATCGGGGCCGGGACCGCCGCGTCCGGAGCCGGGACGCGTTCATCGTTGATCGTGAGTCCGCCCTGGGTCAGGGTCCGCCGCGCGTCACCCGCCGAAGCGAACAGCCCGGACGCGACGGCAATCCCGAGCGCCCCCGATGCGAGCTCCGCGTCCGTGAACGCGAAGCCGCCGACCCACTCGTGGAGGGTTGCGAGGACAGTCGGATCGGTGATCGGCTCCCGCGAGAACGCCGCCTCCGAGACCCGGACGGCGAGAGCTGCCGCTTCCTCGCCGTGGACGCGGGTCGTGACGTCGTGCGCGAGTGCACGCTGTGCGGCGCGACCCTCCGGCGCAGCAGCCACATCCGCCTCGTGGGCGTCGATCTCTTCCGCGTCCATGAGCGTGAAGAACCGCAGCCGATGACCGACGTCGGCGTCCTCGGTCGCCAGCCAGTACTGGTAGAACTCGTAGGGCGTGGTGCGCGCGGGGTCCAGCCACACCGATGTCCCCTCGGCCGTCTTGCCGAACTTCGCGCCCGACGGGTCGGTGAACAGCCGATAGGCGATGCCGTGGGCGGGGCTCTCACCCGCACCCGGCGCCTCAACCCGGCGGATCAGCTCCAGGCCGGCCGTGATGTTCCCCCACTGGTCGGCACCGCCCATCTGCATCTCGACGCCATGATTCCGATACAGGTGGAGGAAGTCGGCCGACTGGAGGAGCATGTAGCTGAACTCGGTGAACGACAGACCGGCGCCCATCCGGACCTGGACCGAGTCCTTGGCCAGCATGTACGGGATCGTGAAGTGCTTGCCCACGTCCCGAAGGAAGTCGAGCATTCGCACCTCGCCCAGCCAGTCGAGGTTGTTGACCAGGAGCGCACCGTTCGGCCCGTCGAAGTCGAGAAACCGCTCGAGCTGACGCCGGATCGCCGCGACGTTCGCCTCGAGTGTGTCGCGATCGAGGAGGTTGCGCTCGGCCGAGCGCCCCGACGGGTCGCCAACCATCCCGGTCGCACCGCCGACCAGGGCCACCGGACGGCCACCGTGCCGCTGGAGATGGAGCATGCCGAACACCGGCACCAGCGACCCCACATGGAGTGACGGCCCCGACGGATCGAAGCCGTTGTAGCCGCTGATCGGGCGCCCCGTCGCGAGCCGCGCGGCCAGTCCGGGCGTGGCCTCCTGGAGCATCTCGCGCCAGCGCAGCTCGGCGAGGAGTCCGGCGGGACCGCGGTCGATCGATCCCGCAACCCGATCGGGTGCCGTCACAGACGCGCTCGGCGAGCCGTCCCTCGCCCGGAGTCGGTCTGTCGGCTCATCGGAATCCCTATGCTATCGTGCGGCCCGGAATGCGAACCAGCCTCTCGAGGCGCCAGCGCCATCGGCGCATGGGCGCGAGCAGGCGCCCAGGCGGAGGTGGAGCGACGACGGCCCGGCGGGTCGCGATCGCCATCCCGCTCGTCCTGTTCTCCGGTCTGATCGCGGTCGGCCTGGTCGCGTTCATTTCCGGCGTCAGCGCCTACGCGTACTACAGCGAGGGCCTGCCCGACCCCCGCGCGCAGCTCAAGGACCTCCGGTTCGACCAGCAGACGGTCATCTACGACCGCTCGGGGAAGTTCCTGCTCGCCCGGCTGGGCGACATGCGTCGCGAGCTGGCCACGTTCGCGGAGCTGCCGAGCGAGATGCTCGACGCGACGACGTCGATCGAGGACAAGGATTTCTGGATCAACCCGGGTTTTGACCTGCCGGGCTTCGTCTCGGCGTCCCTGGACACCCTCGCCGGCAAGCCCCGAGGCGGTTCCACGATCACCCAGCAGCTGGTCCGGGCGCGGCTGCTCCCGGCCTCGGCGTTCGAGGGCGACGTCTACGACCGCAAGATCCGCGAGATCATCCAGTCGATCCGCCTGACCCAGGAGTTCGAGGGCGAGGCCGGCAAGCGCGAGATCATCACCGCCTATCTCAACCAGAACTTCTACGGCAACCGGAGCTACGGCGTGAAGGCGGCCGCCAAGGAGTACTTCGGTAAGCCGCTCGACCAGCTCACCCTCGCCCAGTACGCGGTCCTGGCCGCGATTCCCCAGTCGCCCAGCCGGTTCGACCTCGTCCGCAACGCCGACGACACGCCGTGCGCCGAGATCGAGGGCGCCATCCTCGAGGGAGAGACGGCAAACTGCCCCGTCGGCGACAGCCGGCTCTACGTCAACCCCGGGTCCGAGATCGTGCGCCGCCGCAACTACGTGCTGGACCTGATGAAGACGCGCAGCGTCCTCACCCGCGGCAAGTACACGACGGCCGATTTCGACGCGGCCAAGGACGAGCCCGTCATCCTGGCCGACCAGCGCTCCTCGCCCTGGAAGGCGCCCCATTTCGTGTGGCAGGTGCGTGCCGAGCTGGCCGGCATCCTGTGCCCCGGTGAGGACCCCGCGACGTGCGAGCCGGTCGACACCGGTGGCTATCGGGTCACGACGACCCTGAACTGGGATTACCAGCGGATCACCGAGAAGTGGGTCTACGTGGCCGCGATCGGGCCGAACTCCGACAACCCCGGCAAGATCCTGGCCGCGCGCAAGATCGGATCGGCGGCCCGGAACTGGATCCTCGGGCTGCGCGGCCGGAACATCAACAACGCCGCGGCGGCGGTCATGGACTACCGCACCGGGCAGGTGCTCGCGTACGCGGGCTCGGCGAGCTACGTGGAGAAGGGGCGCAAGAAGTTCCAGCCGCAGTTCGACGTCCTCTCGGATGGCTGGCGCCAGCCGGGATCGGCGATCAAGCCCGTCAACTACGCGATCGCGATCGACGACGAGCGGCTGACCGCGTCGTCGATGTTCATGGACGTGGTCACGAACTTCGCGTCACGGGGCGCCAAGCCGTTCACGCCGACCCAGGCGGACGGTCTCGAACGCGGCCCCGTGCGGCTCCGATCGGCGCTCCAGTTCTCGCTCAACATCCCGGCCATCAAGGCCACCCTCGAGAACGGGCTGCAACGCACGTTCGACCGGTCCAGGGAATTCGGGCTGCGCTACACGCCGGGTGCGGTGCCGGTGACGTCGATGGGGATCGGGACCCTGGAGGTCCACCCGATCGATCTCCTCGGGGCCTACGGGGCGATCGCCAACAGCGGCGCGCTGATGCCGCGGACGACGATTCTCAAGGTGGTCGACTCCAACGGCCGCACCGTGTATCCGGCCCCGGACCAGAAGCGGGTCGGAAAGCAGGTCGTCCGGCCCCAGTCCGCCTACATCATCACCGACATCCTGGCCGGCAATACCGACAAGCGGATCAACCCCTACTGGGGCGACTGGCAGATCGTCCAGAACGGGCGCCGGCGGCCGGCCGCGTACAAGACCGGCACGACGAGCGACAACCGCGACGTCCACGCCTACGGCTATCTCGCCCCGCCACGGGCGAAGGCCGCCCCGGCCCTGGCCGTCGGCGTCTGGATGGGCAACAGCGACAACAGTCCCAACAACGGCTCGCTTTCGCTGGACTCGTCCGCTCCGCTGTGGTCCGCGATCCTGACCGAGATCAGTCGCGGTCTCCCGATCGCGAGCTTCCAGGACAGCCGACCGGACGGCCTGGTGACGGCAACGGTTGATGCGTTCACGGGCCTGCGGCCCGGGCCGTCGACGACCAAGACCGTGCGCGAGCTGTTCATCGATGGCACGGTGCCGCGCGAGCGCGATCAATCCCACGTGTCGGTGGCCATCGACGCGGCCACCGGCGGCCGATGGGCCCCCGGTTGTGCCGGACCGCGAGTCGTGCGCCACTACCTCTCGTTCCGGGATGTCGAGCCCGAGTTCCCGCAGTGGCAGCGGTTCACCCAGAACTGGGCCGCGCGGGCCGCGGCGGGTCGTCGATCCGGTGGGCCCGAAGGCACCCGTCCGACGTACTTCTACAACTCGGCGTTTGCGCCGTTCGGCCGGTCGTGGGGCGGTTCGTTCCCGCCGGCCCGGACGTGCACGCCCCCGAGACCCGAACCGACCTGCGAGCCGGTCCAGCCGGATCCATCCGTGCCGCCGTTCCCGGGCCCGATCATCTGCCCCTCCCCCACCCCGCCGCCGTCCCAGAACCCGGCACCCGGCGACGGGCAGTCCGCCGACCGCGACGAGACCGCGTGGGGCGGACCGCAACCCGGACCTGGGCCCTGATCAGAGCTCGATGATCGTGGCACCGTCGCCACCCTCGCCCCGGTCACCGGCACGCGCCGCCTTGACCAGTGGATGCCCGGCGGCCTCGGAGCGCACCGCATCGCGGAGGGCACCGGTGCCCAGGCCGTGGATGACGGTCACGCGTTCCAGCCCCGCCAGCGAGGCATCGTCGAGGTAGCGTCCCAGGGCATCGAGCGCCTCCTCCACCCGCGCGCCGCGGAGATCGAGCGACGAGGCGACCGACTTCGCCTTGGCCAACCCGAGTGCAACGCCCGCCGAGCGGCGATCGGCCGCCGGACGTCTCTCCCCATCGTCACCGGCGAGGGCGGGCTCCAGCTCCGTCACGTCGACCGAGATCCGGATCCCACCGGCCTCGAGGGTCGCCCGGCGACCGGCCCGGTCGAGGGCGGCGATCCGACCTTCCCAGCCACCCGATCGGCTTCGTGCCCGCTCCCCGACCCGCCACGTTCGCGTGATCGCCGGTGGCGGTGGCGCCTCGGGCGGAGCGTCCGGGAGCCGGCCGAGCTGTCCCTCGGCTCGCGCCACGGCCGCGTCCAGGGCCGGCGCGGTGACCGTCTCCCGTTCCAGGGTCCGGCGCGTCGAGGCCACCTCATCGCGCAGCCGGTCCACGATCGTCTCGGCCTCCCGGCGCGCCTCGCGCACGAGCTCCTCGCGCTCCCGACGCGCGCGTCGCCGCTCCTCGTCGGCCCTGCGAAGGGCATCGGCCGCGCGCGTCTCCGCGGATCGCGCCCGCTCAAGGGCGTCCGAGGTTGCGCCCTCGGCCTCGCGGATCGCGGCCAGGGTCGCCTCGAAGGCGCGCTGGCTCTCCGAGAGACGGCCCCGGGCGTCGCTCACGATCGATTCGGGCAGGCCGAGTCGCTCCGCGATCGCGAACGCCTGGCTGCCGCCCGGCAATCCGATCGAGAGGTGGTAGGTCGGTGACAGGGTGTCGAGGTCGAACTCCACGGCCGCGTTGCTCGCGCCGGCCGTGGTGTGGGCATACGCCTTGAGCTCGGCGTAGTGGGTGGTGGCCGCGACGAGGGCCCCCGCACGGATGAAATGATCGAGGAGGGCCTGGGCCAGCGCCGAGCCCTCGGTGGGGTCGGTCCCGGCGCCCAGCTCGTCGAGCAGGACCAGCGTGCCTGGCCCGGCCGCCTCCACGATGGAGGTGATCCGCCGGAGATGGCCCGAGAACGTCGACAGCGACTGCGCGATCGACTGCTCGTCCCCGATATCCGCGAACACGTCCCGGAACACCGGCAGCTTCGAGCCTGCATCGGCCGGCACGTGGAGGCCGGCCTGGTGCATGAGGGCGAGCAGGCCGATCGTGCGCAGGGTGACGGTCTTGCCGCCCGTGTTGGGGCCGGTCACGACGAGTGCCGTGAAGCCGTCGCCAAGCCGGACGTCGATCGGGACGACCCGGCCGCTCAGTCCCGGGTGGCGGGCCCCGAGGAGGATCAGCTCCGTCCGCCCGGCGGTCTCCGCCCGGACCGCGTCGAGCTCGGCGGCGAGGGCCGCCTTGGCTGCCCAGAAGTCAAAGCGGGCGAGCGCCTGCAGGGTCTCGCGGAGTCGCTCGGCGTTCGCCGCCACGAGCGCCGACAGTTCGTCCAGGATCCGGGCGACCTCCTCCTGTTCGGCCGCCTGTGCCTCGCGCCAGGCGTTGCCCAGCTCGACCGCCACCATGGGCTCCACGAACAGCGTCTGGCCGCTCCCCGACGCGTCGTGGACGATGCCCTTGACCCGTGCGCGCGCCTCGGCCTTGACCGGGACGACGTAGCGCCCGTTGCGGAGGGTGATGATCGGCTCCTGGAGCGCGCCACCGAGCTCCGAACCGACCAGCGCATCGAGGCGACGCCGGAGCCTGTCGTAGGCGACCCGCACGGCGGCCCGGAAGCCTCCCAGCCGCGGCGAGGCCGTGTCGAGCACCTCGCCGGTGGGGTCGAAGGAGCGGGCGAGGGTCGATCGAAGCGCCGGCAGCGGGTGGAGCTCGCGGGCGAGCTCGTGGAGGAGCGGGCGGCGGTCATCGGCAAGGGACGTCTGGAGGCGTGATGCCCCGTCGAGCGTGTCCGCGATGGCCAGGAACTGCTCGGCGTCGAGACGGCCGCCACGCGTTGCGCGCGACACGGCGGGCTCGATGTCGTGCGCGCCACCGATCCCGACACCGGCGCGGTCGACGAGCAGGGCTCGCGTCTGGTCGGTCTGATCGAGGAGGCGGGCGACGACCAGCGGGTCGGTCTCGGGCTGGAGCTCCTCGGCCATCCGTCGCGAGGGCGGGAACGACGTGTGACCGGCGAGGCGGTCACGGATGTTCGGAAACTCGAGCAGGACGAGGGAGCGCTGGTCCACGATGTCAGCGCCGGCGCACGGGCCCCGACACCGACGGGTGATCGGCGATCGTGAACCGCCACGGCAGGCTCGCCCACGGCTCGCCGGCATAGGCGACGCCGATCCGCGCGCCGCCGACCACGCGAGGAGGCGACTCGTCGTCCGCAACCGCCTCGAGCCGGAGCGGCGATGCCGGATCGGCCAGGTCGCGACCAGTGTCGGCGCGGGTGATCCCAAACGCCGCCGCGACCAGCCCGGGTCCACTGGCCAACCGGTGATCGGGTGTCGGCCGGGCGCGGGCGGCTGGCGGCCGTCGAGTCCTTGCCGCGCGCAGCCCATCGCGTCCCGTTCGCATCGCGTCAAGCCCCTCGATCGGCTCGACGGCGCGAATCAGCACCGCTGCCGGCCGGCCGGCTACCTCGGTCACGATGTTCAGGCAGTCGTACATCCCGTAGACAAGGTACACGTAGGCGATCCCGGCCGGCCCGTACATCACGGCGTTCCGCGCGGTTCGCCCAAAGCGGGCGTGCGACGCTTGGTCGTCCTCTCCGATATAGGCCTCGACCTCGACGATCCGGCCGCTCCGACGTTCGGTCGCCGAGTCGTGGACGAGACGCGCACCGAGCAACGCCCGGGCGGCGTCGAGGGTGGGTCCGGCGAGGGTCGCCCGCGGGAACGGGCGGGGCCGATCGGGGCCCCGCGTCAGACCCGGAAGAACACCTTGACCGCCGGCGGGACCAGCGGACCCGTGAGCGCCAGGAAGCCCGGGATCAGCGCGTCGCGGAACACGCTCGCGGTCTGGGAGCCGTTGTACGCCTCGTAGAACGAACGGAGGAACGGGAGCTCACCGTTGCTGACGGGGATGCCGGGGACCCGGAAGAACGTGTCCAGGATGACGATCGCTGCGCCGAGCAGGATCGCCCCCTGGAGGATACCCAGCGTGCCGCCCAGCAGCTCGTCCACGACGACGTGCTTCTCGAACAGCGGCATCTTCGTGTAGAAGGTCTGGATCAGCAGCGAGAACACGACCACCCCGACGGTGAACACGAGGCCAAAGCCGAGCATGACCGCGTACTCGGGTGGGAACTGCCGCCAGTTCGCCGACAGATAGCCCCCGAGCGGCTCGCGGAGCTGGGACGCCAGCAGGAACGAGAACACGATCGAGGCGATGCCCAGCAGCCGCCGGATCGTGCCCTGCATGAAGCCCACGATGAACAGGGCGAACATCACGAGGACGACGAGCAGGTCGAACGTGTTGAACGACTGGATGAACTGGGCTGGATCCACGCTGGCTCCTGTGACGGCGAGTCGCCCGCGAACGGGCCAACACCTCGACACGGGCCGAGGCGGCGGTCACGGTACCAAACGGCCCTCACGCTGCAACCCACCCGAACGTACTCCCCACGTCGGGCCGGCCCCGGGCGTCAGGTCCGCGGGCGGCCCCCCACGTCACGGGCGAGGCCGCGGCTGAGGCTGCTCATCGCGGTGTCGATCTCGTCGTCGATGAGCGTGCGCTCGGGCGACTGGAAGGTGAGCCGGTAGGCAAGGCTCTTCTCACCATCGGCGAGCGGGGCCCCGCGATAGATGTCGAACAGGACCACCGAGCGGAGGAGCGCGCCGCCGTGGCGCCGGATCGAGTCCTCGACGTCGGCGGCGGCGACCGTCTCCGCGACCACGACCGCGATGTCGCGCTCGACGGCCGGGAAGCGGGGCGGCACCTCGGCGCGGACGTCGGGGAGCCGCCCGGCGGACAGCCCGGCGATCGCGAGCTCGGCCACGATCAGCCCGATCCCTTCGAGGTCGTGTGCGGCGGCCACCGCCGGATGGAGCTCGCCCACGATTCCTGCAAGCACGTCGCCGGCCGCGATCCGTGCCGATCGACCGGGATGGAGCAGTGGCTCGCCGGCTTCCGCGCGGTAGGCCGGCGCGGGCATGGCCAGACGTCGACCCAGCAGCTCCACGATTCCCTTGGCATCGTCGAGGTCATGTCGCCGTCGCTCGCGGTTCCAGGACGGTGGCTCGGCGGGTCCCGCGAGCGCGATCCCGAGACGCCACCATTCCACCGTCCGGTCGCCGTCGCGCCCGTAGCCGTTCCCGACCTCGAACATCGCCACGGCCTCGCGCCCCCGCCGCACGTTCGAGCTCGCGATCTCCACGAGGCTCCCGATCAGCCCCTGGCGAAGGATCGAATGCTCGCGCGACAGCGGGTTCGTCACTCGGACCACGCCCGGGACGGGGCCTGCGTCGCCGCCTACCGAGCCGACAGCAGTGCGGAACCGGAACGCCTCGACGTGCTCGGGCGACACCAGGGCATGGGTGACGACCTCCGTGAGCCCAGCGCCGGCGAGGGTCTCGCGAACGGCGTCCCGCAGCGACAGCGGCGACCAGCGGTAATCGGGCATCGGCGTGTCCGGGGTCACCGAGTCGATCGTCTCGTACCCGGCGACCCGCGCGACCTCCTCGGCGATGTCTGCCTCGATCTCGAGATCCCTCCGCCAGCTGGGCACCACGGCGACGAGGCTCGGCTCCCGGACGTCGACGCTCAGCGGCTGCGTCCCGGCGGAGACCACGATCCGGGTGCCGGCGGGCTCCTCGCGGGTCTCGATCCCCACCCGGTCCAGCAGGTCCCGCTGGCGCGCCGGCGGGAGATCCGTTCCCAGCAACCGGTTGACGCGTTGCGGGCGGAAGCCGACCGATGCCGGGGCGGGTTCGGCGGGTGCGGTGTCGACCCGTCCCCGAGCGACCGACCCTCCGGCCCAGTCGGCGATCAGGCGCGCGGTCCGATCGGCGCCCAGCGCGGCCAGGCGATGCTCCTGGCCCTTCTCGAAGCGGAGGCTGGCCTCGGATCGCAGCCCGTATCGCTGGCCGGTGCGCCGGATCGAGACGGGATCGAAGATCGCCGATTCGATGACCACCGACGTCGTCCCGGGCCCGATCTCCGTTTCGGCCCCGCCCATCACCCCGGCGATTCCGATCGGCCCGCGGGCATCGGCGATCACGAGGGTGTCCGGGTCGAGCTCGCGATCGACGTGGTCCAGGGTCTCCAGCCGCTCGCCGGCCTTTGCGCGGCGGACGATGATCGTGGACCGCCGATCGTCCCCCGGCTGAATGGCGGCCGCGTCGAACGTGTGGATCGGTTTGCCGAGCTCGAGCATCACGTAGTTCGAGGCATCGACGACGTTGCTCACCGGTCGCATCCCGGCCGCGAGCAGACGTCCCTGCACGCGATCCGGCGATGGCGCAATCCGCACCCCGTCCACCCGGCGTCCCACGAACCGGGAGCAGAGGTCGGGATCCTTCACCTCGACGGCCAGGTGGTCCGCCGTGGCCGGGTCCTGCTCGGGCGGATCGGTATCGGGGAAGCGGATCGGCGCACCACTGATCGCTCCGACCTCGCGCGCCAGCCCGACCATCGACAGTGCGTCGCCGCGGTTGGGCTTGACGTCGATGTCGAGTACCCAGTCACCGAGCAGGTCCACGAGCGGCGTCCCGAGCGGAGCGTCGGGAGCGAGGATCAGGATCCCCTCCCCGTCCGCCGTCAGGCGCAGCTCCTCGCCCGAGCACAGCATCCCGTTCGAGACGACGCCCATCTTCTCGGTTCGCTCGATCCGCCGATCGCCCGGCAGGACGGCGCCCGGCAGCGCGACCGGCACCCGCTGGCCGGGCTCGATGTTCGTTGCCCCGCACACGATCTCCAGCGGCTCACCGGAGCCCACCGTCACGCGAGTCAGCGACAGCCGGTCGGCCCGTGGATGCGGCTCCACCGCGAGCAGCTCGCCGACGACCACCTGCTCCCAGTCGCCGCCCCAGCGCTCGATCTTCTGGACCTCCATCCCGAGCAGCGTCAGCCGCTCCGCGAGCGCCTCGGGCGCGAAGTCGATGTCGACATAGTCCGAAAGCCATGACAGGGGCACTCTCACGAGCCGGCAACCTCAGTCGGGGGCTGCCACTCGCTCACCAAAGACGGAGGCGACGCTCCTGGGAGCCATCCGCCTGAGGTTGGGACTCTCATGGGAACTGCTCCAGGAAGCGCAGGTCGTTGTCGAGGTACAGCCGAAGGTCAGGGACCCCGTGGCGGAGATTCGCGATCCGCTCGACCCCCATCCCGAAGGCGAACCCCTGGTACCGCTCCGGGTCGAGACCGCCGTACTGGAGCACCACCGGGTGGACCATGCCGGCGCCGAGGATCGTCATCCAGCCCAGCCGCTTGCACGCCGGACAGCCCACGCCGCCACACACGAGGCACTCGACGTCGAACGCCACCGAGGGCTCCGTGAAGGGGTAGTAGCCGGGCCGGAACCGCGTCCGCTTGTCTGCCCCGAACACGGCATGCGCGAACTGGTCGAGGAGACCCCGGAGGTCGGCCATCGTGGTGCCCTCGTCGACCATCAGGCCTTCCACCTGGAAGAACTCGAAGTTGCGGTCGGCGGCGACGTTCTCAAACCGGAAGCAGCGTCCGGGGAGGAGCGCCCGGATCGGTGGCGGGGTGTTGCGCATGACGTGGATCTGGCCGGGCGATGTGTGCGTCCGAAGGAGGTGCCCGGGGACATCGACATAGAGCGTGTCCCACAGGTCCCGCGCCGGGTGGTCGGGCGGGATATTGAGCATCTGGAAGTTCGTGAGGTCGTCCTCGATCTCCGGCCCTTCATAGATCACGAAGCCGAACCGGCCGAACACCTCGGCGATCGTCGCGACCGTCTCCGGGATCGGGTGCAGCGATCCACGGGCCACCGGCCGCCCGGGCGTCGTGACATCGACCGCCTCGGCTGCCAGGCGTTCGTCGAGCTCATCAGCCGACAAGACGGCCCTGCGCTCCGTGATCGTCGCCTCGATCGCGCGGCGGACCTCGTTCGCCACGGCACCCACTGCCGGCCGGTCCTCGGCCGACAGGGTGCCGATCCCGCGGAGGATGCCGGTCAGCCGGCCCTTCTTGCCGAGCACGTCGAGCTCGAGCCCATCGAGGGCGTGACCGTCGGGGACCGCCGCCACGGCGGCGATCGTGTCGGCCCGCAGGGCCTCGAGATCGCGGGTCAGCTGGGCTCGATCCACGTCGTCCTCGGGAATCACGAACCCCCGCTCGTCGGCCGACGAGTCGAGGGCTCGCAGGATAGCGGTCGTCCGCCCGTCCGGGCGGTGGTCACGCGCTGCGGGCCACCTCAACGATCCGGGCAAAGGTCGTCGAGTCGCGGGCGGCGAGATCGGCCAGGATCTTGCGATCGAGGGCGATGTCGGCCTTCTTGAGCCCGGCGATGAAGCGACCGTAGGTCATGCCGTGCTCGCGGACGCCGGCGTTGATCCGCAGGATCCACAGCTCACGCAGCTGCCGCTTGCGCTGCTTGCGGTCCCGCGTGGCGTACGCCAGTGCGTGGAGCAGGGCCTCGCGCGCCGGCTTGACCAGCCGCGATCGCGTTCCCTTGCGACCCTCGGCGGCCTTCAGCAGCCGCTTGTGCCGTTTGTGGGCGGTGACGCCCCGCTTGACGCGTGCCATTGCTGTCGCCCTCCTACAGGTACGGCAGCAGGCGGCGCACCTGCTTGGCGTGGACCCCACCGACGAGCGTCTTGCCGGCATAGCGCCGCGTGCGTCGCGAGGACTTGATCTCCAGATGGTGCCCCCGCCACGCCTTCACCCGGATGACCTTGCCTGAGCCGGTCACACCGATCCGCTTCTGGGCCGCCTTGTGGCTCTTGATCTTGGGCACCCGTCAGTCTCCCGTTGCTGCCGACGCCGCCGTTGGCGTCTGGGTCGTCTTCGTCTTCGCCGTCTCGGCCGGTTTCGTTCGCGCCGCCGGTGCCGGTGCTGCAGCCGCCGCCGGTTTGGCGGCCGGCGATGCTTCGGCCGCCGGAGCCTCGGCCGCCGTCGGATCCTCGACCGGCGTCTCTGCCGGTGCCGCACCATTCGGCCCCGGCGCCGTTGCCGGCGCTTCGTCGGTCGCATTCGCCGTGTCGTCCGGCCGCGGACCGCGAGCGGTCGGCTCGTGGATCTTCGGCTTGTGGACGGACGCGACGGTGATGTGCATCTGCTTGCCTTCGAGCGTCGGGGCTCGCTCGACCGTGCCGTGCTCCTTGATCTGGTCCGCGAACCTGAGCAGCAGGTTCCGGCCGAGTTCCGGATGCGTGAGCTCTCGACCCCGGAAGCGGACCGTGACCTTGATCCGATCACCGTCCTCGAGGAACTCGACCGCACGGTGGACCTTGGTCAGGAAGTCACCGGAGCCGATCTTCGGGGTCAGGCGGACTTCCTTGAACTCGACAGCCCGCTGCCGTCGCTTGGCCTCCTTCTCGCGCTTCGTCAGCTCGTACTTGTACTGACCGAAGTCGAGAAACCGGACGACCGGTGGGGAAGCCATGGGGGCGACCTCGACCAGATCGTATCCCCGCTCCTGCGCCATCTCGAGGGCTTGCGGCGTGGGCATCACGCCCAGCTGTGTGCCTTCTTCATCGACCACCCGCACCTGTGGGATGCGGATCATCTGGTTGACGCGCAGGTCTCGTGCTATGGCCTGACCCCTTCCGTCTACGGACCGACGACGCTGCCCCACTCAGGCTGCCGCGCGGCCCCGAAATGACCGCGGGAGGATAGCACAGGGGTTCTTCGAGGAGCAACGATCGGAGAGGCCCCGGCGGGCTCCTGGATTGGCCGCGCCAGGAGCTGTCCAGGCTACCTGTGACCGACGGGGTCGGGGCTCGCGAACGACGTTCGAGGTCGCTTCGCGGGCCATCGATTCGAACGCGTCCGGGGTCGAGCGGTCGGGCGATGTGATAGCCCTGCGCCTAGGTGTGTTCCCGACGATCCCGCCAATGGTCCCGTGGACGAAGCGTTGGTCCCGGGGGTGGCACGTCAACCCGGAGGAGGCGCCGACCTCACGGAACGATCCCGAACCTCACCCACGAGGCGTTCCGAGAGCGCGTCCCAGGACAACGTCTCCTGCGACGCCCCCGCCTCTGCATCGCGGGCTCGCACCGTCGCCGTCCGCGCCTCGATCTCCCGATCGCCCAGTACGAGCATGTACGGCACCTTCTGCTCCTGGGCCAACCGGATCTTGTTCTGCATCCGATTGGACGACGAATCGACCTCGACCCGGAGGCCGGCTCGCCGAAGCAGCTGGGCGAGCTCGTTCGCGGCATCGTTGTGCCGGTCGGCGATCGGAATCACCACCGCCTGAACGGGTGCGCACCAGAGTGGGAACGCCCCCGCGAAGTGCTCGGTGAGGACGCCGATGAACCGCTCGAGCGAGCCGTAGATCGCGCGGTGGATGGCGACCGGCCGCTGCTGGCGGCCCTGTTCGTCCACGTACGACAGGTCGAAGCGCTCGGGAAGCATGACGCGGTCCACCTGGATCGTGGCCGTCTGCCACTGGCGACCGAGGGCATCCTCGACCTGGATGTCGATCTTGGGCGCGTAGAACGCGCCGTCCTTGGGCTTTACGCGATAGGTGAGACCGGACCGGTCCAGCTCCTGGCGCATGATCGCCTCGGTCTCCTCCCAGACCTTCGGATCGCCCAGGGCCTGGTCGGGACGGGTACCGAACGTGAGCGTGGGCGTCAGCCCGAACCACGAGTAGGCCTCGCGGATCTCGCCCATCAGGGCTTCGATCTCGGACGCGATCTGGTCCGGCCGGACGAAGATGTGACCGTCGTCGGTGACGAAGTGGCGGACCCTGGTCAGTCCCGAGAACACGCCCGAGCGCTCGCTCCGGTGGAGCACGCCGTACTCCGACAATCGGATCGGGAGGTCGCGATAGGAGCGCGTCCGGCTGCGATAGACGAATGAGCTCTCGGGGCAGTTCATCGGCTTGAGGCTGAACGTCTCGCCGTCGACGTCCAGGAGGTACATGTTGTCCCGGTAGTGATCCCAGTGGCCCGACTGCTCCCACAGCTTCCGATGAACGAGCGGCGGCGTATAGATCTCCTGGTACCCACGTCGGTCCTGGAGCTCGCGCATCGCACCGCGCAGGGTCTGGTACAGCGTCCAACCCTTCGGGTGCCAGAACGCGGCCGCGGGAGCGACGTCGTGGAACGAGAACAGGTCGAGCTGGAGGCCCAGCCGGCGATGATCGCGACGCCGTGCCTCCGCCCGGCGCCAGAGGTGCCGGTCGAGCGCCTCCTGCGTCTGCCAGACCGTGCCGTAGATCCGCTGGAGTGGCTGACGCTGCTGATCGCCGCGCCAGTACGCTCCGGAGACGGCGAGCAGCTTGAACGGCCCGATCTGGCCGGTGCTCTCCACGTGCGGCCCCTTGCACAGGTCGATGAACGGACCGTGTTCGAAAACCGACGTGGGCGGCATCGGCGCGCCGGTTGACGCCGCCCGTGCCGCGAGGTCATCGAGAATCTCGACCTTGAACGGCTGGCCGCGTTCCTCGAACAGCGCCCGGCCCTCGTCCGGCGGCAGCTCACGCCGTACGAACGGGTGATCGGCGGCCACCGAGGCGCGCATCCGCTCCTCGATCGTCTCGAGGTCGCCGGGCGTCAGCGGCCGTGGCAGCTCGAAGTCGTAGTAGAAGCCGTCGACGATCGCCGGTCCGATCCCGAGCCTGGCACCCGGGAACAGGTCGAGGACGGCCTCCGCCATCACGTGCGCCGCGGAGTGACGCATCGGGTCGAGCGGATCGCCGGCCGTCGCGTCCAGCAGCTCGTCCGCCGAACCGCGCTCGGGCGCCTCGAACTGCTCTTCCTGGGCGTCCCGTTGTTCCGTTACCTGCTCTTCGTCCGGCATGGTCTCTCCCGGAAACGACGAACCCCTCGTCCATCGCAGGACGAGAGGTCTCTGGTCTCTCGCGGTTCCACCCGCGTTCACCGCACGCCGATGGGCGCCGGTGCACTCGCTGCCGCGCTAACGGGCGGACCCGGGCCGGTTCACCGGCCGCTCGCGGGTGGTACCTGATCGCGGGTGTGACACCGGGTTCCAGCGATCCCGGCTCTCTGGTGACTCCTCGCGATGGCGCGTCCCGCTCGACGCTGTCAGCTGATGGTGGGCGACACTGGACTCGAACCAGTGACCTCTTGCATGTCAAGCAAGTGCTCTAACCAGCTGAGCTAGCCGCCCGATGCCTTGTGCTCCCGAATGCCACGAAACGGGAGCGGCCAGTCTAGCAAATCGCCTCCGGAAGTCGCCCCGTCCGGGCAGCGACGCGGCGAAGGATTGACAAGAATCGGGTCGGCGGTGACCCATACCTGATGACGCACATCGGGCGAGCTCGCCGCGGCGGCGCCGTCTGGGCGCCGCCGCGGACTCGCTGGCGCATTCTGGTGCCACCACGGCGCCGGGTTCTTATTGACGTGGGCCGAGCGGGCGGTACGCTGTCCCGCGCCGCCGGCTCAGGGAAGCTGGCGGCTTGGAGGAGAGGATGGGGCGGCAGGCCTTGACCGAGGCAGGTCGTGCGATGCTCGACGTGCTCCGCAGGCGCGGCGGCGGGGCGTTCGACGTCGCCGACGCGTTTACGCCGCTCATCGAGAACCGGGCGGCACTTCTCGAACGGGACAGGATCCGGGAGGCGATCGAGTCGCTGCCGACGAGTGGAGGCCTGCTCGATCGAGAGGCCGTCCTGGCGGCGATCGAAGCAGCGGGGCCGGACGAGCAAAAACCGGGTCAGCTGCGCGGCAGTCGAGCTTCCTGACACCTCGGGATGACGTCCAAGCTCCATCTGCTCCCTGGATTGCCTATGGACCACCCGGATGGACTGCTCTAA
>DATBLH010000040.1:0-21494 GCA_036555445.1 Candidatus Limnocylindrales bacterium
CCCGGGCCGGATGTCGATCGTCCGTGGCTCGTCGCCCGTCCCGTCGATGACCACGTCCAAACGCTGCCCGGGGAGGGCGACGCCGAGTCGCTCGGGCCACTCGACGAGCGTGATGCCGTCCGCCTGGCGATCGTCGAGGAGCCCGCCCGCCAGTGCCTCGCCGGCGTCGTCGAGCCGGTAGAGGTCGATGTGGAACAGCGGGAGACGACCCGCGTGCTCGGCCATGAGCACGAAGCTGGGTGACGCGATCGTGGCGGTCACGCCCAGCCCGGTACCGAACCCCTTCGCAAACTGGGTCTTGCCCGCGCCGAGGTCACCCCACAGGCACACGAGATCGCCCGCTCGGGCCACCGTCGCGAGGGCTGCTGCGAGGGCGCGGGTCTCCGACGCGTCGCGGGTGACGACGCGCGTCGACAGGCCGGCGGAAGGGGGCGCGGACACGCTGGCGAGGGTAGCCCAAGGGCGTTCGAGCCGGGTCGTCAGCTCCAGCGCTCGAGGTCGGCCAGCGGCAGTGCCACCGGCGGCTCGCCGTCGAGCCTCACGAGGCCCGCCTCGAGATGCGTGCCGGCGGCGAACCGCCGGATCCCGGCCAGCCCGCACCAGGTGCCACTCCGACCGGCCAGAGGACCGTTGCGGACCCGGATGGCATCTGGGGGAATGACGGGCAGGACGACCTCCGGGGCGTCCACCACGAGCCCCGGCGGATCGTCGACGATCGCGACGTCGTGGCCGGCCATCGCCCCGAGCAGGGCCATGATCGGCTCGGCGATCGGGCGGCGCACGGCACCATCGATCACGAGCACGGCGAACGGCGGAACGCGGTGGATCGCCGCCCGCTGCCGACGCTCCGAGGCCGCGAAGTCACGGCGCTCCTTGCCGGCCAGCCCGCCCACGATCAGCCCCCGGACCCCCATCGCCCGCGCCCTGGTGATCGTCTCGGCATCGACCCGGGACCCGACGACCAGGATCGCTCCGGACGAGCCGACGTCGACGCCCGACGGACGGACCTCCCCGTCGGCTCCGGCGGCGAGCTCGAGCCGTCCCCGGCTGGTGCCGCCGAGGGCGGACGTCGCCGGCAGCACGCTGCCCGAGGCGCGTATCGTCAGGGCCACGCCGGGCCGCACCTCACGGACGATCCCGGCCACCGGCGATTCCAACGGGTCCGCGTGCTCGGCCGTGGCCAGCCGCCAGCGCCCGCCGGATTCGAACAGCAGCTCCCCGACGGGGCCGCCGGCCTTGTGGCGCGCCATCCGACGTGCGGGACGCGCGCCACCCGCGCCAACGAGCGGCTCGCCCTCGATCGCGTGGTGCCCGGCCTCGAGCGGCCAACGGTCGCCGGGTCGCAGCGCGACGTCACCGGGCGGCTCCACGATCGCGACGTGGGCGTCGCGGAGCCGTTCGACGAGCGGCGTCCCCGGGGCGACGCTCTCGCCGACGGCGACCAGCGGGCGATCGCCCGGCGACAGCCGGACGGTGACGTCGACCGGGCTGACGAGCAGCGGGCGCGCGCCGAGCAGCTCGATGCCGGCTGCGGCGGTCACGAGCCGACCCCCGCCCACAGCGCCTCCTGCCACGCGCCGAGCAGCTCCCGTCGCCGCTCGGCCCGCTCGGGGAGCCGCAACGGGATGTCCCGCAGGTCGATCAGGAGGCCGCCGAGGCCGCCCGCCAGCTCCACGGCGAACCGGCGCCCGCGCGCCCCGAGGCGGACGGTCTCGCGGAACCGGAGCTCGGCCACCGCCGTTTCGCCAGGTGGCAGGTCGATCAGCTCCAGGCTCCCCGGAACCAGGTCGAGCTCGATCGCACCGGATGCGCCGTGGACGACCAGTTGCCCGGCCGTGCGACCGGGTCGCAGTCCCTGGGGCATGACCACGGCCCCGAGCGGAACCAGGATGTCGCGCGACACGTCGAGCAGGACACGGCGCCGTTCCGTCTCGTCCTCGATGGCACCCAGCGGCGCCAGGAGCCGCGCGTGGTCGTGGGCGAGCTGCCGTGATCCGGGCCTCCGGAGGACGTCGCTCACCGCGAGCGCGACGGCCGGCCCGGGCGCCACCGACCACACGCCGCCGGAGACGACGACCAGGTCGGGCTCGGAGGCGGCCGGCAGGTCCGTCGTCGCCTCGAGCAGCGCGGCAAGGGCCGCCCGTCCGACCGCCAGCCGGAGGATCGCGCCCTCGCCCGCGGTATCGGCCCACGGGGCCAGCGCGAGCTCGTAGAGACGATCCCGAAGGCGATGGCGATCGAGTGGCTGCGTCGACCACTCCAGCACGCGATCGATCAGGGAATCGTCCGGAGCAGCAGGAACGAAGCAGGCGTCGGCGATCGTCCGCCGTCGTGACGCGGACGCCTCGCCTGCGACCGCCGGTTCGGCCACCACCCGGGTGCCCGCCGCCCAGCCGACGTCGAGCGCCTCGATCCGCCGGTCCATGACCTCGGCGAGCGTGGCCACGGCGCGCTCGAACGCTCGCCGGCCGTCGTCCTCCGTGGCACCCATCCCTTCGAGAACCACCCGCAGGGGCTCGCCGCCGGGGTCGCCCGTCGTCGCCGACGAGGCGAGGACGACGTCCCCTCGCCCGTCGCCGGTCGCGTCGAAGCGCGGCACCTGCTCGGACATCGGCCCGGCCAGCACCACCGTCAGCTCGCGCCGCCTGGTCGCCGCCGCAGCGACGATCGCGCCCAGGTCGTTGAGCGATCCGCGCTCATCGGCCGCGGGCGGCTCACCGGCGCCGGCGAGCACGGCCACGACGTCCGGCTGGAGGAGGACGCGGGTGATCGCGAGGGGATCGTCGACGTCCAGGGCCATCGGCTCGGCACGCCAGCCGGCCGCCTCGGCAATGGCCGCGAGTGGTGCAACCGCGCGCTCGGTCGCCGCCAGGACGGCGATCCTGCCGGGGCGCTGGGTGCGAACGGACAGGCGTGCCCAGCGGTCCGACGCTCGGGCATCGGCCCCGAGATGATCGGCCAGGTCGGGCGATGCGGCCCCAAAGCGGGCGAGGAGGAGGTCGATCATCGCCTCGGGATCGGCCGAGACGGGCATCGCGAGCGTGCCCAGCAGCCGCCAGCGGCCGGCGGCCCATCCGACGATCGAGGCGGACCGCGTGGCCGTGCCCTGCTCGAGGGCGAAGAACGCCCGCTGGTCGTTGCTCACCCGCGGAATGCTATCGAGCCTGCAACCTCAACGGCGAATGACCGCTCGCCCTCCGAGCGCCGAGGACCGCTCGTGCGTGCCTTCGGCGCGAGGATTCCATCGGCCGGGGGATTCAGGCGTCCCAGGCAACCTCGTCGGCGAGCTCCTCGAGACGTTCGATGAGCAGCTCGATGCCGGCCTCGTCGGCGAGGATCGCCGAGGCGCCTGCCAGGTCGCCCCCGAACAGTCCGCGCAGGACCGGGTCGAAGAACAGCATCGCGTTCGCTCCCAGCGGGCGGTAGGGCCGGCTGGCCTGGAGGAAGTGGACCGCCGGCCCGGTCAGGCCGCGCAGCTGGATCTCGCGCGCAACCTGCTCCACCAGTTCGTCGCGCTGGTCCTCGGTCGGCTCGAGGGGCAGGCTCATGCCCAGCCTCCGGTCGCGGATCCGGCCGCATCCCCCGCCACGTCCGGAGCCGCGTGCAGGGCGACGCTGAACGCCTGGTAAGCGGCGCTCCCCCGGAGGGCGAAGATGACGTGCTCGATGAGCGGGCTCGCCGGCAGCTCGGCGCGGACCGTCTCGACCGTGACCCTGGCAGCTTCCTCGAGCGGGAAGGCACCGACGCCGGTCCCCAGTGCCGGGATGGCGAGACTGGTCGCGCCGATCTCGCGAGCACGGGCCATGGCGCTCCGAACCGCGCCCTCGATGGCGGCGGCATCGGTCCTTCGATCGCGCCCGATGGACACTGCGTGGATGACGTGACGGGCAGCCAGCCGCCCGGCCCGGGTCACCACCGCGCTCCCGATCGGTACCGGCGCCTGGCGGACGGCCTCGAACTCGATCTCCTGGCCGCCGGCGCGCTTGATTGCCCCT
The DNA here is from genome assembly GCA_036555445.1 of Candidatus Limnocylindrales bacterium. Taxonomy (GTDB): domain Bacteria; phylum Chloroflexota; class Limnocylindria; order Limnocylindrales; family CSP1-4; genus DATBLH01. The sequence continues at coordinate 3,996 of DATBLH010000040.1, forward strand.
CCGACACCGGTCGCCATCCACAGCGAGACGTTCGCGGCGTTGACGATGGCGTCCACTTCGAGGTCACAGATGTCCCCGTTCCAGAGCTCGATGCGGGCCAACGCTCCTCCGTGCGCCGAGGCTGCGGTACGCCAACGGTACGGCCGCCCGATGGTACACCCGGGTCAGGCGGCCGGACATCGTGCTCAGCACCTCCCACGAGATGGTGGTGCGCAGCCGCGCCAGCTCCGGCGCATCGATCGATTGGTCGCCGTCGGAACCGAGCAGCGTGAACTCATCATCCACGCTCACCGGCGCTCCGGGCACGTCCGTCACGTCGGCCATCACGGCGTCCATGGCCACCGTCCCGACGAGCGGGACGGACCGCCCGCGGACGAGAGCCCGCGTGCGGTTCGAGAGCGCACGAGGCCAGCCGTCGGCATAGCCGACGGGAAGGGTCGCGATCCGGCTCGCCCGCTGGGTTTCGAATGAGGGCCCGTAGGACACGCCGTGGCCGGCTGGAAGGTCCATGACCCGAACGGGCCGTGCGCGGAGTGCCATCACCGGTCGCAACGGGATGCCCGACGCCGCGGCCAGGTCGTGGACGTCCTCCGGGACCACACCGTAGATCGCGAGCCCGGGACGCACGACGTCATACGCTGGGACCTCGCCGCCGATCAGGCCGCCCGACGCCGCGAGGTGGCGCGCACCCACCCCGGATCCCCCGTCCACGAGCAGGGCCAGCGCCGCGGCGAAGCGCGCACCCTGGGCATGCGATCGGGCAGTGTCGCCGGGCGCCGCGAGGTGCGACCACGCTCCCGCGAGCTCGAACGCGGGTCTCGACCGGATGGCCGCCACGACGTCAGCGGCAGCCCGGGGGTCGAACCCGCCCCGTCCGAGACCGGTCTCGATCTCGACCGCTACCTGCAACCGTCGAGTGGGCGCCTCTCGGGCGATTGTGGCGGCGAGTCGGTCGAACAGGACCGGGTCCCCGACCGTGAGCGCGATCTCGCGCTCGGCCGCCTCATGGGCGACCCACGCGGGTGCGGGATACAGGAGCAGGATCGGCAGCCGGATCCCCGCCTCGCGGAGCTCGACGGCCTCGTCGAAGGTGGCCACCGAGAGGCCGTCCGCCCCGGCCGACTCGAGCGAGCGCGCAACATCGACCGCACCGTGCCCGTAGCCGTCGGCCTTGACCACCGGCTCGACCCGAACGCCCGGCCCCGCGAGGCCGCGGAGCACGCGCAGGTTCGCGTCCAGCGCGTCGAGGTCGATCTCGAGCCATGCCGTTCGGCCCAGTGGTGGCAAGCCGGCTGCCTGCAACCGCCTCTCGATCGACGGACGTGCCGGCGCTGCGCCCGCGGAGCCGCCCGCTTCCACGACCGTCAGTCGTCCCGGGCGCGAAAGCCCACCCGCTGGGAGCCGCTCCTCCGCGCCGCGACATTGGCCAGCCGGCGTCGGGCGAGCGCGACGGCGTCGGGGAGATCGCTTGCGAGAAGCCCCGCATCGCCGAGACGTTCCCGAACCGTCTCGCCGGCAAGGCCGTGGAGATAGACCCCCAGCCTGGCCGCATCGAAGGGGGCGAGACCCTGCGCCAGCAGCGACCCGATCACGCCCGATAACACGTCGCCGGTGCCCCCGCTGGCGAGGGCCGGGTTCTCGAACGGGGCAATCGTCACCGCGCCGTCCGGCGCGGCGACCACGGTCCGTGCTCCCTTGAGCACCACGACCTGGCCCCAACTGGCCGCCGCATCGCGGCTTGCCGCGGCGCGCGCCGCGTCGTCCTCGTCCAGGTCTCCGTCGCTGCCGGGCGCGACACCGCTCGACGCCCGGAGCCGGGCGAACTCGCCGCTGTGGGGTGTGAGGACCGACGGCCGTCGGATCCCCTCCCACCACGCATCGAGACTGGCCAGGGCGCGCAGCGCCTCCGCGTCCACCACGGCGGGGGCAGCGGCCTGGTCCTCGGGGACGCCGAGGAGGTCGCGGACGAGCTGGGCCGTGGCCAACCCGGGCCGGAGACCGGGTCCCACCACCAGCGCGTCGTGATCGTGATCGAGGATCCGGGCCAGGGCGGGCTCCGGGTCCACTTCCTCCACGTCGTCCTCGGGAAGCGACATCGTGGTCGCCTCCACGACCTTGCCGGCGAACAGCGGTTGGAGCGTCTCCGGGACCGCGAGGGTGACCAGCCCGGCACCGGCGCGCCCGGCGCCGCGGCACACGAGGAGGGCTGCCCCGGCATAGTCGAGCGAGCCCGCGATCGCGAGCACCTTGCCGAACCGGCCCTTGTGGCCGCGCCCGGGGCGTTCCGGGAGGAGGGCGGCGACGATCTCGTCGTCCAGGGTCGTCGTGCCGGGGACCGTCACGGTGCCCGTCGAGCCCGCCTCAGGATCGCCGTTCCGACGCCCGAATCCGAGCGTCCCCTCGCCGCTCCGGCCATCAGGCATCGCCGTCACTCCGGGCGGCTTCCTGGTCCAGCGTCCGGAGGCGCTCGAGCCGGGCGAGGATGCGCTGCTCGCGATCGTCGAGCCGGTCTTCGATGTCCGGCGGGAACAGGTAGCGCCCACCGGCCGTGCGCAGCCCGAACGCGATCGCGACGGCGTACTCGCCTTCGTGGCTGATCGAGACCGCGATCCGGCCCATCCCGAGCTGCTCCGATCGCCGGGCGGCCCGGCCGTGGAGACGGACGGACGGTGCGCCGGTCGGCAGCCGTTCGATCTCGATCTCGGTCCAGCCGATGCCGCGGACACCGAGGCCGAGCACCTTCGAGACCGCCTCCTTGGCCGCCCAGCGGCCGGCCATCGTCACCGGCCGGCCACGGACGTAGCGCTGCTCCCCCGACGTCAGGACGCGCCGGAAGAAGCGCTCGCCGAAGCGCTCGATCGTGTGCCGGATCCGGTCGATCTTGATGATGTCGACGCCGAGCTCGGTGATCCCGGGCAGCGCCGTCCCGGATGGCAGAGCGACCTCCGCCGACGACTCTCCGGCGGCCATGTCCCCTACTCGACCGTGACCGACTTCGCCAGGTTCCGCGGCTGGTCGACGTCGGTGCCGCGGGCGACCGCGACGTGATAGGCGAACAGCTGAAGGGGAATGATCGCGAGCACGGGCGACAGCGCCTCGTGCGTGTCGGGAACCCAGCACACGTCGTCCGCGAATCGCTCGATCTGGGGATCGCCCTCGGTCGCCACGGCGATCACGCGGGCGTCCCGCGCCCGGCCCTCCATGACGTTGCTGATCAGCTTGTCGTAGACCGAGGAACGGGTCGCCACGGCCACGAGCGGGCATTCCGCGTCCAGGAGGCTGATCGGGCCGTGTTTGAGCTCGCCGGCCGCGTAACCCTCGGCGTGGACGTAGCTCACCTCCTTGAGCTTGAGGGCGCCCTCGAGCGCCGTGGGATACGTGTAGCCGCGTCCGACGTACATGAAGCCCCGCGAGTTCACGTAACGCCGCGCGAGCGCGGACGCGTCCACCGCGTGGGTCAGGGCGCGGGCCGCGGCCTCCGGGAGCGCCCGAAGGGCCGCACCCAGCTCCTGCTCCTGTTCGGCGCCCATCGTTCCCCGGATCTTGGCGATCGCCGCTGCAAGGACCACCAGCGTCGTGACCTGGGTGGCGAACGTCTTCGAGGCGGCCACCGCGATCTCCGGCCCCGCCTGGAGGAACAGCACCGCCTCGGCCTCGCGCGTGATCGCGGAGCCGACAGTGTTCGTGACCGCGATGACGGGGCAGCCACGCTCGCGGGCGAGGCGGGTGGGGGCGATCGTGTCCGCGGTCTCGCCCGACTGGGTCACCGCCACGACCAGGGTTCGCTCATCGAGGGGCGGTGGGCTGTAGCGGAACTCGGAGCCGATGTTGGCCCGGGCGGGCAGGCCGGTCCAGTCCTGGAGGACGGCCGCGCCCACCAGGGAGGCATAGAACGCGCTGCCGCACGCCACCAGCTCCACGCGATCCACGCTCCGGACGACGTCGGCGATCGGCTCGAGCTCCTCGACCGTGATCCGGCAGTCGGGCCCGACGCGGCCGGCGATCGACTGCCGCAGGGCCTCCGGCTGTTCCCGGATCTCCTTCTCCATGAAGTGCTCGTAGCCGCCCTTCTCGGCCGCCTCCGGCGTCCAGTCGACCCGGGTCTCGCGGCGCTCGCGGACGGCGCCATCGACGCCCGTGATCGTGACCCCGCTCGGCCGGAGGTCGGCGACATCGCCTTCCTCGAGGAACACGACCCGATCGGTGTGGGCGAGGATCGCGGCCACGTCCGACGCCAGGAAGCTCTCCCCGTCGGCGAGGCCGACGACGAGCGGGACGTCCTGGCGGGCGCCCACCAGTCGGTCCGCCTCGCCCTTGTGCATCACGACCAGGGCATACGCTCCGTGGGCGCGCCGGAGCGCGGCACGGACCGCCTCCGCGATGTCACCCTCGTACGCCTCTTCGACGAGGTGCGCGATCGCCTCCGTGTCGGTCTCCGAGAGGAGCCGGTGCCCACGCTCCTCGAGGCCGTCGCGCAGCTCGCGGAAGTTCTCGATGATCCCGTTGTGGATGACGGTGATCTCGCCCGTGCAGTCCTGGTGGGGATGGGCGTTCAGGTCGTTCGGACGTCCGTGAGTCGCCCACCGGGTGTGGGCCAGCCCGATCGCGGCGTGCGGGGTCCGATCGGCGATCGCGGTGGCCAGGTTGTCGAGCTTGCCGGCTTTCTTCTCCACGAACAGGTCGCCGCGGTCGTCGACGAGCGCGATCCCCGCCGAGTCGTAGCCCCGGTATTCGAGCCGTCTGAGGCCTTCCATCAGGATCGGGCCCGCCGCGCGGGGGCCGGTATAGCCGACGATGCCGCACATTCCGGGTCGCTTCTCCTGCGTGGCCCGGCGGGCGTCGGGCGGCGCTCAGTGTAGACGCTGGGCTGCGAGAGCCGCGATCGCGTCGGCCAGCTCGAGCACGAGCGCCGCGTCCTGGCCTTCGACCATGACCCGCAGGGCTGGCTCCGTGCCCGATGGGCGCACGAGCACGCGGCCGCCGACGCCGAGCCGGTGCTGGGCGTCCGCGATCGCGCGACGCAACGCGGGATCGCCCTCCCACTGGTCCTTGTGACGCGCCTGCACGGTTCGCTGTTGCTGGGGCAGCATCGGGATCCGCGACGCGAGCTCGGCCAGGCTCGCCCCTCGGGCGACCATGACCCGCAGGACCTCGAGCGCGGTCACGATCCCGTCGCCCGACGTCGTGTGCTCGCGGACGATGACATGACCCGACTTCTCGCCGCCGAGGCCCGCCCCCGCGACCTGCATCCCGTCGAGGATGTACTTATCGCCGACCGGGGTGCGAATGACCTCGCCACCGGCCTGCTCGACGGCCTGCTCGAGTCCGCCGTTGGAGAGGACGCTCACGACCAGTGCGTTCCCCGGCAGCGCACCGCGTTCGAGTCGTTCGAGGGCCAGGATGCCCAGGATCTGGTCACCGTCGACGATCGCGCCTGACGCATCGACCGCGATCAGGCGGTCCGCGTCGCCGTCGAGTGCGAAGCCGGCGTCCGCGCCGCGCTCGGCGACCAGTCGGGCGAGGACGGCGGGGTCGGTGGCGCCGGATTGGACGTTGATGTTCACGCCATCGGGATCGTTATGGACGACCTCCACCGACGCCCCACTGGCCTCCAGGATCCGTGGCGCGACCGGGCCCCCCGAGCCGTTGGCGCAATCGAGGATGACCCGCAGGCCGCCGGCCGTGACCGCCGACGCGAGACCGAGGCGGTGGGCCAGGTAGCGATCGAGCAGGTCACGCGCGTCGTGGACGATGCCCAGCCGGGCGTTCGTGACCCCGCCGAGCTCCTCGGAGCGCCAGATCAGCTGCTCGAGCTCGTCCTCGACTGCGTCGTCGAGCTTGAGACCGTCGCCGTCGAGCACCTTGAGGCCGTTGTCGTCGGCGGGATTGTGCGAAGCCGAGACCATGACCCCGGCCGCGAACCCGCCGCTGCCGGCGAGATAGGCGAGGGCGGGCGTGGGAACGACGCCCGTGCGGTGGACGTCGACGCCCATGCTGGTCGCCCCGGCAGCGATCGCGGACACGAACATGTCCCCCGACCGACGGGTGTCCTGTCCGACCACGATCGCGCCTTGCTCACCCACCAGGCGATGGGCCGTCGCCCGGCCGAGCGCATACGCGATCGTGGGCTTGAGGTCGACGTTGGCGACGCCACGGATTCCGTCCGTGCCGAACAGGCGGGGCACGCGCTCCTCGGGTCCGCTAGGGGCTCAGCGAGGCGGCCGACGGAGGCGGTGTCGCGGGCACCGCGATCGTGACCGTGATCGCGGGCGGGTTCACCGACACGACGTTGACCCCGGGTGGCACCGTGGGCTGGACCGTGATCACGTGCTGTCCGGGTTCCAGGGAGCCCACGTCGGCGGTCACGAACAGTGTCTGGCCGACGATCCGGTCGAGGTCGGTAGGCGAGCCGCCGAGGGTGACCAGCACCCGATCCGTCGACAGCGCGTAGACCCGGTCCGGGCGGGCGCCCTCGAGGACGATCCCCGCCCCGAAGGTGCGGGTCTCGGTCACCCGGCGGATCGTCACCGTGACCGTGACCTGGCGGATCGTGATCGGCGAGACGCCGTCCGGGAGTTGCAGGCCCACCTCCGCTCGCAGGTTCTGACTGATCCCGGTGACCGGCACCGCTTCGGTGTCCACGGCGGCGAGCGACGCCAGCACGGCGGCTGTTCCCGACACCGACAGCACGGTCGGCGCGACGACGATGGATGCGATCTCGAAGCCCGACGCCGGCGTGCCGACGATCGTGGGTACCACCGGGAGCGACTTGCTGCCGCTGTTCGAGAACACGTCGATCGTGACCCGCGCGGTCGCGGGACTGACGTTGACCGACAGGACCTCTTCGCCCAGCGAGTCGACCGGGATCAGCTCGGTATCGCGGTCGACGTCGAGCCCGGATGGCTCCACCTGGACACGCGCCTGGACCTCGACGACCTGGTCCAGATCGGGCTCGGCGCCGCGGACGGTGACCATCGTGGGGTCCGCGACGAGATCGCCGATCTGGAGGCCCGGCGGGACGACCCCGGGTCGGACCACGACCCGCACCTGCTTGCTCGTGATCCGCGCGAGGGCGACGTTGATCCGCGCCGGCTCCACGCTGAGCACGGTGATCCGCTGGTCGATCGATCGAACCTGCACGGGAACCGATTTCACGTCGCCGGTGGGCTCGACGCTGGCCACGTCGATCGACGCCTCGAACGTCGACGAATCCACTCGAGCCGTCGGGGGCCCGACGTAGCGGATGAGGTCGACGTCCCCGACATTCGTCAGCAGCCGGACGTCCTCACTCTCGCCACGGACCGTGATCGGGACGCTGCCACGGAAGGTGGACGTGCTCTGGGACAGCACGAAGCCCGAATAGAGGAGGGTGGCCAGGAGGACCGCGGCCAGCTTGAGCGGCCAGTTCCGGAGGAGGAACCCGAGCGCCCGCCTCACCGCTGGACTCGGACCGCCGCTCTCGCCGTCTCGTCCTCCGCGAGGCGATCAGCCGGGCTCGTCCCGCGCTCGCCACGTCGGAGCCGCCGGCCGAGGTCGGCAATCCGCGGTGCCCGTCCGCCGCCCACGGTCGGTGTCGCCACCGCCAGGAGGCGTGCCAACGGCGTTCGTCCGTCCGACGGCCGGAGCAGCGTCCGGATCGCGCGCGCCAGCTGCGTCTCGTTGAGGTTGCGCACGATCCGTGCCCGCTCGACGAGGCTGACCTGGCCGTTCTCCTCGGACACCACCACCACGATCGCGTCCGTGTCCTCGGTGATCCCCAGGGCGGCCCGGTGTCGGGTTCCGAAGCGCTCGGTGTGGATCGTCGTTTCGGCGAGCGGCAGCAGCGCACCGGCCGCGATGACGGTCTCATCACGGATGATCACGGCGCCGTCGTGGAGGGCGGTGCGGGGCGTGAAGATCGTGAGCAGCAGATCGGTGGACAGGTCGGCGTGGAGCATGACACCCGTCTCGGCGATCTCCTCGAGCCCCGTTTCGCGCTCGAGCACGATCAGGGCGCCGACCCCCTCGGCGGACAGCTGGGCCGCGGCGTGCGAGACCTCCTCCGCGACCCGTTCGATCGCGCGTTGCTCGGCGGGAGTCAGCAGCCAGGCCATCGAGCCGACCCGCCCGATCCGCTCCAGGGCGCGCCTGAGCTCCGGCTGGAACACCACCACCAGCGCGAACACGCCGACGACGGCACCGGCCTCGAGGATCCGCGTGAGGAGCGGCAGGCCGAGCGCCACGGCCGCCGCGTACACGGCAAACAGGAAGATGACCCCGATCACCAGGCGGACGGCTCGCGTACCCCGGATCAGGCTGAACAGCCAGTAGATCAGGAGGGCAGTGATGCCGATGTCGATGACGGTGGTCGGTCGGACCTGTTCCAGGATCGATCCGATGAGCTCCGGCATCCTCGGCTGAGTGTAGCATCGGGCCCCCGCACGACCGGGACCCGGGAGTCCGCGTCAGCGCTCGCGCGCGCCTCGGATCAGGGGCAAAGGGCGGTCAGCCGGGGGTCGTCCGCGAACCGTGAGCCCACGATCGCGCACAGGCGCCGGTGGGCGGATGCATCGGCGTCGAGGTCCACCAGCCTCCCCAGCAGGAGCAGCTTCTCGGCGGCCGGCTCCCGCCAGCCCCGCTCGAGGTACAGCTCGGCGAGCTCGAGGTGGAGCGAGAGGTCGCCGGGAACCACGGACAGGCCCAGGTAGCAGGCGTCGATCGCCGCGTCGACCCGGCCGGCCACGCGATGCGAGGACGCCGCGGCGAGGCAGCGGTCCCGGGCCGCGGCTCGGTCGCCACCCATGACCAGGGCCTCGGCCTCCGCCGTGAGCTCATGCCCACGATCGATCACCGGCTCGGGCTCGAGGACCACTTCCGGCACGTCCGGCTCGGGACCCGGCGCCGCCGGCGGCTCCGCGGTCGTCGCGAGACCGAGATCCAGCACCGCCATCGCGTCCTCCATCGCCGCGACCGCCAGCTCGTCCGCCGGGACCGCTCGCAGTCGCGCGGCGAGACGTTCAACGTGCTCTCGGCGGGTTCGCGACTCGGCGAGCTCGAGCGCGCGGCGAGCCGTGTCGCAGGCCTCGGCCGTCCGATCCGCCTCCTCCTCGCACTCGGCGAGACGGTCGAGCGTGTCGGCGGCCTCGACCCGGCGCCCGAGAGCGATCAACACGTCGGCTCGCCCGGCGAGCGCCGCCTCGTCGCGGGGCGACCGTTCCAGCGCCGCCGCGTACGCATCGAGGGCATCCTCGCGCCGTGCGAGCCGCGCCAGCACGCTGCCGCGGCTGGTGTGCGGCAGCGCACGATCCGGAGCGATCTCCCCGGCCTCCGCGTACGCGACGAGCGCGTCGTCCAGCTGGCCGCGGAGCGCGGCCACGTGACCACGCCGGAGGGCCTCCTTGTAGCGCTCGTAGATCGGCTCGCTCACGGCGCAGCCCCCACGGATGGGTCGCCGGCCGTGACGTGCAGCTCGCTGGCAAGGTACGCATCGAGCCGTTCGCGCCCGTCGGCATCGCCCACGAGGTCCAGGAGCCGCCCGAGCCGCTCCAGGTCGTCGAGGGCCACAACGCGCCAGCCGAGCGCCACCCGGATCCGGGCGAGCTCGATATGGACCCTCGCATCGGCCGGCGCCAGGCGAAGGGCCTCGTAGCAGGCTTCGAGGGCCGGCTGGAACCGACCTCGCCGGGCATGGCGCGCGGCCACGTCGATCAGACCGCGGACGTCCTCCTGCCGCACGGCGCGGTCGGCGAGCTCGTCGAGCTCCGCCGCGTGATCCACGATCTCCGAGTAGCGGTTCAGCAACCGGGCGTGCTGGTCCGCGGCATCGCGCCAGCCAACCGCCTGGTACACGCGAACGATCGCGGCATGGACCTCGGAACGACCCGGGGCGGCACTCAGCGCATCCTGGACCGCCTCCGCGGCCGCCCAGCGACAGCCCGCCTCGGCGAGGCCCTGGGCAACCCGGAGCAGCTCGTCGACGTCCGCGGCGAGAGTCGCGTCCTCCAGCCGTCGGGCGAGGCGGCGCGACGCCCCGTCCGCCGGGGGCTCGGTCATCGTGCCTCCGGGAGCAGCTCCACCAGCAGCGCCTTCTGGACGTGGAGCCGGTTCTCGGACTGCTCGAAGATCACGCTCTGCGGGCCGTCCATGACATCCGACTCGATCTCCTCGCCGCGGTGCGCCGGGAGGCAGTGCATGACGACCGCGTCCGGCCCGGCGACAGCCAGCAGTGCCCGGTCGATCCGGAAGTCCCGGAAGGCGTCGCGTCGGGCCTCGGCCTCGGCTTCCTGGCCCATCGAGGTCCAGGCGTCCGTGTACAGCACGTCGGCACCGCCGGCGCTCGTGCGCGGATCGTTGCCCAGCGCGATCCGACCGCCGCCGGCAATCGCTCGTTCCTGGATGCGCGCCAGCGATCGCTCGTCCGGGCCGTAGCCCGGTGGATGGGCGAGCCGCACCTCCGCCCCGAACGAGGTCGCCAGCAGGGCGAGCGACAGGAACACGTTGTTGGCATCGCCGATGAACGCGATCACGATGCCGTCGAGACGCCCGAACCGCTCGACCAGCGTGAACACGTCGGCAAGGGCCTGGCACGGGTGCTCGCGAAGGGTGAGCGCGTTGATCACCGGGATCGTCGCCCGCTCCGCAAGCTCACCGAGCACCTCCTGGGCCGAATGTCGGGCCACGATGCCGTCGACGAACCGATTGAGGTTGAGGGCGATGTCGGGGACCGTCTCGCGGGCGCCCAGCCCGACGTCGCCGGCGGCGAGGTAGATCGCGTGGCCGCCGAGCTGGGTCATCCCCGCTTCGAACGTGACCCGGGTCCGCAGCGAGGGATGCTGGAACAGCAGAGCGATCGACCGCCCGGCCAGCGGCAGCACGGCGTGCCGCCGCTGCTCCCGGTACTCCGCCTTGAGCGCCGAAGCCCGCTCGAACATCCCCTCGACCTCGTCCCGCGCGAGATCGCCAACGCTGAGCAGATCCCGCCCGCGCAGGCTCGAGACGGTGGTCATGAGGCCATCCTACGCGGCGTCCGGCGGGCGGCGGGAACGGGCCGGGCGCCAGGTGCCCGCGTCAGCGCTTGGTGTACTGGGGCGCCTTGCGAGCCCGCTTGAGGCCGTACTTCTTGCGCTCCTTCATCCGCGGGTCGCGGGTCAGCAGGCCGGCCTGGCGGAGCGACAGCCGATGCTCCGGATCGAGCTCGAGGAGGGCTCGCGCAATCCCGTGGCGAATCGCACCCGCCTGGCCGGTCACGCCGCCGCCCTCGACCTTGATCATCGTGTTGTAGTGGCCCTCGGTCCCGGTCACGCGGAACGGCATCCGGAGCTCGGCCTCGTTGACCGCGTTCCCGAAGTGCTCGTCGAGAGACCGGCCGTTGATCACGATCTCGCCCTCGCCCGGGAGCAACCGGACGCGGGCGATGGCGGTCTTTCGACGGCCGGTGCCGGAGAAGAATGCTGGCGTCGTCATCGTCAGGCTCCTGTCAGCCGAGCGGCTCGGGTCGCTGGGCCTGATGGGGATGCTCCGAGCCGGCGTAGACCTTCAGCTTGCGCAGCTGCTGGGCGCCCAGCCGGGTGCGGGGCAGCATCCCCTTGACGGCACGCCGGATGACTTCCTCCGGCCGCCGGGCGAGGAGATGACCGAGCGTCTCCTCCTTGTAGCCCTGGGGGTACCCGCTGTGGCGGATGTAGAGCTTGGACTCGAGCTTGTCCGAGGTGACTGCGATCCGTGACGCGTTGGTCACGATCACGTGGTCCCCGGAGTCGAGGTTGGGGGCGTAGGTGGGCTTGTGCTTGCCCTCGAGGATGCGGGCGATGCGCGTGGCGAGCCGGCCCAGCGTCTCGTCCGTCGCATCCACGACAAACCAGCGCCGCTCGATCTCGCTCTCCCGGACCGCGTAGGTCTTTGCGTTCATCGCTCCTCGTCGTCTCCGTATGCGTGATCCCCCGGACGCCGCCCGTAGACGACGCGCGTGAGGCACAACCCTCGGGCCGGCGCCATGACGCCGTCGAGGGCCGGTCGTCGATCCCGGAGGATCCGCGCGACCGCCTGTTGCTCGATCTCGCCGCGCCCTGCCTCGAGCAGGACCGCGACGATCCGGCGGACCATCCCCCGGAGGAAGGCGTCGGCCCGGACGTCGATCGTCACCAGCGAGCCCTGCCTCCGGACGCGGATCGCGTGCACGGTCCGCACCGGCTGGCCCTGCGCGGAGCCGAAGGCGCTGAAGTCGTGCCGGCCCACCAGGACCGACGCGGCTCGCGTCATCGCCTCCACGTCGAGCGGGACCCGCATCCAGAGCGCCGTGCGCTCGTGGAGTGGGCTGCGCGACCCGTTCCAGACGGTGTAGCGGTATTCCCGGTACCGCGCCGCGCGACGGGGATCGAACCCTGAGGCGACCCGGCGGATCCCGCGAACCGCCACGTCCCGGGGAAGGATCCCCGCGAGCGCGGTCTCGAGCTCCACCGCCGACCGCCGTCCGGGATCGGTGAATGCGATCACCTGCCCGGTGGCATGGACCCCGGCATCGGTCCTGCCGGCGCCATCGACGCGGATCCGGCCTCCTCCTGCGAGGCGACCGAGCGCAGTCTCCAGCTCCTCCTGGACCGTCCGGGACCCCGGCTGTCGCTGGAAGCCGGCAAAGTCCGTCCCGTCGTATTCGACCGTTGCGCGATAGCGCATCGGGGCTCCCTCTCGGGTGCCTGGCTGCGGGTCAGACGAGCTCGATCTGGACGATCTCCGCTGCGTCTCCCTGGCGTTGTCCGATCCGGACGATGCGCGTGAAGCCCGACGTCCGGTCGGCGTACTTGGGTGCGATCTCATCGAACAGCTTGGTGACCACCAGCGGCTCGTTGGGAAACTCCGAGACCACCGCCCGGCGGGCGGTGAGGTCGCCACGCTTGGCGAGCGAGATCATCCGCTCCACGCGGCCGCGGACCTCCTTGGCCTTTGCCTCCGTGGTCTTGACCCGCTCGTAGCGGAGGATCGAGACCGTGAGGTTGCGGTAGAGGGAGATCCTGGGACCCTGCTTGCGCCCCAGCTTCCGACCGCCGATGCGATGGGCCACGTCAGCCCTCCTCGCCCTCGTCGTCGAACACGAGCTCGCCGTCGTCCAGCTCGTCGCCCTCGGCGTCGGGGAGGATGAAGCCGCGCATCCGCAGGCGCTCCTTCATCTCGTCGAGCGACTTCTTGCCGAAGTTGCGCATCCGGAGCAGGTCGTCGTCCTTGAGCTGGAGCAGCTGCCCGACCTTCACGATGTTGTTCCGCTTGAGCGAGTTGTAGGCCCGCATCGGCAGGTCCAGCTCCTCGATCGGCATGTCCAGCATGTTCGGCGGCAATTGCGGGACGCCGGCCACGGCCCGCTCGCCGGCAGCGGCGGCCATCCCGATCGTGATGAACGGACGGAACTGGTTGACCAGGATCTCGGCCGAGCGCGACAGCGCCTCCTCGGGACCGATCGTGCCGTCCGTCTCGATCTCGATCGTGAGCTTGTCGTAGTTCGTCATCTGCCCGACACGCATGCTCTCGACCCAGTAGTTGACCCGCCGGACCGGCGTGAAGATCGCGTCCACGGCGATGACGCCGATCGGCAGCGCCTCGGTGCGCTCGGCGCCCAGGTAGCCCACGCCACGCTCCACGGTGAGGTCCATCTCGACCGTGACGTCGTCGGAGTCGATGGTCATCAGGACCAGCTCCGGGTTGACGATCTCCACGTCCGCGGACTCGGCGATGTCGGCAGCCGAGACCGGGCCTGCACCCGACTTGATCAGCCGCAGCGACACGGGATGGGTGGCGAAGCTCTTGAGCCGGAGCTTCTTGACGTTGAGGACGATCTGGGTGACGTCCTCCTTGACGCCCGGGATCGTCGAGAACTCCTGGTACACGTCCCGGATCTGGACGGACGTGACCGCGGCGCCCTCGAGCGAGGAGAGCAGGATTCGGCGGATGGCATTCCCGAGGGTGACGCCGTATCCCGCCTGGAGGGGACCCGCCTCGTACTTGGCGTAGGTACCGACCTCCTCGACGGGCTCGATCTGCGGGCTCTCGAGTTCGATCATCGTTGCGGCTTACCTCGAGTAGTACTCGACCACGAGCTGCTCGTTGAGGTCGAGCGGCATCTGGTCGCGCCTCGGCAGGTCGGCGACGGTACCGCTGAGCTTCGCGGCATCGATCGTCAGCCACTCCGGGGCCTGGTGGGAACGGAGGGTTTCCTTGGCCGTCTTGAACGGGTCCCGGGCGCGGCGGCTCTCGCGGACCTCGACCCGGTCGCCCGGCTTGAGCTGGAACGACGGGATGTTCGACGGCCGGTCATTGACTGCGAAGTGCCCGTGCCCGACGAGCTGGCGCGCCTGAGCGCGCGAAGTCGCGAAGCCCATCCGGAAGACGACATTGTCGAGCCGCAGCTCGAGCGATCGGAGGAGCGCCTCGCCGGTCACCCCGGCGTGGGTCTCGGCGTCGCGGAAGTAGTTCCGGAACTGCCGCTCGAGCACGCCGTAGACGCGACGGACCTTCTGCTTCTCACGGAGCTGGAGCCCGAAGTCGCCGACCTTGCGCCGGCGGACGCCGTGCTGGCCCGGGGGCGACGGGCGACGCTCGAAGGAACACTTCTTCGTGTAGCAGCGGGCGCCCTTGAGGAACAGCTTGGCGCCCTCGCGGCGACAGATTCGACAGACGGATCCGGTGTAACGGGCCATGAGCTCCCTGTGTCAGACGCGACGCCGCTTGGGCGGGCGGCAGCCGTTGTGGGGGATCGGCGTGACGTCGGTGATCGCGGAGACCTCGAGGCCCGCGGCCTGGAGCGAGCGGATCGCCTGCTCGCGGCCGGCACCCGGGCCCTTCACGTACACCTCGACCTGGCGCATCCCGTGCTCCATCGCACGGCGAGCGGCGCCGTCGGCCGAGAGCGCAGCCGCGTAGGGCGTGCTCTTGCGCGATCCCTTGAACCCGGCCACGCCGGCCGAGCCCCAGCTGATGACCGCACCCGCGGGATCGGTGATCGTGATGATCGTGTTGTTGAACGACGCCTGGATGTGGACGTGCCCGCTCGGCACGTTCTTCTTCTCGCGGCGGCGCTGCTTGGTGGCCCGCTTGCGTTCGGCCATGGTGTCAGTCGGTTCCTCGGGCTACTTCTTGCGTCGCACGCCGACGGTCTTCTTGGGACCTCGCCGCGCGCGTGCGTTGGTCTTCGTTCGCTGGCCCCTCGCGGGAAGGTTTCGCCGGTGGCGAACGCCGCGGTAGGACCCGATCTCGATCAGCCGCTTGATGTTCAGGGCCACCTCGCGGCGCAGGTCGCCTTCCACCTTGTACCGCCGGTCGATCAGCTCGCGCAGCCGGCCGACCTGGTCCTCGGTCAGGTCGCGAACGCGGGTATCTGCGTTGACGTTGGTCTGGGCGAGGATCTTCTGGGCGGTCGGTAGCCCGATCCCGTAGATGTACGTGAGGGCCACTTCGACGCGCTTCTCGCGCGGGATATCGATACCGGCGATTCGAGCCACTACCTCACCCCTGCCGCTGCTTGTGCTTCGGGTTGGTGCAGATGACCATCACGGTGCCCCGACGGCGAATGACCTTGCAGTTGTCGCAGCGTGCCTTGACGGAGGCTCTGACTTTCAACGTTCCTCGACCTCGCGGGGCGGTTCAGGACTGGAGTTCACTTGAGTCGGTAGGTGATCCGGCCGCGGGTCAGGTCGTACGGCGACAGCTCGACCCGGACGCGATCTCCCGGCAGGATCCGAATGAAATTCATTCGGAGCTTGCCGCTGATATGTGCCAGGACCCGGTGGCCGTTCTCCAGCTCGACGGCGAACATCGTATTGGGGAGCGGCTCGATCACCGTTCCCTCAACCTCGATCGCGTCACGCTTGGCCACAGGCCATCCGTACTTCCCTCACTCGCAGCGAATGCCGGCCCAACCGGGGCCGACACACGAACGGGTAGCGTATCAGATCGGGCATCCACGGGGCAAACGCTCCCCTGACATCCATCAAATGGTGGTGAGGATCTCAGGGCCACGGTCCGTCACTGCGATCGTGTGCTCGAAATGGGCCGCCAGCGAACCGTCCGTCGTGACCACGGTCCAGCCGTCCGGGCGCACGGCCACCTCGTGACTTCCGAGGGTGAGCATCGGCTCGATGGCCAGGCAGATCCCCGGCACCAGCTCCATCCCCCGGCCGCCACCTGCCCGGTAATTCGGGACCTGTGGGTCCTGATGCATCTCGGTGCCGATGCCGTGGCCGACGAACTGGCGGACGATCCCGTAGCCGTGGGGCGCGGCCGTATCCTCGATCGCGGCCGAGATGTCGCCGATCCGGTTGCCCGGAACGGCCGCGGCGATGCCGGCCATCATCGCCAGGCGCGTCGTCTCGACCAGGGGCCCCGCGCCGTCCGGTGAGTTGCCGACGATGAACGTCCGGGCAGCGTCGCCATGCCAGCCCTCGTAGATCGCCCCCGCGTCGATCGACACGATCTGGCCCTCGCGGATCGTGCGCTCACCCGGGATACCGTGGACGACCTCGTCGTCGATCGAGATGCACAGGCTGGCCGGGAACGGGTTGCGGGGACTGCCGTAGCCCTTGAACGACGGGGTGGCCCCCGCAGCACGGATGTGTCGCTCGGCGATTCGGTCGAGGTGGCCGGTGGTCATCCCGGGCTCGAGCTCCGACTCGACGAGGGCAAGGACCTCGGCCACGATCCGCCCCGCCTGGCGCATCCGGGCGATCTCCGCGCGCGACTTGCGAGTCACCACGTCAGGCCGCCTCCCCGAGCTCGGCGAGCAGGCTCTCGGTGACCGCTTCGACCGGCCGGTTGCCGTCCACGACGTGGAGAATGCCGCGCCGCCGGTAGTGCTCGATGACGTCGTTGAGGGCACCCATCTGGAAGGCCAGCCGGTCGCGGATCGTGGCCGGCTTGTCGTCATCGCGCTGGATCAGCGACGAGCCGTCGATGTCGCAGACCCCCGCCACCCGGGGCGGATGGGCCGTCTCGTGGTAGGGGTGCCCGGAAGCGGAGCAGATCCAGCGGCCCGAGAGGCGACGGACGAGCTCGTCGGCGGGGACGTCGATGTCGAGCGCCACGTCCACCTGCGACCCGTGCTCGGACAGGGCCGAGTCGAGCACCTCCGCCTGGACGCGGGTGCGGGGAAAGCCGTCGAGGACGGCTCCGCGGGCCGCGTCGGGAGCCTGGAGTCGATCCAGGAACACGTCCACCATCCGCTCGTCGGGGACGAGCTGGCCCCGGCTCATGTAGCCCTCGACCTCTCGACCCAGTGGACTCTCCGCCGCGACCGCTGCCCGTAGCAGCTCGCCCGACGCGAGATGCGGGACGTCGAGATGGGAGGCGAGGATGCCGGCCTGCGTCCCCTTCCCTGCGCCGGGCGCGCCGAGGAGGACCACCATCATCTGCGGGAGGCGCCGGACCTGGCGAGCGCTGCCGGCGTTGTCGCTTGGCATCGCGGCGCCATCCCCGCCGATCCTTGGCTTGCCAGCTCCGCCGATTCCTGGCTCGTCATCGGATGAAGCCCTCGTAGTGGCG
>DATBLH010000020.1:0-22572 GCA_036555445.1 Candidatus Limnocylindrales bacterium
ACCACGGCTCGCTCGAGGAACGAGCGCAGGTCTGCCCAGTAGCCCACCGGGTCGAGCAGCGCGACGGGCTTGTCATGGAGCCCGAGCTGCGCCCACGACAGCACCTCGGCCAGCTCCTCCAGCGTCCCCAGTCCACCCGGCAGGGCGAGGAACCCGTCGCTGAGGTCGGCCATCAGGGCCTTGCGCTCGTGAAGGGTATCGACGAGGCGGAGGTCGGTGACGCCCGCGTGCGCTGCCTCGCGCTCCACGAGACCGCGCGGGATGACCCCGATCACCTCGCCGCCGGCCGCGAGGGCGGCATCGGCGAGTGCGCCCATCAGCCCGCGGCGGCCGCCGCCGAACACGACTCCGATGCCACGCCGCGCGAGCGTCTCGCCAACGCCGCGGGCGAGCTCCGCGTGCCGCGGGTCGCGGCCGACATTCGAACCACAGAACACACACAGGCGGGCCACGTCAGAAGCCCAGCTCCCGCAGCACCCTCGACATTCGTCGCGCGGCACGGCCGCGATGGGACACCCGGTGCTTGGCCTCGGTCGTCCACTCGCCGAAGGTCCGCCCACCGGGCGGCTCGCCATCCGGTTCGAAGATCGGGTCGTAGCCGAAGCCGCCGTTTCCGCGCGGTGCCGTCGCGATGCGGCCGCGGCTCGTCCCGCGTCGGAGGAGCGGCGTCAGACCACCCCTCGGACCGGCGGCGTCCGGGAACGCGAGCGCGAGGACGCACACATAGCGGGCGCTCCGCTCCGACGACGGACGACCGGCCAGCGCCGAGAGCAGCTTCTCGTTGTTCTGGGTATCGGTGGCGTCCGGTCCGGCGTAGCGACGGGTCCGCACCCCGGGTGCACCGCCCAGGGCCTCCACCTCGACCCCCGAGTCGTCGGCGAGGGCCGGCAGTCCGGTGGCGCGCGCGGCCCAGCGCGCCTTCTTGGCCGCGTTCGCCTCGAACGTCTCGGCGTCCTCGACCGGCTCGCCCGGCACACCCAGGTCGTCGAGCGTGACGAGCTCGGCTCGTCGGAGTTGCAACAGCTCCTGCAGCTCGCGGAGCTTGTGCTGGGAGCGGGTCGCGAGCACGATCCGGGGCCGGGCCGCCACGCTCAGCGTCGGACGGTGGCCAGGATCTCGGCCTGTGCCTCGAACAGACTCCGGAGTCCGGCGTCCGCGAGATCGATCAGGCGATCGACCCCCGCCCGATCGAACGGGCGGCCCTCGGCCGTTCCCTGGAGCTCGACGTACGTCCCGGCATCGGTGCCGACGACGTTGAAGTCCACCTCGGCCCGGGAATCCTCGGAGTAGTCGAGGTCGAGGAGGGCCACGCCGTCCACGATGCCCACGCTGACCGCGGCGACCTTGCCGACCAGCAGGCGCTCCATGCCGAAGGTCATCAGCGCCGCCGCCAGCGACACGTATCCGCCCGTGATCGATGCCGTCCGGGTGCCGCCGTCGGCCTGGAGCACGTCGCAGTCGACGGTGACCGTCCGCTCGCCAAGTCGGGACAGGTCGACGACACCCCGCAGGGAGCGCCCGATCAGCCGCTGGATCTCGTGCGTGCGGCCCCCGATCCTGCCGCGCGCGGACTCGCGCTCGGTGCGTTCCGCGGTCGCGCGCGGCAGCATCGCGTATTCGGCGGTGACCCAGCCGGTGCCCTTGCCGCGGAGGTGGGGTGGCACGCGGTCTGCGATCGTTGCCGCGCACAGCACCTCGGTGTCGCCCATCCGGATGCGGCACGATCCCTCGGCCCATTTCTGGACGCCGAGCGTCATCGTCACCGGACGCAGCTGCTCCGGCTCTCGTCCGTCCGCGCGGGCACCTGTCCGGTTGCCGATCGTCATCGGGTCGCCTCCTCCTTCTCCTCGGCCTTGGCCGCGTCCCACAGCTCGTCCAGCGCCTCGAACGACAGGTCGCGGAGGGCGACGCCGCGTTCGCCCGCGATTCGCTCCACGATCCCGAACCGCCGCCGGAACTTGTCGTTGGCGCGGCGCAGCGCGGCCTCGGCTTCGACGCCCTGCTTGCGGGCGACGTTGACGAGGACCATCAACAGGTCCCCGAACTCCTCGGTTCGCTCGTCGTCGGTCGTTGCCGACCGCAGCTCGTCGAGCTCCTCCGTGACCTTGTCCAGCACCCCGTCGATCGACGGCCAGTCGTAGCCGATGTTCGCCGCCCGTTCCTGCATCTCCTGGCTCGCTGCCAGGGCGGGCAGCGATCGACTGATTCCGTCGAGAGCTCCCTCCGCGGCACCCGCGCCGGAACCGTCCTCGCCCGCCGCGGCTCGCTCGTCGGCCTTGATCCGCTCCCACTGTCGGTTGACGTCCGACGCGGTGCGCGCCTCCGCGTCCCCGAACACGTGGGGGTGGCGTCGGACGATCTTCGACGCGATCGCGGCCTGGACGTCGGTCAGGTCGAAGACGCCCTCCTCGGCCGCGAGCTGCGCGTGGAGGACGATCTGGAGCCACAGGTCACCGAGCTCGCCGGCCAGGCCCGGGGTCGCGCCGTCGGCGAGGGCGTCGTAGACCTCGTACGCCTCCTCGAGCAGGTGATTGCGGAGCGTCTCGTGGGTCTGCTCGCGATCCCACGGGCACCCATCCGGGCGCCGGAGCCGCGCGGAGATGTACGGCATCGCCCACGGTGACGCGACAGCCAGCTCCGGGACGACCGGGGGCAGGTAGAACGGCGCCCCGAGGTGGGATGGTCCGAGCTCTCCGACCGACGTCCCCTCGGCGACGCCGAACCGTCCCACCGGGTGGTCGGCCGGGTAGAGGCGGGTGAGCACCGCGAGTGGATCGACGCCGCGAGGTCCGTGACGTCCGGGGAGCGGCTCCGCCGGCGCCGCCTCCACGCCGGCCGGGCCCGCCTGGCCCAGCATCGCCAGCGGCACCACGAGCAGCGGCCTGGATGGTTCGATCGGGGTGGCTGCGATCCGCTCGGCCGCGACGATGCCGATCCCCGCTGCGAGGTCGAGCCCCCAGCGGAGCCGCGCTTCGGCGAGCAGGGCGTCGAGCACCGTTCGGCCGCTACGCGGCGGCCGCCTCCTCGCCGACCCGGTGGATGTCGAAGGTGTTCTTGCGCGCTGTGTACCAGTTGTTGAACGCCGACGACTCGACGGTTTGCTTCTGATCGTCGTCGAGGGGCCGGACCTTCTCCTCGAGGACCTTGTAGATGTGGATCCCGTCGCTCGCCTCCACGGGATCGGTGACCTTGCCCACTGCGGTGCCGAAGATCGCGTCCTCGAGGGTCTGGTCGATCTGGAACCGCGCGATCCAGCCAATGACCCCGCCATCCGCAGCTTCCGGTCCGTAGGAATCGCTGCGCGCGTACTCCGCGAAGTCGGCGCCACCGTCGAGGGCCGCCTTGATCGCCTTCGCCCGATCGATGTCGGGCGCCCGGTACATGATCTGGATCACGTGCCAGCCGAATGCCGAACGGACCGGCTCGAGGAGCTGTCCCGGCTTGACCTCGGGATCGAGGATCGCTGCCGCGAACGCCGGGTCCAGCTGCTCGGTGAGCGAGCTGTAATAGGACTGCTTGCCGCCGCTGTCCGCGGACGCCGCGTCGTCGGTGTCGTTGCGGGCGATCGAGTCGAACAGGTCGGGGTTCGCCTTGATCCTGTCGTACGCCGCGCGAGCCTCGACTTCGGCCGCCTTCCAGGCCGGGTCGTCCGCCGGCAGCGTCGACGCCTTCGTCGCGTCGTCCTTGGGTGAGAACAGGATGTGCCGGACGCGGATCGCGTCCTCCGGCAGCGGGCCACCGTCCGGCTGTTCACCGGGTGCCGGGATGAGGATCTCGGCCACCCGACGCTGGGGTCCGTCCTGGAGCGCCTGGGTCTTGATCTTGTCCTGGAGCTTGTCGTGGAGGACGTCGATCCGCAGTGCCTCGCGGAACCCGGCCATCGGAATCCCGTCCGCCTCGATCGCTGCCGTGTAATCGGGATCCTCGACCGGCTCGACGATCTCGGTGACCCGACCGATCCGGAACACGCCATCCTCGCCCTCGACGACTCCGGTGTGGGCGTCGTCCTCGAGCGCGAACAGCGCCGTCGCGAACGGCTTGTCGAGACCGCCCTCCTCGTAGCGGAAGCCGAGGTCGCCCGCGGTAGCCGCCTGGAGGCTGGTGGAGTAGGTCTGCGAGACCTCCTCCCAGGTCTTGCCCGCCTCGAGGTCGGCGAGCGCCTTGTCCGCCTTCTCCCTGGCGGCGGTGATCTGGGCCGCCGTGGGCTCGTCGGCACCATCCGAGATCTCGGGTTCGACCTCGATCGACCACACGTGACGCTGCTCGAAGGTCGTCGCCTCCTGCGTCAGCTTGTCGTCGATCTCGGCGTCGGTCGCGGTGACGCCCTCGCGCTCCGCGAGCGTCGAGATCACCTTGGAGTCGATGAGCTGCTCGAGGACCTGGCCCTCGATCTGCTGGGTCTGCTGGTCGATGAACTGGATCTGCTGGTCACGGGTCGACTGGTCGATGCGGCCGGCGGCGAACTCGTCCTCGATCCGCGCCTGGGCCACCTGGATCCGGAACAGGGCGATCTTGGCCAGGGCCCGGAAGTCGTCCTTCGTGATGTTCGACCCGTTGACCGTGGCGACGGGCTCGAGGTGTTCGCCGTACCACGAGGCGCCGGCGGCCCCGCCGAGGATCAGGACTCCGACCAGGACAACGAGGCCGAAGCCGACGTTGAGATACGCGTTGCGACGGCCGTCGGACTCCCAGCCCGGACGCCGTCGTCCGGCGGGCCTGGCGCGAAAGGTCATGCTGGAACGAGTTCCCTCGAGTTCGTGGACGTGGTCATCCCGGGTGGGCCGGTGATGCGGGCGCGTATCGTACCGCACCCTCCCGTTCGGGCCGCGTCAGCGCACGCGCCGGAGGAATCCGCGGGGGTTGAGCGTGAGCATGAACCGCTCCCGCGTGACGTCGACCTCGAATGCATCCTGCGTCGGGAGCCACGCATCGAGAGCGGCCATCGGACCCGGATCGTCGTCCTGCCAGACCGGATGACCGCCCATGTTCGTGTCGTCGACGATCAGGTAGCAGCCGCGGCTCACGAACCGGGGATAGACAGCCAGCTCCTTCGCCACGTGCGCCGCGGAGTGGTCCGAATCGAGGACGACCATCGTCCGCTTGCCGGCGGCTGCGCGCTCCACCTCTCTCAGGGTCTCGGAGGCCACGGACGAGCCGGCGAGGTACCGGATCCGCGGATGGGTCGGCCGGTCGGGCTCGGTGTCGGTGTCGATCGAGAGCACCTCGCCCTCGCCGAGGAGGTCCAGGAGGCTGGCCATGAACATCGCGCCGCCACCGAACCGGGTCCCGCACTCCACGATCAGCTGCGGCCGGGTGTCCACGATGATCTCCTGGTAGGTCCAGGCGTCGAACGGGCATTTGACCAGGCGCCAGCCCATCCAGTTCAGATAGACCGTCCGGCGGCCCTCGATCCGCTGGTCGTAGTACAGACGGTGGAAGGCATCGACGACCGCCTGCTCATCCGCGGTCAGCGGCGCGAAGCCGGGGATGCCGTGGTGCGGGCCGATCGCGATCGGCGAGGGCGGCACGACCGACTTCGCGGACCCGCGCTTGCCGGAAGGCGCGCCCGCGACACGCCGGCGGACACGCCGGGCGATGGAGCGCAGCATCCCTACGCTCGAGCTCCCCAGCCGGCCCCGAGGCGGAGCACGCGGCCCGGCTCCGCGTGGTGCCCGCGCGAACTGTCCACCGTGTCGACGACGAGCGGTGCCCTCCGGTAGACCGCCTCCCAATCGATCGCCGCATGCGGGGTCACCACCACCGCCACGTCGCACGAGCCGAGGAGCTCCTCCAGGCCGACCGACGAGCGCTCGTTGCCCGAGGCGTCCCGGAACCTGTCCACATGCGGATCGTGATAGCTGACCTCCGCACCGCGCTCCGCAAGGAGCGCCAGGATGGCCGATGCTGGCGAGTTCCGCGGATCCCGGACGTTGGGCTTGAACGCCACACCCAGGACGCCGACGCGGGCGCCGCGGATCGAGCGACCGCCCTCGTTGAGCGCGTCCACGACGAGCGAGACGACGTGGCGGGGCATCGCGAGATTGATGTCGCCCGCGAGCTCGACGAACCGGTCGACGAAGTCGAACTGGCGGGCCCGCCACGAGAGGTAGTACGGGTCGACGGGAATGCAATGACCGCCCACCCCGGGCCCCGGCGTGAAGCGCATGAACCCGAACGGCTTCGTGGCCGCGGCGTCGATGACCTCCCAGACGTCGAGATCCATCCGCTCGCACAGGAGCGCGAGCTGGTTGACGAATGCGATGTTGACGTTGCGGAACACGTTCTCGACGAGCTTCGCCAGCTCCGCGGCGTCGGGCGACGAGAGCTCCCGGACGTCGTTGTTGATCCTGCCCAGGAGTGCCGCCGCCCTGGTTGTCGCGCGAGGCGTGCTTCCGCCGACCAGTCGGGGCACGTCCCGGCGAGCGCTGGCGGGGTCGCCCGGGTTCACTCGCTCGGGGGCGAACGCGAGATCGAAGTCCCGACCCGCGACGTGGCCGGAGCGTTCGAGCACCTCCCGGAACGATCCCATGGTCGTGCCCGGGAACGTCGTCGACTGGAGGATCACCAGCTGGCCGCCACGGAGCTCCGTCGCGATCCGCTCGGCGGCCGCCAGGACCGGGCCCAGATCCGGGTCCTTGGCCTCGGTGATCGGCGTCGGCACGCAGACGATGAGCACGCTCCGCTCGCCGAGGTCCACCTCGTCCGGCCCCACTACGCGGAATCCTCGTGCGAGGGCGGCCGCCAGCCGACTGTCATCCACGTCGTCGATCGGGGAGCGTCCCGCGCACAGCTCGGTGACCCGGTTCGGATCGGCGTCCACCCCGACGACGTCGAGGCCTTCCTCGACGAACGCGAGGGCCAGCGGCAAGCCCACGTAGCCGAGTCCGATGATCGCCAGACGCTCGTCGGTCACGGGGTCTCCCGCAGGCCCCGGGCGCCCTCGGTCGAGGACGCTGGAGAGGCCACCGGAGGATACCGCGCCGACCTGCGTCGTCCCGGGTGTGCCCACGTAAGATTGCTCGGGTCGGCGTCGCTCCCCGCGTCGCCTGTCCCGGCCGAAGGCAACGAGGAGACAGATGGCCGCGACCTGGATCAGGCGACTCGGACGGCTCGGCAAGCCGCGCCGGCGGGTTCCCGCTTCTCCTTCCGCGGCGGCCCCGGAAGAGCCGAACAGGCCCAGCGAGGCCGAGGTGGGCGAGCGACGGCTGGCCACGTTCCGGAAGATCCTGGGCGCGATGCCACCAGGCCGGCTCCTCGACCTGGGTGCCGGGCACGGAGCGTTCTCGCTCATCGCCCACGAGCTCGGCTGGGAGGTGACCGCGGTCGATGCCCGCACCGAGCGGATGCCGATGGCCGACGGGATCACCTGGGTCCAGTCCGACGTCCGGACGTTCGACGTCGCGGGATACGACTGCATCGCGCTCCTCGGGCTCCTCTACCACCTCGAGCTCGCGGACCAGCTCGACCTGCTCCGCCGCTGTGCCGGCACGCCCACGATCCTGGACACCCACCACTCGCTGCGAACGGTGGTGACCGTGGACGGCTGGGATGGACGGATGTTCCGGGAGCCGGGCACGACGACCGAGGAGCGGGCGAAGGTGCCGACCGCGTCGTGGGGGAACCCGGACTCGTTCTGGCCCACCCGCGAGGCCCTGGTGCGGATGCTCGGTGAGGCGGGCTACACCACCGTGCTGGCGCTGGAGCCACCGATCCTTCGGGATCGAACGTTCTACCTCTGCCTCTGAGCCCCGTCCTCGGCGAGCTCCTCGACCAGCTCCAGGTAGCGCGCGGTATCCCGCTCGGCGACGTCCCGGACGCTCCGGCCCGCGGCCCCGATGCGCTGATCCCGCCGATCCGCGTCGTCGATGACATCGGCGATCGCGGCCGTCAGTGACACCTCGTCTCCCGGCTCGTAGGTCGCGACGCGATCGCCGAACGTGTCGATCACGTGGGGAAGCCCGGACGCCACCACGGACTTGCCCATGACCGCGTACTCCAGGAGCTTCGTGGACATCGTGAACTCGGTGAACGAGCTCCGGCGGGTGGGTGCGAGGCCGATGTCGGCACGCGCCATCGCCGCCGGGATCTCCTCGATCGGGATCCGGCCGTGGAAGGTCACCCGGTCGCCGAGACCGATCTCCCGCGCGAGGTCCGGCCAGCCGGTCTCCCCGTAGTCGCGGCCGTAGACGTCGAGCCGGAGATCGAGCTCGGGTCGCTCGCGACGGAGGCGCCCGAGCGCGCGGAGGACGAGGTCGAGCTCGTAGATCGGCGACAGCGCGCCGGTATAGATCAGCCGGACCACGCCGTCCTCGGCAAATGCCCGCCTGGGGTGGGCGGCCGGGTCGAACCGGTCGAGCATCGGGGCGTTGTTGATCACGAGCAGCTTTCCGGCCGGGACGCCCAGACCGAGGAGCCGGTTGCCCAGCGGGTCGTTGATGGTGAGGACCCGGTTCGCGAGCGCGATCGACAGCCGCTCCTGGATCTCGAGCAGGCGGTGCATCACGCGCCCGCCGGCGCGCGGGAAGCGGACCCGGAAGAACTCCGGCATCGCCTCGTGGAGGTCGAGGATCAGCGGCACGCCGACCAGCCGCAGCGGCAGGCCGGCGAAGGCGAGGAAGTCCGGCAGGCTGTGGATCTGGAGCAGGGCGTACCGCCGGCGGCGATGGGCGGCGGTGACGGCGAAGCACGACCGGGCGAGGAAGTTGAGGTACTCGACCAGGTACACGCCGAGGCCCGCGCCCTGGTGCCGGCGCACGTCCAGCCGGCGAACGGTCACCCCGTGGAGCGTCCCGGTTGGCTCGTCGTCGAGCCGCCGGAGCGCATAGACGTCCACGGGCCGTCCGGCGGCGACCAGCGCCTCGGCTTCGCGCCGGACGCGCTGGTCCTCCTCGTAGTAGGCGTGGACGATCATCGCCACCGGGCGTCGTGACGGATTGGTGCTCACATCCCCATCGTATGCGGGCTCGCCGGGCCCGAGGTCAGTGGCCGGCGGCGAGCTCCCTGACCGTGGCCGCCAGCCACGGGACGGCAGTCGCGAGCGACTCGTCCCAGGTCGCCGGCAGGCCGAAAGCCGCCGCGTCGTGACCGTGCCGCTCGGTCCCGTCGACATCCGCCACCGCGCGGACGAGCGCGTCGGCGATCGCATCCGGGTCGGCGGCCACGCCCCGGATCCCCGGCGAGATCGCCGACAGCAGGTCGGCGGTCTTGACGTCGAACGTGTTCGTGATCACCGTCCCGCCCGAGGCGGCCATCTCGAGTGGCGGATAGCTCGTGTGTGGCGAGAGCATCAGCGACAACAGGATCGATGAGTCGCGCAGGTAGGCGGCGTAGTCGGCGTACGGCAGCCAGGGGGCGTTGACCAGCGAGACGCCCGGCGCCAGCGCGAAGTCCGGAAGTGACGTGCCCACCGAGCGGAGCTCCCACGCCTCCGGGTCGAACGCGCCCTGGGCAGCCGCCAGCCGAAGCCCCCGGAGTCCGAGCTCGAACGCATTCCGCTCGATCCGCGGACGGGCGTAGAACAGGAGCCGCCGGCGGGGAGGTCGGGCGTCGCCCGGTGAAGGCGCATGGAACAGGGTTCGATCGACCGCCGGCTCGAACGTGACCGATGGCGGCTCGTCGGGTCCTCCATACGAGCCCACCCGATGCTGGCGGAAGTAGTCGCGCAGGAGGCCCTGGTTGAACACGGACCGATGCGGGAAGCGATACGTGGCGTCGGCCATGACGTGGGTGCTCGACCACGGGTAGAAACCTGGCTCGTAGTCCTGGATCGCATACACGAACGCCGAGCCACCGGTCCTCGCGAGCGCGTCCCTGGCCAGGTGGGCCGTCGGCCACCAGGTCGCGAGCAGGACGTCGCCCCGTCCCACCGGGACGCCGCCGCCGGGGGTCGAGCCGTCGACGAACTCGATCGCGTCGGCCGGCAGCGGACGACCCGCGAGCCGCTCGATGTGGGCATGGAGCGGATCCGTCTGGCGGTCGATCCCGAGATACGCCGAAACGTAGCGGACCCGGATTCCATCCAGGGCCAGCCTTGCCGTGAGGCTCAGCACCGTGTTCGGGCCACCGGTGAGCCGGCTCAGCCGGAGCGACGGCATGAGGACGACCAGGCGGGGCGCGTCGACCGACCGGGTGTCGGTGACCAGTCCCGGGACACGGACCAGGTGCGGCGTGTCGAGGCCTTCGAACGCCGCGTACGGATCGGGAGGGCGTTTCGGGACCCAGCGGTCGATCCACTCCCGGGCACCCTGGATCCGTCGCCGGAAGCCGCGGATCGTGCGGCGGACGCGCTTCCTCATTGGGTCGCTCATTGTCCACGAGCGACGCTCCCGTCGAGCGGTCGGCCCGCAGCCCGGAGGCCGCGCCCGGGAGCGGCCGGGCTCCCCGGCCGTGGGCGGCCAGTAGACTTGCGGCGATGTCGAACGGTCAGCGCCGACGGGTCGCGACCGGCGTAACCCGCGCCGTCCGGCGCCTCCTCCCCGGCCGACGACCCGTTGCGGTCGCGCCCGGACGCCATCGGGTCGGCGACGCTCGGCCGCTGACCCCGGACGAGGTCGAGTCCACCGTGGTTGGCGGCGGACGGAAGCGATTCCTGCTGACCCTCAACCCCGGCGAGTTCCTTCGGCGGGTGCGATAGCGCGTGCTACCGTACGCCGGCTCATGACCGCCACCTCGGAAGCGCCCGCCCACTTCCGCTCCTCCGCGAACCGCCCCATCGGGATCGGCCTGATCCGGGAAGCGGTGACGGAGGTCCTCGGCCGCCGTCGGCTCATCCGCTACCTGGTCCAGGCGGACATCAAGAAGAAGGGCGCGAACACCCTCCTGGGCAACATCTGGTGGGTCGTGGACCCGCTGCTCCAGATGGCGGTCTACGTCCTCCTGATCTCGGTCATCTTCAGGCGGGTCGGCGAGGACCTTCCGTTGTTCCTGTTCGCCGCGATCCTGCCCTGGAAGTGGTTCGTCTCGTCGGTCCAGGACGGCACGAACTCGATCGTCTCGTCGGAGCGGCTGATCAAGCAGATCCAGTTTCCGAAGCTCGTGCTCCCGGTCGCCTCGGTCATGTCGGGCATCGTGAATTTCGCGTTCGGGCTGATCCCGCTGGCGGCGCTGATGGTCCTGTTCTACTCGGATCGCGCGACGCCGTGGCTGGTCCTGATCCCGGCCGTGGCGGCGGTCCAGCTCGTGTTCACGCTGCCGGTGGCGATCGTGCTCGGCGCCATCAATGTGTTCTACCGCGACCTGAGCAACCTCACGCGGCACGTGCTCCGATTGTGGTTCTACCTGTCCCCCGGGTTGTACGCGATCGACAACCTCAAAGGGGTCGACTCGGCGCCCAGGTGGGTCGTCGACATCCTGCTGGCCAATCCGTTCGCAACCCTGTTCACCGCGTACCGCGCCCTGATCTACGACGGACACGCCCCGGAGGCAAGCAGTCTCCTCGTGCTGGCCGGGGTGTCGCTCCTGCTGCTCACGCTTTCGATCATCCTGTTCAAGCGCCTCGAGTCCTCGTTCGCCAAGGTCCTCTGACGCCCCCGCGTCGGCGGGTCAGTGGATCGTGGGCCGGCGGCCCGACTCGAGCGGGGCGATCGCCTCGAGGATCTCCTGGACGCGGTGCCGGAACGTGTGCCGGGTGAGGACGGCGGCGCGGGCGATCTCCGCCTTCGACCTGCGCTCCTCGGGATGGTCCAGATACCAGTCCACGAGCCGCCTCAGCTCGTCCGCGTCGTCGTAAGCAACGATGCCGTCGTCGAACTCCTCGCGCAGGCCGGGCACCGAATCGCTGATCACGAACGCCCCCGAGGCCGCGGCGTCGTAGAGGCGGTTCGAGAAGAAGCCCTCGTCGCGCATGTCCGCCCAGTGATCGTTGAGGACGATCGCAGCGGCGGCGTAGTAGGCGGCCAGCCGCTCGTTCGGGATGTGATCCCCGCGGAGGTAACGCGGATCGAGGAGCTCCGGGGTCCACCGCTGCCCGTAGACCGCGAGGTCCCGCTCCGTGGCCCCGAGGTCGTCGAGGATGTGGCGTCGGGAGGCGCGCGAGTTCGCGACGAACAGGAGCTCGTGCGGCGGGCCGCCCTCTCGGGGACGGAAGCGCTCCTCGTCGGTGGCCTGGTGGAGCGGCCGTACCGGAACCGTGACCTGCTCGGCCACCCGCTCGGCGAACGGCGTCGACGCGACGAACACGGCGTCGTACTGCTCGTACAGCTCGGGGGTCGCCCGGTCTGGATGGCTGATGTGCCACATCACGTTGAGCTGCCCCGCTCGGAGCGGTCGTGTCGACAGCCCGAACAGGTGGACGCTGAGGTCGTCGCGAGCGGCCGTCCAACTCTCCCACTCGGGAAGGATGTGGACCCTGGTCGGGCGACCCGCCCGCTGGACCTGGCGCTGGAGCGCCCGCGCGAAGTGGAGGTCCCCCCAGGTTGGCGCCTGCTCCCAGTCCGGGATTCCGATCCGGATCCCCACCCGCGGCGCCCGGATCCAGTCCAGGACCAGGCTCCGCAACTGCTCGGCGCGCCGCTGGTACGTGTGCTCCGCCCGCACGAGGCGGCTCGCCGCCGCGACGTTCGAAGCGTCCCGCCCGCCGTCGAACAGGCGGCGCACCGCGTCCTCCAGCGAGTCCGGGTCATGCCAGATCGGGATCAGGTCGCCGAACAGCTCGCGGCTGCCGAGCTCGTTGTCGGTGACGAGGAGTGCCCCCGAGGCGAGGGCGTCGAAGACCCGCGAGTTCACCGCGCCGTAGGGGAGCGTCGGGCCCGCCGTGTCGTCGACCACGACGCGGGCCGAGCGATAGGCCGTGGGTAGCCACTCGTAGTCCAGGAACCCGTGATAGAGCGGGGCCATCTCGGGCACGTCGTCCCAGCCCTTGCCATAGACCCGCACGTCGAGACCCGCGCGCGCCAGGGCCGGGAGCGCGGCATCGACCGCGCGGGCGGCACCCCAGTGATTGCCGGTGAACAGGACGTCACACGTGAAATGGGGATCGGCGGCTCCCTGGCTGAATCGGTTGGGATTCGTCGCGATCGGGAACATCACCGGGTCGTGGGCGCTTCCCTCCCGAACGAGCTGGATCGACGTCGCGCTGGACGCGAGGACGATGTCGAAGTCGTCGAACCAGGGGTGTTCCAACCAGCGCTCGGTCCAGTTGCGGATCCAGGCGACCTTCACGATTCCGCGCGGCACCTGCCGGACGTCGAACAGGTCGTGGAGCGCCACGATGACGTCGATCGATGGGTCCGGCTCGTACCAGCGACCCTTCACCCGCTCCAGGTAGCTCACCCTCCAGCCGAGGTCGGTGAGCGCGTCGCCCAGCTCGTGGGCCGTGTACCAGTCGCCCCAACCGGCCTGCGGGTCGTCCTTGGTCACCGTGAGACCCACGTGGAGCGGCTCGCGGCGCCAGAACCCGCGCCCGAGTGCGGCATCCTCGAGCACGGTCCGGAACAGCCGCGGCGCCCAGGTCGAGACGAACCGGTTGCGGTTGGCGAGGTTCCGTTCGTGGGTCTCCTCGCGCGACGACGCCCTGCGCGTGGCCGACTCGTCGTGCCACAGGGCAGCCCGGCCGTCGTAGCGGAGGCGGCCGCCGCCCTCGAGGAAGCGGAGGCACAGGTCCACGTCCTCGTGGCCATAGTGGTAGCCGACGGTGAAGCCGCCGACGGCCTCGAACGCGGCCCGACGGACGAGGAGACATGCCGCGGTAAGCGCGGGCACATCGCGGACGGCGGTTGCCCAGGGACTGAGGGGATCCTCGCCCACGCCGGTCGGTCGCGCGATCGGAGCACCATCCGAGATGGCGAAGTCGATTCCCGCGTGCTGGATCGAGAGTGCCGGATGCCCGGTGTCGGTGAGGGCGATGCCGGTCGCCCGTGGATGGATCAGCCGTGCCCCGGCCGCGACCACGCCCGGATCGCGGACCGTCTCCACCATGTGTCCCAGCCAGTCGGTGCCGATCGGCTCGATGTCGTTGTTGAGGAACAGGATCAGCTCGCCCCGGCACTCGGCCAGCGCGTCGTTGTTGCCCACCGAGAACGACGCGTTCTCGGCATTGCGCACGATCCGCACCGGGAACCGCGGCTGGAACGACTCCAGGAATCGGAGCGTGCCGTCGGTGGACGCGTTGTCGACCACGACCAGCTCGACGTTGCGGTAGCCGACCTCGGCAACGACGGGCAGGCATCGCCGCAGGTGGGCCTCGCCGTTGCGGGTGAGCATGACGATCGAGACCAGCGGGCCCTCGGTGACGGCTGCGGCCGGCAGGCCGGCGAGCACCCGATCCGCGAACGCCGCGATCTCGGCACGGCTGGGCTGGCGAGCCCGCTCGGCCCACACCCGCGCGATCCGGCCCCTTCGGCCGAACCATCGGCGGGCCGCTCGACGACTGCCGCCGATCACCCGATTCGTCCTGGTCAGCACCACCGCGCCGAGGCGGACCACGGGGTGGCCCCGGACCCGCGTCAGTCGCTGTTGGGTCCTGGCCAGCTCGACCCGGGTCGCCCGGAGCTCGGCACGCGCTGCGCGAACCCGATCCGCCTCGCGCCGCGCGTCTTCCAGGGCCTGGGCCTTGAGTGCCTGCTCGCGCTCGAGGGCGCGCGCCAGCTCGGCGACCTGATCCTCGAGTGACGCGTCGTCGGCGCCCTGCGCGGACTCGGCAACGGGCTCCCCGGTCGGCTCACGCTCGGGCTCCGGAGCGTCGTCCTCCGGCGGCCCCACGTTCGAGCCGCGATCGTCCATGTCGTGCCCCGAGTCTGCCGTCAGTGCCCGGAGTTCGGGCGCCTGGCGCGATCCGGTGGGACCCGGCGACCACCCGGCAGCGAGGCCACGGTCATGGCGTCACCCCAATTGTGGGAGGTCGTCGTCGGCTCATGCCGCGCCATCCTAGCCCAAGGCCGGCGCCGGCCACCCGCGAGGCGCGTGCTACCGTACGCGGCCGATGGGAACCCGGAACGAATCCCAAGCCCGCGATCGCCGCATCAACGAGCGCGGCGTGGCCATCGACGTGTCCCGGATGGGCGTTCGCTACGACCTGCGGTTCACGCGCAAGACGACGCTCCGGAAGTCGTTCAGCAATCTCCTGCGGCGGGGCAGCGACAAGACCCAGTTCTGGGCTCTCAGGGACATCAACCTCCGACTCGTCCACGGAGAGTCACTGGGCGTCATCGGGCCGAATGGCGCCGGCAAGAGCACCCTGCTCCAGGTGCTCGCCGGGATCATCGAGCCCAATCGTGGGGTGGTCGAGGTGCAGGGCCACGTGTCCAGCCTCCTGACCCTGGGTGCCGGCTTCGACACCGAGCTGTCGGGGTTCGAGAACATCCGCCTGGCCGGGGCCTTCATGGGTCTCGATCACCGCGAGGTGGAGAAGCGGACGCCCGGGATCGTGGAGTTCGCGGATCTCGGCGAGTTCATCGATGCGCCGCTCAAGACCTACTCGTCGGGGATGCGGGCGCGGCTCGGGTTCAGCATCGCGACCGCGATCGACCCCGACATCCTCCTCCTGGACGAGGTCCTCGGCACCGGAGATCAGGCATTCCGCGAGAAGTCCCGGACGCGCGTCCTGGAGCTGGTCAAGGCCGCCAAGGCGATCGTGCTCGTGACCCACGACATGACCTGGGTCACGGAGTTCTGCAACCGGGCGATCCTCCTCGAGCGTGGCCGGATCGTGGCCGAGGGCGACCCCGAGGAGGTGGTCACGATCCACCGCGAGCACAGCCTCGAGCGCAAGACACGCCGGGAGCAGGGCCTGCCGCTGTGGCCCACACCAGGCTCGGACGCGCGGTCGGAACGCCCCGCGCCCGGCTCCGGCGCCGGGACCGTCAGTCCGCCAGGCGCCTGACCCGGCGTGCGACCGCGCGCAGCAGTCGACGAGGGACTCCCCCACCCCTTCGCGCCGCTCGCCTGACCCGGCCGACCAGCAGGGCCTCGGCCGCAGCCGTCGCCACCTCCTCCGGTAGCAAGGGGGCCGGGTCGTCGGTCGCACGGTCTGCGCGAAGGTCGTCCACGTCGCCGACGACGCGGACGCCCGAGCTCCGGATGGCGTCGACGTCGGCATCGATCCACGCCGCGACCTCGGAGGCCCAAGCCGGTGGGACGCGGAGCGCGACGCCGCGATCCGCTCGGGGAAGAAGGCCCCTGACCATGATCAGGCGCACCCGCGCGCGACGCTCCGCCTGTGACGCCCCACGCTCGACCATGACCCGGTTCACGGCCTCCACGATCAGCGCCTCGGGGGCGGTGGCGCCGACGTTGGCCAGGTCACGGGGCACCTCCGGCGGCGTGTCGGGTGCCGCGTCGCCAAGACCGGTGGCTTCGCGGAACCGTCGCCACAGCTCGTCGGTGGGCGCGGATCGGGGAACCGTGACGACGACGCAGCGATCGATCCCGACCGCCGACCCCCAGCGCCGCAGGACGTCGGCCATGTCGTACGAACGCCAGAAGACGTGACCCGACGGCGAGCCGTCGCGATCGGCGCGTCCGTCGCGGATCATCCCGAGATAGCCGTCGAAGGACTGGCTATGGCCGTTGCGCAGGTGCTGCTGCCACGACGACGGAAGCACGCTCGCCAGGCTCCGGACCGTGAGGACGACGTCCACCGGCGCGCGCGGGAGCGATTCGAGGAGCGTGTCGATGCCGGCGTCGTCGAGCGCGACAAGCGCCTCGGCAGACATGATCACGGGTCCATCCCATCCGCCGACCTGGTCGCGCAGCCGATCCCACGCCCCGCGATGCGCGTCGCGCCAGCCCTCGACCCACGGGATCTGCGGCCCAAGCAGCCCGTAGAACGCAAACTGCTGGGTCGGCACCTCGTCCGTGGGCCGCCACGTGTGCGGGTACAGCCAGCCCGACGCGCGGAGCTGCTCGTCGCTGGCCGCCAGGATGTGCTGGAGATAGGTGGTCCCGGACTTCATCGTCCCGATATGGAGGACGATCCGCTCAGCCACGCGCTGCGGACCCCCGGTGCGCACCGGCGCTGAGCCGCTCCGCCACGATCCGGGCGATCCGTTCGCCGGCGTGGCCGTCCCACAGCGGTGGCGGCTCGAGGGTGGCGGGCCGACCCCCGTCGAGCGCCCGCCGCGCCTCGTCGACGATCGCTTCCGGGGTCACCAGCCGGTTCGTCCCGTGGGTGATCGTGATCGGTCGTTCCGTGTTCGGGCGCACGGTCAGGCACGGCACGCCGAGGATCGTCGTCTCTTCCTGGATGCCACCGGAATCGGTGACCACGAGGGCCGCGCCACGAACGAGTGCCACGAAGTCGAGATAGCCGAGCGGCTCAACGACCTTGAGCGCATCGCGCGAGCGGAGCCCGGCCTCCTCGAGCATCGCCCGGCCGCGCGGGTGGAGCGGCAGCACGACCTCGATCATCGCCGCCAGCCCGTCGAGCGCGTCGACCACTCGACGCGCCGAGGCCGCGTCGTCGACGTTGGACGGCCGGTGGAGGGTGACGACCGCGTATCGCTCGCCGACGCCGAGCGCCTCCCGCGGCGGGCCGGGGTCGAGTCGATCGAGGTGCTCGAGGAGCGTGTCGATCATCGGGTTGCCGACCATGTGGACGCGTCCGGCGTCGATTCCCTCGCGCTCGAGGTGGTCGATCGCCTCGGGGCTGGTCGCGAACAGCAGGTCGGCCAGCGCGTCGGTGACCACCCGGTTGATCTCCTCGGGCATCGTCCGGTCGAAGCTCCGGAGACCGGCCTCGACATGGCCGATGACCATCCCGAGCTTCGCCGCGACGAGCGCCCCTGCGAGCGTCGAGTTCACGTCGCCGTAGAGGAGGACGATCGCCGGGTCGACCCCCGGCAGGGCATCCTCGAGGGCGACCATCAGCGCGGCGGTCTGACGGCCGTGGCTTCCCGATCCCACGCCCAGGTCCATCGTCGGCTGGGGGAGCCCGAGCTCCCGGAAGAACACCGCCGACATCCGATCGTCGTAGTGCTGCCCGGTGTGGATGACGACCTGCCGACAGCCCAGATCGTCGAGTGCACGGACCACCGGCGCCGCCTTCATGAAGTTGGGTCTGGCGCCGACGATGTGTGCTACGGTCTCGGCCATGCGCCTCTTCTCGCGGGGTCGCGGGTCGAGAGGGGCAGCGCCCGGGCGCATCTCCCTCCGCCGGAGACGACCAGTATCCCCCAACGTCCGGGTGTCGGAGCGCGACCGGTGACCGAGGGGCGAGGCGGGACCCGCATCGCCGGACGATCGCTCCGCACCGCGCTCATCGCGACCCGGCGTCGACCCGCATCGGTGCTCATGGGGGTCCTGCGGCGCTTCCCCGATGGTCGACGCCGGACAGTGGCCGGCCTCCTCGTCCGAACGGGGCGCCTCATGACCTCGTGGCCGGTCGGATGGCGCGCCGGGACGTCCGCGGCCGCAATCGGACTGGCGTCGTCGGGTCGCACGGATGACGCCATTGCGCTCATCGAGCAGGTCGCCGGCACGCGCGGCGCCACCGATGGAGCCCTGGCCGGGACCGCGCTCGCGATCGGCAACCCCGACCTCGCCGGTCGACTGGCCGATGTCCCCACCGACCTCGCCGCCGCCGTGGACCGGAACGCCGGTGCCGCACTGGTCGCGGCCGAGGTCCGACTGGCGCGGGGCGAGTTCACGGCCGCGGCGGCACTCACCGATGCCTATCGCGCGCGGTACCCGGGTGATGCCTACGCACGCGGGCTGGCGCGTCGAATCCGGGGCGAGCTGACCGTCCGCGACCCGGCCTGGCGGCCGGCCGTCGTTCGAGCACCCAACCCGTTTCAGGCCGTGCCCGGCCGGGTCGTCCACCTGCTCACGAACTCGCTGCCCTATCGCGAGGCCGGCTACACGCTTCGCGCCCACGAGATCGCGCGCTGTCAGGCGGCCGCCGGGCTGGAGCCGCATCTCGCCACCCGGGCCGGCTTCCCGCTCTGGGACGGCCATCGCCGCGTCCCAACCGAGGACACGATCGACGGCGTCCGGTATCACCGGCTGGCGCCGGATCTGCCGATCACCACTCCTGCGGACAAGGCCGTGGAGGCCACGGCCGAAGCCGCGGCAACGCTCGTGGAGGAGCTCCGGCCGGCCGTCCTCCATCCCGCCAGCAACCACCCCAACGGACAGGCCGCCCTGGCACTCCGCGAGCGCTACGGCATCCCCGTGGTGTACGAGGTGCGCGGCTTCCTCGAGGAGTCATGGCTCCCCCGGGCAGGATCCGGTGGCACGGAGTCGGAGCGCTACCGGCGGACGCGCGAGGTGGAGACCGCGGTGATGAAGGCCGCGGACGCCGTGGTCACGCTGTCGGACACGATGTGCCGCGAGATCGCCGATCGTGGCGTACCACAGGAGCGGATCGTCGTCGTCCCCAATGCCGTCGACGCCGAGCGGTTCGCCCCCAGGCCCCCGGACGACGCACTCCGAAGCCGGCTGGGCCTCCGGGCCGGCGTTCCCGTGATCGGATACCTGAGCACGCTCACGGCGTTCGAGGGCGTGGGCACCCTCCTCGAGGGGCTCGCGGAGCTGCGGCGACGCGGCCGCGAGGTCCAGGGCCTCATCGTCGGCGACGGCCCCGTCCGCGATGCGCTCGAGGTCCAGGCCGAACGCCTGGGGCTCCGCGGTCGGGATGTCGTGTTCGCCGGTCGGGTGCCGCGCGCCGAGGCTCCCGCCCATCTCGCGCTGATCGACCTGTTCGTCGTGCCACGAACCGCGGACCGCGTCTCGCAGCTGGTGACACCGCTCAAGCCGTTCGAGGCGATGGCGATGGAGCGGACGGTGGTCGTGAGCGACGTGGCCGCGCTCCGCGAGGTCGTCAGCGACCGCGAGACCGGCGTCGTGTTCCGTGCCGAGGACCCGCTGGACCTCGCCGACCACCTGGAGCCGCTCCTCGACGACCCGACGCTCAGGGCGACGCTCGGTCGGGCCGCGCGGGAATGGGTCGTGACCAACCGGAGCTGGCGTCAGAACGGTGCCCGGTATCGCGACCTCTACGCACGGCTCGGGGCAGCCTGACCCACCGCCGACCGCGCCGGATGCCGCTCCCCGACCTCAGCGCCGCCAGGTCGTCGCTCCGGCACGCGGGCCTCGGGGCCAGCCTGCGGAAGCTCGTCCGGCGACTCCCCGGATTTCGGCGACGTCCTGCTACGGCCCCCCACCCCAGGGTCGCGCCGCGCCCGACACCCGAGCGCGGTCCGCGTCTGACCGCCACGCGTCGAGCACTCCTGTATGGCGACGTGGACATGAACCTCATCGACGGGTCGTCGATCTGGCTGCAATCGACGGCGGAGGTCCTCGCCGGCGCGGGCTGTGAGGTGACGCTCGTGCTCAAGGCGCGGGTGCGGACGGAGCGCCTGCTGGAGCCGCTGGCGCACGTTGCCGGGTTGCGGATCGTGCGGCCGTTCGAGGACGGGCTGCAAGGTGCCCCGGATCGGAAGGCGATGCCGCCTGCGATCGCCGTGGAGGTCCTGCGGGAGCTCGATCGCCCGGCACCTTTCGATCTCGTCGTCATCCGCGGCCGCCGGCTGGCCGCCGAAGCAGCGGCCTCCGGGGCCTTCAATGGACGGCTGTGGACGTATCTCACCGACATCCCGCAGTCCGAGGCGGACCTCGACCCGGCGGCGGCGGAAGGGCTGCGCCGGATCACGGACGCGTCCCGATTCCTGTTGTGTCAGACCGAGGAGCTCCGGTCGTTCATCGAGACCGGGGTCGATGGTGCGGCCGGACGATGCGTCCTGTTTCCGCCCGTGATCCCGGTCCCCGAGGAAGCGCCGGAGGTCCGGCCCATCGAGCGCGACCGCCCGCTCCGTCTCGTGTACGCCGGCAAGTTCGCGCCGCGCTGGAACACGCTCGAGATGACGACGCTCCCCGAGATGCTCGCGGAGCGAGGGATCCCCGCGGAGCTGGAGATGATCGGCGACAAGATCCACGCCGATCCCGTGGACACGGGATATGCCGGCCGGATGGAGGCGGCCCTGCGCCGGACGACGAGCGTCACCTGGCACGGCGGCCTGCCGCGCTCCGAGACGCTGGCGCGCACGAGGACCGCCGACATCGCGCTCAGCTGGCGCGATAGCGGCCTGGACGAGAGCCTCGAGCTCAGCACGAAGCTGCTCGAATACGGGAGCGCCGGCCTCCCGGTGGTCCTCAACCGGACACCGATGCACGCCGCACTGCTGGGCGACGACTACCCCATGTTCGCCGCCACCCGGGACGAGGTGGTCGACACGATCGCGCGTGCCGCGACCGATCCCGCCGTCCATGCGTCGGCGGCAGCGCGGACGATCGCCGCGGCCGGCGCGTTCACCGTGGATCGCGCCGTGGAGCGAACGCGGGTCCTCCTCGATCGAGCGCTACCGGCCCCGCCCGCCTTCGTTGCACGGGCTCATCCGCTCAAGGTGGGTGTCGCGAGTCACGACCTCAAGTTCTTCCTCGAGATCGCGGACCACCTCGCGGCCCTGCCGAACGTCGAGCTGCGCTATGACGTGTGGGAGGCACGGTCACGGCACGACGAGGCGGCGAGCCGCCAGATGATCGCCTGGGCCGACGTCGTGATCTGCGAGTGGGCGGGCCCCAACGCCGCCTGGTACAGCCGCCACAAGCGGGCCGGACAGCGGCTCATCGTCCGCGTTCACCGAGTCGAGCTGACCTGGCCGTCCGCAGCCGAGATCCAGCCGGACGCCATCGACTGCCTGGTCTGTGTCAGCCCGCACTACCGCGATGTCGCGATCGAACAGCTGGGGTCGGACCCAGCCCGCGTGACGGTGGTCCCCAACGCGGTCGACGATCTCCAGCTGGACCGGCCGAAGGACCCGGACGCCCGGTTCCACCTGGGCGTGATCGGAATCACCCCGACCCCGAAGCGATTTGACCTCGCCCTCGACGTCCTCGAGCGGCTTCGCGCGCGCGATCCGCGCTATCGGCTGTACGCGAAGTCGAAGATGCCGTGGCAGCTCCCGTGGGTCTGGCGCGACCCCGCCGAGCGCTCGTTTTCGGAGCGGCAGTTCCAGCGGATCGACGAGTCACCGGCCATCGCCGGCGCCGTCGCCGTCGAGCCGTTCGGACCGGATGTCGCCCTCTGGCTCCGCCGCGTCGGGTTCGTGCTGTCGACGAGCGACTACGAGTCGTTCCACCTGGCTCCGGCCGAGGGCGCCGCGTCGGGTGCGGTGCCGGTCCTCCTGCCGTGGCCGGGCGCCGAGCTGATCTATGACCGGCGCTGGATCCAGCCCGACGTCGACGCGATGGCCGACCGCATCGCCGCCATCGTGGATGGCGGCACGTGGGACGAGGAGCGCCGAAGCGCGCAGGTCGAGATCCGCGATCGATATGGGCTCGGACGCGTCCTCGGCCAGTGGGAGCAGGTGGTGCTCGGGGACTCGGGCTAGCCCCCGGTCGCCGGGGACGGGTCCAGATCCTCGGTCGGTGGCACCGGTCCGAAGCGCTCGCGGATCGCGGTCAGGTGCTCCCGATAGCGGTCCTCGAAGCGGGCGGCGGCGGCCTCGCTCGGGAGCTGCTGGCGCCAGCGTCCGAGGTGACCCCGCTCGGGCGTCATCCGGTCGTCGAAGAACGCCCGCATCCCGTCGTCGGGTGGGAGCTCGAGGAACGACCGGATCCGCTCGTAGGTCGGTTCCCGGT
>DATBLH010000088.1:0-24384 GCA_036555445.1 Candidatus Limnocylindrales bacterium
TCGAGGTCAGCCGACCGGGCTTGCCTCCCGCTCCGTGGTCTGCGTCGGGAGCTGCTCCAGCAGGGGCTCGGTCCACGTCCAGGCCGCGCCGTAGCGCGCACCGACCGCTCCGTGCCGGGCGGCCTCCACCCGGAGCGGCAGCCCGAAGATCTCGATGAAGCCGACCGCGCTCTTGTGGTCGAACGCGTCGTCCCGGTCGTAGGTGGCCAGGCTCTTGTCATACAGCGACAGGGGCGACCGGCGTCCGGCAACGGCAGCGTTCCCGTGGTCGAGCCGGATCCGGACGTCCCCGGAGACGACCCGCTGGGACGAGGCGACGTAGCCCCGGAGATCGCGATGGAGGGCGCTGAACCACAGACCGTCGTACGTGAGACGGGCCAGCTCGTCGGCGACCACGCGATCGAAGCGCAGCGTGTCCTTGGTGAGCGTCAGGCCCTCGAGCGCGCGATGGGCGGCGTGGAACACCGTGGCGGCCGGCGCCTCGTAGATCTCGCGACTCTTGATTCCCACCAGGCGGTCCTCGACGTGGTCGATCCTGCCCACCCCGTGAGCCCCGGCGAGGGCATGGACCCGCTCGACGAGCGGCACCGGGTCCAGGCGCTCGCCGTCGATCGCAACCGGGACGCCGCCCTCGAATGCGAGCGTGATCTCGACCGGGTCTGGTGCCCGTTCCGGATCGACGGTCCACTCGTACACGTCGGCGGGCGGTGACGTCCACGGGTCCTCGAGCACCCCCGTCTCGATCGAGCGACCCCACATGTTGGCGTCGATCGAATACGGCGACGCCTTGGTGATCGGGATCTCGATCCCGCGCTCGGCCGCGTAGTCGATCTCCTCCTCGCGCGACAGGCCCATCCCGACCCGCATCGGGGCGACGACCTCGAGACCCGGGTCCAGGGCGTGGACGGCGACGTCGAAGCGGACCTGGTCGTTGCCCTTGCCGGTGCAGCCATGGGCGACGGCATCGGCGCCTTCGCGCCGTGCGACCTCGACCAGCAGCTGCGCGATCAGGGGCCGCGCGAGGGCGGTCGCCAGGGGGTACGCGCCCTGGTACAGCGCATTCGCCTGGAGATGCGGCCACACGAAGTCGGTGACGAAGCGCTCTCGCGCGTCGACCACGTACGCCTTGCTCGCCCCGGCGGAGATCGCCCGCTGCTCGACGCCCTCGCGGAGCGAGCCTCCCCCCACATCGACCGTGAGCGTCACGACCTCGACCCCGAACTGCTCCCGCAGCCACGCAACGGCGACGGAGGTGTCCAGCCCGCCGGAGTACGCGAGCACGACCTTGTTCACGATGAGACCTCCGTGCGATCTGGGGTTGGGGATGGGACGGGCAGCCCCTGGAGCTGGCGGAAGCGGTCGAGCCAGCGCACGAGCCGGGGCTCGTCGCCGAACAGGACGAGCAGGGTGTTGTCCCCGGCGAGTGTCCCCTCCTGCTCGCGAAGGGACGACTCGTCGATGGCCTGGGCGATCGCGTTGGCCGTGCCGGGCGTGCCGGTGAGGACCAGGATCAGGCCGCTCCGGCCGACGGTGATCGGGATGTCGGCGAGGATCCTCCGCAGTCGGTCATCGGCGGTCGACCGCGGAGCCGGCGCCAGGTCTTCCGGGGCAACGTAGACGTGCCGGTCGCCGCGCCCGACCTTCACCAGCCCGAGCTCGGCGATGTCGCGGCTGACGGTCGCCTGGGTCACCTCGAAGCCGAGGCTCGCCAGCTCGTCGGCCAGCTCCTGCTGACTGCCGATCGGTCGACCGGCAACGAGCCGGCGAACCGCCTGCTGGCGCGCGGTCTTCGAACGGGTGACGTCGACCTGGCTCACGTGGCACCCACCGGGCTCGGCTCGCCAACCGAGATCCGGGTGCCGAAGCCGGGATCGCCGAGGGCGCGCTCGAGGGCGCCCGGGGCCGCGGAGTCCGCGATCACCGCCACGGCGTCGCCCCAGGCCAGAGCGCCCAGCGCAGCCCGGACCTTGGGCACCATCCCACCGGCGATCGTGCCGTCCGCGATGAGGGCCTCTGCCTCGGATGCCGTCAACGCGTCGAGCTTCCGGCCCGCGGCGTCACGAACCCCATCGACGTCGGTCAGCAGGACCAGCTGGCGGGCGCCGAGACCGGCCGCGATCCCGGCCGCGGCATCGTCCGCATTCACGTTGCACACGACCCCCGACTCGTCTCGCGCGAGCGG
Source organism: Candidatus Limnocylindrales bacterium (assembly GCA_036555445.1). Lineage (GTDB taxonomy): Bacteria > Chloroflexota > Limnocylindria > Limnocylindrales > CSP1-4 > DATBLH01. Next base: position 2,183 of record DATBLH010000088.1, read on the forward strand.
CGCCACCACCGGCACCTGTCCGGTGACGAGGAGGGCATCGAGGAGATCTCGTCGGAGGCCCACGACGTGCGCGACCAACCCGAGCCCCTCGACGCGCTCGCCGATGAGGAGTCCACCGTCCACCCCCGACAGTCCGACCGCGTCGCAGCCCAGGTCGCGGAGGGCGGCCACGAGCTCGCTGTTGACGACCCCGCGCAGGACGGCCGCGGCAACCTCGATCGCCGCGGCATCCGTGACCCGGAGACCCTGTTCGAACCGGGATGGCACGCCGAGGCGTTCCAGCCACTCGGTCATCCTCCGGCCGCCACCGTGGACGAGGACCACGGGACGGCGACGCGCGACGGCGGCGACCTCGCCCAGGACCTGCTCCTGCTCGGCGAGCGTCGTGCCGCCCAGCTTGACCACGAGGATCTCGCTCACGTCGTGTATTCCGAGTTCTCGCGCACGTAGGCCTCCGTGAGATCGCACCCGAATGCTTCGCCGGTTCCGTCGCCGAGACCGAGATCCACGCGGAGCAGCAGCTCCGGTACGTCCATCTCGAGCCGGGCAGCGTCGCGATCGAAGGCCACCGGCCCACCCTGCCCTCCGTCGAACACCACGTGACTGCCGATTGCGATCCGCAGCCGGTCGGGGTCGACGATCACCGGTTGCCCGGTCCGCTCCCGGGCGTCGGTCGTGGACAGGCCCGCTGCCTCGAGGAGCGCCGGCTCGGCGATCCGGGCATTGCCCGCGGCGCCCGCGATCCGGCCCCAGTTCGGGTCCCGCCCGTGAACCGCGGCCTTGACCAGCGATGACGAGACGACGGCCCGGGCGACCGCGCGGGCGTCCATGTCGTCAACGGCACCGGAGACCTGGCACGTGATCAGCGTCGTCGCCCCCTCGCCATCGGCGGCCTGCTGGCGAGCGAGATCGCGCGCGACGGCCGTCACGGCTCCGCGAATCGTTGCCAGCGCCCGCGAGCCGGGGGCGACCGGCGCGATGTCCGTGGCGCCCGAGGCCAGCAGGAACACCGTGTCGTTGGTGCTCGTGTCGCCGTCGATCGTCAGCTGGTTCCAGGTCCGCGTCGCGGCCGAGCGGAGGATCCCGTGGAGGACGCTTGGTGCCACCGGAGCATCCGTCATCAGGACCGCGAGCATCGTCGCCATCCGGGGATGGATCATCCCCACCCCCTTGGCGATCCCCGTCACACGCACCGGCCGCACGGCGAGTCCGTCCGGATCGGGCACGGTGACCGCGGTGGTGGCGACCTTGGCAACGGTGTCGGTGGTGCGAAACGCCTCGGCGGCCGCCATGAGGTGGTCATCGCCCGCGCCGAGCCGACCGGCCATCCGCCGGATCCCTTCCCGCACCCGCTCCACGGGAAGGCGCGTGCCGATGATCCCCGTCGACAGGAGCAGGACCCGCTCGACGGTCGTGCCCAGGGCTCCCGCCAGCGCGCTCGCGATCTCCGCCTGGTCGGCGTCGCCGGCTGCGCCCGTGGCGGCATTCGCGCTCCCGGAGGTACAGATCACCGCCGAGGCCCACCCGGACCCGGGTGCCGCGTCGCCCACCTGATCCGGACCCCCGGATGCCGCGAGGTGGGACCGGGACAGCCGCACCGGGGCTGCGGCGAACGCATTGGGTGTGAACACCGCGGCCGCGGCCGCGGGACGACCGGGCACGGCAATCACCGCGAGGTCCGGTCGTCCCGAAGCCTTGATCCCGCAGGTCGTCGCGCCGGCGACGAAGCCCGGCGGGATGACGGCGCGCCGCTCGACCGGCGGGAGATCGGTCGGCAACGCGGGGAGCGATGCGTTGGGAGCCTGGAGGGTCATCGTCAGGGTGCCAGCGGGAGCTGATCGAGACCGGCCGTCTCCGACAGGCCGAACACGATGTTGAACGCCTGGATCGCCTGACCGGCCGCGCCCTTGACCAGGTTGTCGATCACGGCGAACGCGAGGACGCGTCCGATCCGCTCGTCCCAGCGGACGTGCACGAGGGCGCGGTTGCTGCCGGTGACGTGCTTGGTCGCGGGTGGCGCGCCGACGACGCTGACGAACGGCTCGTCGCGGTACGCGTCGGCATACAGGCGATCGAGCTCCGCCTGGTCGAGCGCCCGGGTCGGCCGGACATGGCAGGTGGCGAGGATCCCGCGCGTCATCGGGATCAGGTGCGGCAGGAAGTCCACGCCGATGCCGCCCGGTCCGGCGCCGAGGGCGGCGAGCTCCTGCTCGATCTCGGCGACGTGCCGGTGCCCGCCCACGCCGTACGCTCGGACGCTCTCGTTGACCTCGCCGAACAGCAGCTCGGCCCTGGCCTCGCGGCCGGCTCCCGAGACGCCGGACTTGGCATCCACGACCAGGTCGCCGATGAGGCCGGCACGAGCGAGCGGCGCCAGGGCGAGCATCGTCGCCGTCGGGTAGCAGCCGGGCGACCCGACGATCGCGACAGGCGCGGATCCAAGCTCGGCAAGCTCGGTCCGGTGAAGCTCGGGTAGGCCGTAGACCGCCGTCGAGAGGAGCTCCGCAGCCGGATGATCGAAGCCGTACCAGCGCGGATAGTCGCCTGGATCGCGGAGCCGGAAGTCCGGACCCAGGTCGATGACCGCGGCTCCGCCGGCCGCGAGATCGGGGACGCGGGTCGCGGCGGTTCCGTGGGGGAGAGCCAGGAACACCGCGTCCAGCTCGGACGGCAGGGACCGTTCGACCGTCAACCCGGTGCTCGAGAGGTGAGCGTGGGTACCCGCGATCGGCTCGCCGTCCCGGTCTCGACCCTCGAGACCGGCAATCTCGACGTCCGGGTGGCGGGCGAGGAGCCGTACCAGCTCCGATCCGACGTACCCGGTCGCACCCACGATGCCGATCCGGAGCCGGCTGTCGGCCGATCGCCGGCCCCGCATCGCCGGGGCAACGAGCCCGCCCTCGACCGAGCCGACGCTCGCGCTCACGGGCGCGACGAGTCCTCTCGCCGGAGGCATCGCCGGATCGGACGGGGCAGGGCGCGGGAGATCATGGACGCATGATGATACATGCCACTTGCATAGTCATGCAACCATGGCCATAATGTCTACTGGTCCAGTAGGCTTTCGACGATCGACGACTGTTCACGAGGCCGCCCCCATGCCGTCCGCGATTCCCACCGGTGCCACGGCCGCCCTGCCGCCGGCCCGCATGATCGACCCGCGAGGCCACCGGTTCGGCGCCGCCCTCTCGGCGCTGCTCGTGATCGCCGCGTTTGCGACCGGGATGCCGGTCATCGTGGCCCTCGCACTGCTATCGATCGGGATCAGCGCCGCACTTGGGATGCGGTACTCGGTCTACGGGATGATCTGGCGCCGCCTCGTCCGTCTCCTTCGCCTGCCGGCCGCGGAGATGGAGCACGAGTACCCACCGCGGTTTGCGCAGACGCTCGGGAGCGTGGCCCTCATCGCCTCGCTCGTCGCGTTCGCCTTCGGCGCCACGGGCGCCGGGTGGCTGCTGGCGCTGGCCGTCGCCGCGCTGCAGTCGTTGCTGGCGATCACCGGGTACTGCCTGGGTTGCCGGTTGTACTTCCTGCGCTGGTGGGTGCCGGGCCAGGTGACGCGCATCTGGTCGCGCGGCCGCGCTGCGGCCGGCTCGGCGTCGGCGGGTCGGATCGCCTACCGCTGACCTGTTGCGGGCGGCAACGGGTCCGGCCGCCGCTCGGGTCCGGTGATCGCGGCCTCGCCTTCGGCCTCGAACGCCTCCGCGCCGGTGCAGCGAACGTGGTAGCGGTGATGGACCTCCGTCGCGCCGGCCGACACGGTTGCGCTGATCGGGCAGTACTTCGTGGCGGAGAGCTCGATCGCGCGACGGACGGCGATCTCGAGCAGGAGCGGTCCCTCCAGCTCATGGACGATGTCGATCCGCGTGTACACCTGCGGGTACTCGTCCCGCTGTTCGGCGGTGACCCGGATGTGGTAGCGGTCGTAGCGCTGCCGCTTCTTGTCCAGGATCGAGACCACGTCCATCGCGCTGCACGCCGCGAGCGACGCAGCGAGCGTCTCGACCGGCGACAGCTCGCCTTCCTCCACCCGGTCTCCGAACGCGATTCGACGGCCGGTCCCGGTCGTCGCGAGGAACGACTGACCGGCGACATGGTCGAGCTCGGCCGTCCGAACCCCGCTCATCCCGCGAGCGCCTGGGTGTCCGGCGCCGGTTGCGGGGTCTCGAACTGCTCGTGATACAGCCGGGCGTACAGGCCGCCGCGCGCGAGCAGCTCCCGGTGCGTTCCCTGCTCGACGATCCGTCCGCGCTCGTAGACCAGGATCCGATCGGCGCGCAGGATCGTCGACAGCCGGTGGGCGATCGCGATCGTCGTGCGCCCTTCCATCAAGCGCTCGACGGCCGCCTGGATCAGCCGCTCGGAGACGGTGTCGAGCGCCGACGTGGCCTCGTCGAGGATCAGGATCCTCGGATCCTTGAGCAGCACCCGGGCGATCGCGATCCGCTGCTTCTCGCCGCCCGAGAGCTTGTACCCGCGCTCGCCGACGATCGTGTCGAAGCCATCGGGGAGCTCGGCGATCCGGTCGTGGATCGCGGCGGCTCGCGTCGCTCGCTCCAGGTCGTCGTCGGTCGCGTCGGGCCGGGCATAGAGCAGGTTGTCCCGGATGCTGGCATGGAACAGGTAGGTCTCCTGGGTCACGAAGCCGATCACGCGGCCGAGCGATTCCAGCGTCACGCGCCGCACGTCGATGCCGTCGATCTCGACCGCGCCACGATCGACGTCATAGAGGCGGGGGACGAGGTAGGTGGTGGTCGTCTTGCCGCTCCCGGACGGCCCGACGAGCGCGACGAGCTGGCCGGGCTCGGCCTCGAAGTCGATCGACTCGAGCGCGAACGGGGGCACGATCTCGAGCTCGGGCACGGCCGGCACGGCCGTGGCCACGTCGTCGTCCACGGCCTCCGGAGCGGCCGGCGGGGCGGGTACGGCCGCCACCGGATAGCGGAATCCCACGTCGCGCAGCCGGACGCGGCCCTGGACGCCGGCCGCATCGAGTGCGACCGCATCCGGTGCGTCGGTGATCTCCGGGTCCAACTCGAGGTACTCGAAGATCCGGTCGAAGAGCGCGAGGGCCCCCTGGATCTCGACCTGCACGTTGAGCAACTGACCCAGCGGAAAGAACAGGCGGCTCTGGAGCGTGGTGAAGGCGACGATGTCGCCGATCGTGGGGGCGCTGGGATCGCCCTGGATCGCGAGATACCCCGCCAGCCAGTACACGAACGCCGGGGTGATGCTGAAGATCGTGCCGATGATCATGAAGAACCAGCGGCCGACCATCGCCTGGCGGATCTGCAGCTGGGCCAGGTCGCGGTTGAGGCCCCGGAACCGGTCGATCGCCCGCGCCTGGGCGCCGAAGGTCTTGGTCAGCAGCATCCCCGAGACCGAGAGCGTCTCCTCGGTCGCCGCGGACATCTCGGCCAGCGCCTTCTGGGTCTCGCTGCTGACTTCGCGCCGCACCTTTCCCACGCGATAGGTGAGGTACATGAAGAACGGCAGCAAGCCCAGGGAGAGGACGGTCAGCCGCCAGTCGATGACGAACATCGCAACGATCGTGCTGATCGCGATTGCGACGTTGGCCGTGACGGAGCTCGCGGTGTCGGTGACCACCGACTGGATGCCGCCGACGTCGTTCGCCAGCCGGCTCTGGATCTCGCCCGTCCGGGTCTCGGTGAAGAACCGCAGCGGCATCCGCTGGAGGTGGATGTACAGGGCCGCCCGCAGGTCCTGCATGACGTGTTGCCCGATGACGTTGTTGAGATAGCTCTGGCCGACCCCGATCAGCCCGGACACGATCGGGAGCACGATCATCAGGCCCACGAACAGGTTGAGCAGGCCCCAGTCGAGACGAGGGATCGCAACGTCGATCAGGAGCTTGAGCAGGATCGGGTTGACGAGACCGATGAGGCTCGTGGCCAGGATCGCCACGACGACGATGCCGACCTGCAGCTTGTAGGGCCGGAAGAACGCGGCGATCCGGCGGATCGTCCGCCCCCGTCGCTCGCGCGGGACCCATGGCACGTCGTCGCCGGCACCGAACCCGCGCATCCGGCCGCCGCCGCCTCCGCCCGTGAACGCGGCCGCCATCCTGCGCGGGCCGGTTCCGCGGCCGCCCATCGTCATCGCGGCCGACCCTGGAGGACGCTCATCGTCCCGACGCTATCACCCGCGCCGCATTCGCACCGCGGCCCTCCACTCAGTCACGCGTCCTCCGCTCAACGCGCTGTGTCGCACCGGATATGCCTCCGAGTAATCGATTCCACGGTACTGGCGCCGTGACATAGGCCCAGCGGTCGACCCATGCGCCGTGCGCATCTGTCAGGCGCGCGTGACCGTCGAACTTCGGTCGCGGAGACGCACGACCGGGGAATCAATGCGTGGCGGTTATGCGAGGCGCTGCCGGTCGCGCGCCAGCACGGCATCACCAGGCCGTGGCCGTGGCAGCCTCCGCGATGCCCTCGGATTCGAGCCAGCGCTCCGCGTCGATCGCGGCCTTGCAGCCGTCGCCCGCCGCGGTGACCGCCTGACGATAACGATGGTCGTGGACGTCGCCGGCGATGAACACGCCGTCGATCCGCGATCCGGTCTCGCCGTTGACGACGAGATAGCCCTTGGCGTCGACCTCGAGCCAGTCGCGGAAGACCTCGGTGTTCGGCCGGTGGCCGATCGCGATGAACAGGCCCTCCATCGGGACCTCCTTCAGCGCGCCGGACCCCGTATCGCGAAGGACCAGCCCGCTGACCTTGGCGTCGCCAAGGACCTCGGCCACCTCGGTGTTCCGATGGATCTCGATCTTCGGATGATCGACCGCGCGATCGAGCATGATCCGCGAGGCCCGGAACTCGTCGCGCCGGTGGAGCAGGTGAACCTTCCGCGCGAACTTCGTCAGGTACAGCGACTCCTCCATCGCCGAGTCGCCACCGCCGACGACCGCGATCTCTCGGTCGCGGAAGAAGAAGCCGTCGCAGGTCGCGCACGCGGACACCCCGCGTCCACGAAGCCGCTGCTCACTCTCGAGACCCAGCCAGATCGCCGATGCGCCGGTTGCGATGACCACCGACTCGCCGCGGTACTCGACGCCACGCGCCCACAGCCGGAACGGCCGGCTCGAGAAGTCGACACGGTCGATGTCGACGTCCACGAGCTGGGCGCCGAAGCGCGCGGCCTGGTCGCGGAAGCGGACCATCAGCTCCGGGCCATCGATCCCCTCGGGAAAGCCCGGATAGTTCTCGACGTCGGACGTGATCATGAGCTGGCCGCCGGGAGTCGAGCCGGCGAGCACGATCGGCTGGAGGTTGGCCCGCGCCGCATAGATGGCAGCCGTGAGCCCGGCCGGGCCGGACCCGACGATGACCAGCTTCGATTCCGTGCCGGCCGGCGCCGCCGCCGTCGACGACGGCGATCCAGCGCGCGGGACCGCAACCGCGTCGTCCGACGTGATTGCGAGCGGACGGACCTGCTGCGACCCGTCGCCCGAGTCGCCACCGAAGTCGATCGACAGCCCGGCGAACGGGTCCTTCGAGGGTTCCGACCCGTTCGGATCGGGCTGCCTGGGCTCGTCGCTCATGCGATCAACTCTATCACGCACGGCATACTCCCCTGGGGTATCAGGAGCCGAGCGTCGGGCTCCTCACAGCTCGCGAAGCCGGGGGATGACATCACGACCGAGCAGCTCCAGATGCTCCTGACGGTGGACGTCCGAGATCCCGATGATCACGTGCTCCGCGCCGGCATCCGCGAGCTCCCCGAACCGGTCCACGATCGATCCCGGGCTTTCGGCGCGGGAGCCTGCGAGGCGGACGTCCTGGAGCGTCGTCCGTTCGATCTCGGCAGGATCGCGACCGAGCGCCTGGCAGTGTTCCCGGAGCACCTCGTACTTGTGGTGGATCGCGACCGGACCGCCGAAGACGTTGCACGCATCGGCGTACTGGGCGACGAGCCGAAGCGTTCGCCGTTCGCCGCCGCCGCCCACGAGGATCGGGATGCGCGGCCGGCTGATCGACTGCGGGGAGTTCAACATCCGTTCCGCGTGCAGATGGCGCCCATCGATGCGCCCTTCGGATCCACGCTCACCCTCGAACATGCCGTGGGCGAAGCGCAGGGTCTCCTCGAGCTGCTCGAAGCGGTCGCCCAGGGTGGGGAAGCCAAACCCGAGCCCTTCCGATTCCTGTCGGTTCCAGCCGGCACCGATCCCGAACCAGGCGCGGCCACCGGAGAGCACGTCGAGTGTCGTCACCGCCTTGACCCAGAGCCCTGGTGCGCGGTAGTGGATGCCGCCGACCATCAGGCCGAGCCGTGCACGTTCGCTATGGGCGGCCATGAAGCCAAGGGCCGTGAGTCCCTCGAGCATCGGATCCGTGGCCGGACCGAGCCCGCGAATCTGGAAGAAATGGTCCATCAGCCAGATCGACTCGAACCCGCACTCGTCCGCCGTGCGCACGATTCGCGCGAGCGTGGGTCCGATCTCCGGCGTCCCGCCGGGCCAGTCGAAGCGGTCGATCTGCAGCCCAACCTTCACGCTCGGAGCGTACCTTCCGGCGCGCCCCGGAACGTGATCCAGGACGATCGGGCAGCGTTGACGCCTGTTGGTGTCACTGTCTAGAGTGGTGTTGCGTGCAGGCAACGACGCGCGTCTCGCACGCAGTCGCCTCGGGCCGCGTCAGCCCGATCCCCTCGTTCATCCCCCCGGGGCGGCACAGCATGGGAGGATGCCGTGAGCGCCTCGAAGCGACGTGCCGCCGCCGGATTCCTGGTCATCGTGGCCGCTGCCCTGGGACCATGGGCCGGCGTGGCGACCGCAACGCCGGCAAGCCCTGCCCGGGTGGCCGTGGTGGGCGATTGCCCGATCGGCTTCGAGACCTTTGACGAGACGGCAGGACTGACCCTGCTCAACAACGCCACCATCACCGAGCCCGTCCTGCGCGTGACACCGGCAACCCGGAACCAGGTCGGTCAGGCATGGTTCCCGACCCGGGTCAAGGTGGGTAACGGCTTCACCACCGAGTTCGCGGTCCGGATCTCCGAGGCCGGCGGTGCCGGCGACGACGACGGGCTGGGCGGCGACGGCATGTCGCTCACGATCCAGGACTCGAGCGGCACCGTGGTCGGCGACGGCGGCGGCTCGCTGGGCTACGGCCGGATCCCCCGCAGCCTCGCGATCGAGCTCGACACGTTCGACAACGCTGGCGACAACGGCGATCCCAACGGGAACCACGTCGCGGTCCACAGCAAGGGCACCGCACCCAACAGCGAGAAGGATGACGGGCAGCTCCCGGGTGCCGAGGCGATCCTCGATCCGATCCGCATCCAGGATGGCGAGGTCCACCGGGTCCGGGTCGACTACGCCCTGGACGGGTTGCTCGAGGTATTCGTCGACGATTTCACCACCCCGGTCGTGACCGCGGAGGTCGATCTCGCCACGTTCCTCGGCCTGACCGACGGCCGGGCGTGGGTCGGATTCACGGCGGCCACGGGTGGCGCGTTCGAGAATCACGACGTCCTCTCGTGGTCGTACTGCGAGACGGACCTTCCACCCACGGTGGACGCCGGCCCCGACGCCGAGTTCCCCGAGGGCACGTCGTGGATCCAGCAGGGGAGTGCGAGCGATCCCGAGGGCGAGGCGCTGACCACCGCATGGTCCTTCCAGGCCGGCGCGGACGTCGATCCGGGGGCCCAGTGCATCTTCGCCAACCCGGAGTCCACCGGGACGGTCGTCACGTGCACCGACGATGGGACCTACACGCTCACCCTGACCGCCTCCGACGGCGTCAACCCGCCGGTGAGCGACACCGCCCAGGTGACGATGACGAATGTCGGGCCGAGCGTGGAGATCGCTGCCCCCGCTGAAGGGTCGTCGTTCGCCATCGGAGCACCGGTCGCGGTGACGGCGCCGTTCACCGATGCCGGATCCAACGACACGCATACGTGCTCGATCGACTGGGGGGACACGACGGTCGAGGCCGGCGTGGTCGCCGCGGGTGCCTGCACGGGCTCGCACGCCTACGCCGCAGCCGGTCCGTTCTCGATCACCGTGACCGATTCGCCGATCCTGGTCGATGCCGGTGACGACCTCCTGTTCGGCGAAGGCTTCACGATGGACATCACGGGGTCGGCGAGCGATCCGGAGGGTGCAGAGCTGACCACCACCTGGTCCTACGCTCCGGGCTCGGGGGTCGATCCGGGCGCCAGCTGTGTCATCGGCGACCCGGCTGCCCTGGCCACGACGATCGCCTGCACCGACGACGGGTTCTACACGCTCACCCTCACGGCCTCGGACGGCGTCAATCCGACCGTCGCCGACAGTGCCACCCTCGAGGTGGTCAACGTCCTGCCGACGGTCGACATCAGCGAACCCGCCGACGGCAGCGAGGTCGATGTCGGTGCGACGGTCCCGCTGGCAGCTCCGTTCACCGACGCGGGGAGCAACGACACCCACACCTGCTCGATCGATTGGGGTGACGGGACGGTCGAGGTCGGCATGGTTGCCGCCGGCGCCTGCACCGGCAGCCACGCTTACGGACCGGCCGCCGCCGGCACCAACCCGATCCAGGTCACGGTCGACGACGACGATGGCGGTCGCGCGATCGACACGATCGTCGTCACCGTGCTCGACCGTGCGCCGACCGTCGACGCCGGTGCCGATGTGCGGGGCGACGAGGGCTCGCCGGTGGCGATCACGGGGACCGCGACCGATCCCGAAGGCGCCACCCTGACCACGACCTGGACCGCGACACCGGGTTCGGATGTCGATGCCGGCGCGTCGTGCGCGTTCGCGGACCCGGCTGCACTGGCCACCACCGTGACCTGCACCGACGACGGCACCTGGACCCTCGGCCTGAGTGCGAGCGATGGTCACAACCCGCCCGTCAGCGACACGGCGATCCTCACCCTCGCCAACGTGGGCCCGACGGTCGAGATCACCGCGCCCGCGGCCGGAGCAGGTGTCCTCGTGGGCACGAACGTCGACGTGCGTGCCACGGTCACCGACCCGGGGGGGAACGACGGCCTGACGTGCTCGATCGACTGGGGTGACGGAACCATCGCCGCCGGCGCCATCGCAGCCGGTGTGTGCAGCGGCGCCCACCCCTACCCGGCGGCCGGCCCATTCACGATCACCGTCAGCGCCACTGATGACGACACCGGCTCTGGCTCGGACACGGTGGCGATCACCGTCGAGTCGCCCGGGGTGTGCACCCAGACCGGGACGCCAGGGAACGACACCCTCACCGGCACGTCGGGTCCGGACGTCCTGTGCGGCCTGGGCGGCGACGACACCCTGATCGGGATGGGCGGCGACGACATCCTCATCGGGGGCCCGGGCAACGACTTCCTGCGTGGAGGCTCGGGCCGCGACACGGTGAGCTACCTCGATGCGCCGGGCCCGGTCACGGCCAGCCTCGGCGAGAACGAGGCGACCGGCGCGGCCGGCGTCGATCGGCTCATCAACCTCGAGAATATCCTCGGTAGCGAATTCGACGATCGGATCATCGGCGACAACGATTCCAACGAGCTGTACGGCAACGGCGGCCGGGACCACATCACGGCGCGTGCTGCCAACGACTTCGTCGACGGTGGCGCGGACGCCGACCAGCTCGGAGGTGGCGCCGGCAACGATCAGCTGATCGGGGGCCCGAGCCCGACTCCGGACACGGTCGATCGCCTGAGCGGTGATGAAGGCGCGCGCGACGTGTGCATCGACGGCCCCGGTCTCCCCGATCTGCGCGACAAGTCCTGTGAGCGAGATTCACCCGCCGACGGGATCGCCGTCGCCGATCGAGTCGCCCGCAACGAGGTGGCGAGGCGGGTCAGCGGAAGAGGTCCTGCCCCGCGGGCATGAGCCCGTCGCGGATCCCACTCTCCCCTCGGGTGGGGCGGGCGCCGCGAACGACCGCCGCGGGCCTGCCGGCCGTCTTTCCGAGCACCAGCTCGGCGGCCGACGCGATCTCGTCCGCGACCGCGCGAACGGTCGAGCGCATCGGGCGCCCGTCCGCGTCCGGCGTCCCGCGCAGGTCGTCGAGCGGTGCCAGCCCGGAAACGCCGATCGCGACGTCCACGATCCCCAGTCGCCACGGCCGGCCGAACGAGTCCGAGACGATCACGGGAAGGTCCACGCCGTGGCGCTCCCGGAGCGCGTCGCGGATCCGGTCGGCCGACGCGTCGGGGTCGACCGGCAGGAGCGTGACCACGTCTCCCGTTCGGGGACCCACGTTCGATGCGTCAACACCGCCGTTGGCACACACGAAGCCGTGTCGGGTCTCGGTGATCAGGACCCCGTTGGCCATGCGGACCACGCGTGCCGCCTCGCGGAGCACGACCTCCACCTGCCGGGCGTCGCGGTCGTAGCGACGCGCGAACTCGATCGCCTCCGGGCGCGGAGTGACGGTCGCCAGATCCACGATCGCGCCCTCCGCCTTGGACACGACCTTCTGGGTCACCACGAGCACGTCGTCCGCCCGGAGCGGAAGCAGAGCCGTCGTCGACGCGAGGGTGTCGGCGAGGATCATCGGCAGGTCGTCACCGGGCGAGATCTCGCCGATCCCCGGCAGCGCAACGACCTCGAGGCGGCCCGCCTCGGCCGGCGGATTGGACTCAGCCGGCATCGGCGAGGCCGGCGTCCAGGTCCTCGAATCGGAGCAGGTCATCGGGCGTGTCCAGGTCCAGGGACAGCGGGCCGTCGAGCTCGACGTATCGGGCGCCCGATTGGGCCGCCGCGTCGGCATGGGCGGCCCGGCTGTCCCCGCCGAATGCGAACTCGATCGCGTCGGGCGGCGCCACGAGCAGCGCGTTCGTGCCTCGCCCGTGGCGATCCGGAACCAGGGCCACGAGCGGCCGAACCGGATTGGAGAGGGCGTCGACCACCCCCGCGAGCACGTCGGGCGAGATGAGGGGCAGATCGATCGGCAGCACGAGCAGGGCCCCGGCGCCGGCTGCCAGCGCCTCGTCGCGGGCCTCGCGGAGGCCGCGGTTGAGGCCCTGGCTCCGCTGCTGGATCGGACGCGCACCGGCGTCGAGCGCGAGGTCCCGGACATCCCGGTCCGGGGTCACCACGATCGTCTCGTCGATCCCGGGTGTGGCCACGGCAGCGGCCACCGTCCGGCGGACCATGTCCAGGACGAGATCGCGGCGCTCCTCCGGATCGAGCCGGTCGCCGAGTCGCGACTTCGCGCCCTCCAGGCTGCCGACCGGCACGACGGCCATCACATCCACGGCCCCGCGATCCTACCGGAGGGCGAGGAGCTGGCCCGCCAGTCGAGCGCGGGCGTGCTCGTCGTCCATGACCGTGTCCAGGCTGGCAGCGCGCATCCCGAGCCGCTCGATTGGCGGCGCGAGATCGGCGTCGACGGTGTCGAGCAGGAACAGGTCCACGAGCCCCGCATAGATCCGGGCGACGCCGACTGCCGAGACGTCGTGGCCCAGCGAGGCGAGCATCCGGTCCGCGGGTCCCTTGAGGGCACGGCCGCCGATGATCGGCGACACGGCGAACACCCGCGTGCCGGCGGCGCGCGCCTGGGCGAGCGCCTCGCGCAGCCGGCCAATGGCGAGAATCGGAGCAATCGACACGATCGGATTGGAAGGGCCGATCACGATCAGCGACGCGGCCTCGATGGCGGCCAGGACCTCGGGCGTGGGCGTGGCCTCATCGGCGCCGTCGAAGCGGACACCGATCGCCGTCGGCTCCTGACGCTGCCGCACGAAGTAGTCCTGGAACGTTAGCCAGCCGTCGGCCGTCCGGACGGACGTTCGAACCGGGTCGTCGCTCATGGGCAGGACCCGGGTCGCGACGCCCAGGGCCCGCTGCAGCGCGAGACAGGCGATCGTCAATCGCTCGCCGTCCGCGATCCGGCGACTGCGGGCGAGATGGGTCCCGAAGTCACGATCGCCCAGCCGGAACCACGTTTCCTCGCCGTAGCGCGCGAGCATCTCGATCGTCGACCACGTCTCGTCGACGAGGCCCCAGCCGCGCTCCTGGTCGGCGAGGCCGGCGAGCAGGTACATCACGGCGTCGTGATCGGGCATGACCAGGAGGCCGTGGCGCTCGACGTCGTCGCCGGTGTTGACGATGACGCTCAGCGCACCCGGTGCGAGCGACCGATGGAGGCCGTCGGCGAGCTTGGCGCCGCCGGTACCTCCGGCGAGAATGACGACCGCTCGGTCGTCGAGCGACGTCACCCGCCGAGCGCCTCACGGAGCTCGGGCAGCCTGGCGATCGTTTCCGGGTCGTATGGAGCGGGCATCCGGACGATCACGTGCTCGAACCCCATCTCGTCCCGGTACGGTCGGATCGCGTCGGCGACCTCCCGGGGCGAGCCGAGGAGGTTCGGGACATTCCCGGCGTCGGGCGCGTCGTTGTGGGCGAGGAGGGCGCCGAACGCGGACTCGGCGTCGGCCTGCCGGTCGCGCATCACGATCGGGAAGCTGATCGTTCGCTCGATCGCCGCCGGGTCACGCCCGACGTCGGCGCAGTGCTGCTCGAGGACGGCCACCTTCTCGCGCACCTCATCCACGAAACCGGAGGTATTCCACGCATCGGCGCGCGCAGCGACCGTGCGCAGCGTCTTCCGGCGGCCCGAGCCGCCGACGAGGATCGGGAGATGGTCCTGGATCGGGCGCGGCTCGCAGAGCGCATCCTGGAACCGGTAGTGGCTGCCGTCGTGGCTGAAGCATTCGCCGTCCAGGAGACGCCGCATCAGCATCACCGCCTCGTCGAGCCAGTCGAGGCGCTCACCGGCCGTGGCGCCGAACGGGATTCCGAAGGCTTCGTGCTCACGCTCGAACCAGGCGCCACCGATGCCGAGCACGGCCCGGCCGCCGCTCACGTGGTCCAGGGTGGTCGCCAGCTTCGCGGTCAGGCCAGGGTTCCGGAACGTGTTCGCGCCGACCATCAGCCCCAGCCTGACCTTGCTGGTCACGGCCGCCAGCGCGGTCATCGTCGACCAGCCTTCGAGGATCGGCTGCTCCCAGGGTCCAAAGATCGCGAGCAGGTGGTCCCAGGTCCAGATCCCGTCCCAGCCGGCTGCCTCCGCCGTCCGGGCCGCATCCCGGAATTCGGGCCAGCCGGTCGACTGTGACCAGAGTAGTGCGCCGAACTTCATTTGCGTGCCTCCGCGGGCTCGGTCGCATCCACGGCCGCGACCAGCTCGGGCAGACGATCGATCGTCTCGCGGTCGAACGGTTCGCGGAGGGCGACGATCACCTGCTCGAAGCCGGCGTCGAGGTACGGGCGCAGCTCGGCCGCGACCGCTGCGGGTGGCCCGGTGATCGCGATCGAGGCGCTGGGATCCTCCACGCCATGCCCTCGCAGCCCTGCCTCGAACACGGCCCGCGCCTCGGCGGCGTCGTCGCGCAGCACGATCGACTTTGCGATCGTTCGCTCGATCGCCGAAG
This sequence comes from Candidatus Limnocylindrales bacterium, assembly GCA_036555445.1. Taxonomy (GTDB): domain Bacteria; phylum Chloroflexota; class Limnocylindria; order Limnocylindrales; family CSP1-4; genus DATBLH01. The sequence continues at coordinate 17,564 of DATBLH010000088.1, forward strand.
GCTCTCGGCCCACCTCGGCGCAGCGTTCGTCGAGGACACGATTGCGCTCGATCGCATCGTTGAGGTTCCCGAACAGGTTCCACTGGTCCGCGTAGCGAGCGGTCGTCCGGAGCGTCTTCTGCGGTCCGGATCCACCGATCATGATCGGGAGCCGGTCCTGGATCGGCCGCGGGGCACAGACGGCGTCGTGGACCTGGTAGTAGCCGCCGCGGTGCGTCACCCGCTCCCCGTCCAGCAGGCGCCGGATGAGCATCGTCGCTTCATCCAGCCGATCCAGGCGCTCGCCGACGCCGTGTCCGAAGTCGAGGCCGAAGCCGTCGTGCTCGCGCTCGAACCAGGCGCCACCGAGGCCGAGGATCGCCCGCCCGTCGCTCATCTGGTCGAGTGTCGTCGCGAGCTTGGCCGTGAGCCCGGGGTTCCGGAAGGTGTTCGCCGCCACCAGCAGCCCCAGCTTCGCCCGGTCTGTGGCCTCGGCGAGGCCGGCGAGGAGCGACCAGCCCTCGAGGATCGGCTCGTCCCAGGGTCCCACGATCGCCATCAGGTGATCCCAGGTCCAGAGCGCGTCGGCGCCGGCATGCTCGGCCGCGAGGGCAGCATCGCGGAACGACCCCCACGTCGTTCGCTGCGGCCACAGCAGGACGCCTAGTCGCATCGCGAACCCATTGCGTTCCGGCGGGTCGGACGGGAGGAGAGGTGCGGCACGATCAGGCCGTCAGGGCGGGCAGGACGTCCCGGCCGAAGACCTCGATCCACTCCGCCTGGTTGCGGCCCACGTTGTGGAGGTAGACCTGCCCGAAGCCCATATCCAGGTACTTCTGGATCTCTCGCCGATGCGCCTCGGGGTCCGACGAGATGAGCATCCGGCCCTGGAAGTCCTCGGCGCGGACGAGCTTGGCCATCTGGGCGAAGTCGTGGGGGCTGCGGATGTCCTGCTTGGGGAACTTCATCCCGCCGTTCGGCCACTCGGTGATCGCGTTCTGGAGCGCCTGCTCATCCGTCGGCGCCCATGACAGGTGGAGCTGCAGGATCCGGGGCATGGTGGACGGGTCCTTGCCCGCACCGCGAGCGCCCTCGTCGAACTTCTCGAACACGGTCTCGATCTTTTCCTCGGCTGCCCCGACGGTGATGATCCCGTCGCACAGGGCGCCGGTCTTCTTCGCGGTGATCGGGCCGGCCGTCGCGACATAGATCGGCGGTGGCGCGTCGGGCATCGTCCACAGGCGCGTCGACTCGAGCCGGTACCAGCGGCCGTCGTGCTTGACGTCCTTGCCGGCGCCGTCGAACAGCTTCCGGATCAGTTCGATCGCCTCGAACATCCGCGCGATCCGCTCCGCCGTCTCGGGCCAGTAGCCGCCAACGACGTGCTCGTTGAGCGCTTCGCCCGAGCCGAGACCCAGCCAGAACCGGCCCGGGTACATCGCCGCCAGCGTCGCCGACGCCTGGGCCACGATCGCGGGGTGCATCCGGAAGCTGGGACAGGTGACCCCGGGTCCAACGTCGCCCTTCGTTCGCTCGCCGATCGCGGTCATCACGTTCCACACGAACGCCGCCTGCCCCTGCTGGGGAACCCACGGCTGGAAGTGATCGGCGGCCATGACGCCCGAGAATCCGTGCTCCTCGGCGAGGACCGAGTAGCCCACGACCTCCTGCGGCCCGAACAGCTCGAGCATCGCCGCGTAGCCGACCTTCGCCGTCGCCACCGTCAGTCCAGGTGGTCGTGGACGCGGTGGATCGCGACGCGGAACATCACCCTGGGCTGCGTGAGATAGCCCGCGATGTCGTCGGGATCGGGCCCCTCCGGGTGATACCGATGGGCCATCGCCACGATGTCCGCGCGCGCCCGTTCGACGTCGTCCACCGTCTCGACGACCTCGCCGCGCAACCCCACCCAGCGCTCCGGCTCGTCGAGATCGATCACCGCCAGGGAGACCCGGGGATCGCGCTGCACGTTCGCCGGCCACCGGCGGCCCCACCGGCTGTTGAGCCAGATCGAGTCATCGTCGTCGACGCTGAACCAGGTGACCGCCTGCCTCGCCGCGCCGTCGGGATCCGTCGTGGCCACGGTCGCGAACCGGTTCTCCTGGGTCAGGAAGTCCCGGATCCGGGCTGGGAGGGACGTCGCGGAGCGGGCGGATTCCATGGCGGGCCATGGTATTCCAGGGGAGCGCGGGGCGAGGCGGCGAGTCGGCGGCCGTCAGGCCGTGCCTGAGGTCGAGGCCGCCGGGCGGCGTGCCGGCCGTCTCACCGGGAGCCGAGCCGTTCGGGCGGAGCGCGCCTTGACCGGCGGCTGGATCACGGCCCGCGGTGCGAGCAGCTCCGGCGACGGCCGCCCGAGCAGAAAGCCCTGGCCGAGATCGACACCGAGACCGGTGAGGGTCGTGAGATCTGCGCGGGTCTCGATCCCTTCGGCCAGGAGCCGGGCACCGATCCGGCGACCGAACGACACGAACGCCTCGACGAGGGCCTGCTTCGCATCGTCCTTGGCGATCCGGGTGACGATCTCGCGGTCGATCTTGATGATCGACGGGCGGAGCGCCGCGATCAGGGCGAAGCTCGCGTAGCCGGCGCCCGCGTCGTCCACGGCGAAGCCGAAGCCAAGCCGGCGCAGGGCCTTGACCTGTTTCTTGAGCGGCACGACGTCCGGAACGGCCTGCTGTTCGGTGCACTCGAGCGTGATCCGCCGCGGCTCGAGGCCGCTGGAACGGACGAGGTCCGCGAGCGCGGACGCCTCGAACGACGGGTCCAGCAGGCTGGCCGGGGTGAAGTTGATCGCGAATCGGACGTCGGATGGGCTCGTGCGGCCCGGATTCCTGGCCGGCGCGGAGGACAGGTGGGCTCCGCGCTCCAGGACGCGCGCCACGATGAAGCCGTCGAGCTCCACCGAGCGATCGGTATCGATGGCCGCCCGCACGATCGCCGAGATCGACTGGGGCAGCATCGGCATCACCGGGCGGAACAGGCACTCGTATTCGTGGAGCTCCCCGGTCGCCAATTCCACGATCGGCTGGAAGTGCACGTCGTGCTTGTTCTTGAGGCTGAAGAAGTAGTCCAGCATCTTGGTCTGGACGACCTGGGTCGTCTGCGCCATCCCGATCCGTTCAGCCAACCCCGAGAGCTGGACGGCCTCGGACATGGCGACCACGTAGCGGTCACGCTCCGGAAGCGACTCGTCGACGCTGACGAGACCGTAGTCGGGCGGGTGCGGCCCGCGAGCGACCTCGGCCGCGAGGCTGTCGGTGAGGGCGCTGGCCGCGGCGATGATCACCGTGCCCGATCCCAGGTCGAGCACGCGCGCCCCGGGCACGAACTGCGCGAGGCGATTCGTGAATCGGACGTCGCGCGACCAGAGGAGGCGCTCGTCTTCTCGCCGTCGCTGTTGTTCGAAGAATCGCACGGACCACTCGCTCCCTGACGCCGCCCCTCCCCTGGCAGCGAGTCACCTGCGGGCCGGCCGACCCACGTGGCAGGGCACATCATGCGCTACCTGTCCAGTCCCGGCCGACCGAACAGGCGTCCTGGGTCATGGCATGCCGTTCGTACCAGGCGTCAGATCGCGACCCACGTCCGCGTTCCGTGTTCCTCAGCCGGCCCGGTAGCGCAGCTCCTCGATCGCCGAGCCACCGATGTCGATCGGCCGGGCTTCTCCGTCCGGCATCCAGCCCGCTGCCTCATAGAAGCGGCGACCACGCAGGTTGTCGGCGAGGACCCACAGGACCAGCAGCCCGGTCACGCTCGCCCGCAGGCCCTCGACCGCGGCCGCGAACAGCGCCCGTCCGAGGCCGCGATCCCATGCCTCCGGTGCGAGATAGATCGCATGAACCTCGCCGCTGTCCGGCGGCAGGTCGGCGTCGCGAGCCGGTCCCACGGCTGCGAATCCGGCCACCGCCCGCTCGTGCTCCACGACCCACACGACGGCGCCGCCCTCGAGCTCCTGCGCCCAGTACGCGGCGCGACGGTCGGGTGAGAGTCCCTCCAGCACCGCGGCCGGCACGACCCCCGCATAGGCCGCCTGCCACGATCGGACGTGGATGTCGCCGATGGCTGGCGCGTCGTCCAGCGTGGCACGCCGGACCACGGACGCGCCGCGCGTCACGCGATCCGCTCGCCCGCCTCGATCGGGATGTCGAGCCGGTTCTCGGGCGGGGCGAGCGGGCACGCCCATCGAGGGTCGAAGGCGCACGACGGTTGGTACGCGAAATTGAAGTCGATCGTGATCGTGCCGGATCCGAGGTCGCCACCCAGGTCGCCACTCTTGGCCGTGTCGAGCAGATAGCGTCCCGCCGCATACGTCTGGGCGCCGTTGGTGGCATCCCGGAACGGCAGGAACAGCCCACCGGCATAGCCTTCCATCCAGAACAGCGACAGGCGGCGAGCGCCGACCGGCAGGGCAAGCTCGAGGCTGCCGATGCGTCGGAACGCCAGGCTGTCGCTGCCGCTGTTGGGAAGGGCGAGCGGCAGCGCGTCGGGCGACGGTGGCGGCGCCGGGTCCACGGCGACGCGGTCGAAGCGGAGTCGCGGGTCGTAGTCGAAGTAGCGCCCGACGAAGCCGGCGCGATCGGCCGGTGGCACCGGCGACTGTGGGTGCGTTCGGAACAGGTCGTCGCGCCGAGCTCGCCAGGCATCCCACGCCCGCTCGGGGTCCTCATGCGCGACCGATCGAACCTCGGAGAACAGGTCGGCAACGCGACGACGCCAGTCGGCGAGCGCGAGGAGCTCCGTCGTCGCCGACGTTGCGGCTACGCCCATCGTGCTCAGCCCCGCCCGCTCCGCATCGAGGACGCGAGGATCCACAGGCCGAGCAGGATCACGAACACCGGCCAGAACTGTCCGATCTCCGGCAGGTTCAGCCCGAACGTCTCGGTCAGCAGGAAGTAGCCGCCGACGATCAGCAGTAGCCCACCGAAGAACAGCCCGCCGGTGTCCCGGCGGCGGTGGTGCGCCGGCTGCCCCCAGCGGGTCTGGCCCTGATCGGGCTTGTCGTCGGCGTTGGGCTTCTCGTCGGTGTCGGACATTTCGGGCCCCTCGATCGGCGGACGTGGCGATGGCGCCGATGGTAGTCCGGCCCCGCTCGGCCGTGCGAGAATCGCCACTCCCGGGGGGCGACCGGCAGGAGGGCTCGCGGTGGCGGACAGGGCGGAGATCGGGGTATTCGGCGGCTCTGGGTTCTACGCCCTGCTCGACGACGTGCGCGAGATCAAGGTTGACACGCCCTACGGACCGCCCTCGGACTCGTTCTTCCTGGCCGAGGTCGCCGGGCGCGGTGTCGCCTTCCTGCCCCGACACGGACGACGGCACACAATCCCGCCGCATCTCATCAATTACCGCGCGAACGTATGGGCGATGCGCTCCCTCGGCGTGAAGGCCGTGATCTCGCCCTGCGCCGCCGGGTCGCTCCAGCTCCACGTGCGGCCCGGGGACTTCGTCCTGTGCGACCAGTTCGTGGATCGGACCCGGAATCGTCCCAACACCTTCTTCGACGGCCCGGTGGTCACGCACCTTTCGTCGGCGGACATCTACGATCCGACCCTGCGCGAGATCGCGGCCGACGTGATCAAGGAGCACGGGATCCCGCTCCACGAGCAGGGCACGATCGTGATCATCGAGGGCCCGCGCTTCTCGACCAAGGCCGAGTCGAAGTGGTTCAGCGACGCGGGCTGGGAGGTCATCTCGATGACCCAGTACCCGGAGGCCTACCTGTGCCGGGAGCTGGGGATGGCCGTCGTCAACATCGCCCTGATCACGGACTACGACGCCGGTGTACACGAGGGCACCGAGGCCGTGGACGCGCAGTCGGTGCTGGCGGTATTCCAGGAGAATGCGGCGCGGATCCAGAAGGTGGTGCTGGACATGATCGGCCGCTTCCCGGCCGATCTCGACGCGCTGGGTGCCCGTGGCGCCCTGGAGCCGACGCGAGGCGACGGCCGCGCGACATCCCCGGAGGACATCCGATTGTTCGAGACCGGCCTCTGAGCGGCGCGCCGCCGATCGGCGTCTCACTGGGAACCATCGGCGTCCCGTTCGATTGGTGGCGCGACAGCGCGTTCCGCCTCGAGCAGGCCGGCTATGACGGGATCTGGTGCTGGGACCACTTCACCAGCCGCGGATCGCGCCCGAACGTCGTCCTCGAATGCTGGACCACGCTCACGGCGGTCGCGGCGGTCAGCGACAGGATCCGCGTCGGGACCCTGGTCGCGAACGTGATGAATCGCCATCCGGCGGTGCTGGCCCGGATGGCCGCAACCCTCCAGGAGGTCAGCCGTGGACGGCTCGTCCTGGGCATCGGGATCGGCGGCCACCCCGCTGAGCACGAGGCGTACGGGATTCCCTTCCCGCCCGTGGCGGAGCGAGTCGCTCGACTCGAGGAGGCCGTTGCCGTCCTTCGAGCCCTGTGGTCGGGCGAGCCGGTGACGCGTGCCGGCCCGTTCTACCCGTTGCGTGACGCGATCGCCCTCCCGCGCCCCGAGCCGATGCCGCCGATCATCGTGGGTGGGCAGTCGCCAGGCGGCGCTCGCCTCGCTGCGCGGGTGGGCGACGGCTGGACCACGCGACCGGACCTGCTCGACGAGCTGTTGCCCGTCTATCGAAAGGCCGCGGACGAGCTCGGCCGCGACCCCGGGCCGGTGATCGTCGCCTGGGAGGGCGGCCGCGCCGGCGTGGACGCGCTCACGGGGAGCCCCTGGATCGACGATCCGGCGGGCGAGTGGGAACGGTGGCGCCGTCGCGGCTCGACGGGTGTGGTCCTGGTCGCCCGCACGACGGCCGACGTCGACCGCCTGGTCGACGCGGCCGGACGCTGGTGATCCGGGGAGCCGATCCCGGCC
>DATBLH010000015.1:0-30498 GCA_036555445.1 Candidatus Limnocylindrales bacterium
CGACTACGAACGGGCGCGCACGCTGTTGCGATCGTCGGCCCAGGAGGCCGAGGTCATGGCGGAGCTCCTTCGCTGGTCGCCGCCGATCTGGGGGCTGGCGGAGACGGCGCTGCTGTCCGGGCGCCCGGCCGAGGCGATCGAACTGGCCCGGCGAGCCGCTGCGGCGTACCGGACGACAGAGGACACGACGCTGTTCGCGCCCTACGCCGTCACCGGCACCCGCGCGCTGCTCGCACTGGGCGACCCGGTTGGTGCGGCGAGCTGGGTCGAGGAGGCCGAGCGGATCCTCGCTAGGCGTTCCCGACCCGGGCCGATGATCGCGGTGGAACACAGCCACGGCCTCCTGCTGCGGGCCCAGGGTCGGTTGGGAAAGGCTCGGCAACGGCTGGAGGCGGCACGCGCTTCATGGTTGGACCGCGGAAGGATCTGGGAGGCCACGTGGAGCTCGATCGACCTTGCCGAGTGTCATGTTCGAGCCCATCGGCTGAACGAGGCGTGGGTGCTCCTGGAGGAGACCATCGAGACCACGAGCCGGCTTGGCTGTCCTCCACTCCGGGAGCGTGCCGAGCACCTGCTTCGATCGGTCCGTGCCCGCCGGCCAGGGTCCGAGCCCTGGAGGCCGCTGACGGTTCGCGAGTTCGAAGTCGCGAGGCTGATCGCGGCGGGTCTGACGAACGCCCAGATCGCGGCCGAGCTGGCGATCGCGCCCAAGACCGCCAGCGCCCACGTCGAGCACATCCTGGCCAAGCTGGGCGCGGCTCGCCGATCGGAGATCGCAGCGTGGGCCGCCGGCATCCCCCGGGCGATCGATCCGCCCGTTCGAACGCCGGCAGCCCAGAGCCGCTGAAGTGCCTCGCGTCAGGCGGGATCCCCCTGACCGCGACACGAAACCCTGGGGTTCCAGTCGTTGAACCGGCCCAGCGGGTTGGACTTGAACAGCCAGACGTGGAGCTCGTAGAACGCCGGGAGCCCATAGCGATTGCCCGCGGGAAGGAGCGCCAGCGTCCGTCCGAACAGCTTGGGTGGGTTGGGATGGAGCGCGTCCCAGTCGGCCTGGAACACCACGTATTCGACCGCCACCAGCCGAGAACCGCCGCTCGCGGTGGGCTCATAGACGAGGACCTCGGGATGGCGGATTCGGAGCCTGGGATCCGCGACCAGGTCACCGTTCACGTAGTGCTGCCCCATGCCACCGACCCCTTCGTTGTCGGTGCACACGTAGAACTTTCCGTAGCCGGCTTCGGTGGCGACCGCGAGATCCTTGAACTGGCGGGTGGCGTCGCGGGCGCGGTCGAGCCGGTCTCCCACGCCGGCCAGCGCCATCGACGCAGCCCCGGTGATCGCCAGCGCGAGCACCGCGAGTACCACGGGTAACGAACGTCGCCGCTTCATCACGCCACCTCCACGGACAGCTCGTAGACCTCTGCCGTGGGGTGGCCTGCGCGCTCGTGGATGCGCATCACGGCCTCCTTCGTGGGTCCCACGGAGAGGCAGAACACCTTGCCCGCCTCCGGATCCATCCATGCGCGCTCGAAATGCACGCCTTCGTCGCCCTCGATCGCGAGATCGCGCTCGTGGGCAGCCTGGAGCTGGGCACCCGTCACCCCGGTGAAGCCGGAATGGACGTCCATGAACCGTGCCATCGAAACCTCCGTGCATGCGTCGGGCCTTGTTGGCCCGGAGTCGGTGAGGAGACGGTCGCCGTGATGCGGGGCCGTGTCATCGGTCGTCCTACCGATAAAGCCGGCGCGGGCAACGTGCGCCGTGCGCCGCGCCGGTGGCACCATCGCGTGACGGGAGTCGAAGCTGACGCACGTACACTCGGGCGCGATGACGATCGCAGCGCGACCCGCCTCGACGCAGCTGTTCGGTCGCGACGACCTGCTCGCGCTGGGCGGTCGGCGCCTGGCTGCGGCCGCGGATGGATCAGGCGGCCTCTTGTTCCTGGCCGGCGAGGCCGGCATCGGGAAGACCCGGATCCTGCGAGCGATCGAGGACCGGGCCGCCGTCGGCCGGATCCCCGTGGTCCGCGGCATGACCTACCCGCGCGACCTCGAGGTCGGCGCCGCAGTCTTCCTCGATCTCGCTCGATCGATTGCCCACGCGGCCGGTTTCGGTGACGCCGGGCGCCACCTGTCCCGGCGACTGGGCCGAACGAGCCGGCGCGACCATGATGCGAACCGGCGCCGTCGACTGCTGATCCTCGACGCGGCCGAGGCGATCGCAAACCTCGGCGACCAGGGCCCCATCCTGGTGTCACTCGAGGACCTTCACTGGGCGGACGACCTGTCGCTGGAGATTCTTGCCGCCGTCGCACCCCGCCTCCCAAGCGTCCCGATCCTGGTCGTCGGGACGTACCGCAGCGACGAGCTCTTTCCCCGAATCCCGATGCGAACGTGGCGCGCGCGCCTACTCAATGCGCGCCTGGCGGAGGAGGCGCGGCTGTCCCGGCTCTCGCTGGAGGACACAGCCGCCCTCACCACATCCCTGCTGGGATCCGAGTACCCGGCGCCCCGAGACCTAGTCGCTGCGATTCACGACCGGTCGGACGGCGTCCCGCTGCACGTGGAGGAGCTGCTTGCCGCGACGATCGGGACGCCCGGAGGCCCATCACGAGCGAGGGCGGCCGATGTCCCGGAGACGCTCGACGAGGCGATCCTCGAACGGATCGACCAGCTCACGACGCGGGCCCGTGTCATCGCGGAGGCTGGTGCCGTGATCGGCCGCAGCTTCGATCTCGAGCTCCTGGCGGCCGTGGTGGGCGCCGACAACGACCGGTTGGCTCCACCCCTCGACGAGCTCGGCAACCGCTTCGTCCTCTACCGGTCGCCGGTCTCCGGCCGCTTCGTGTTCAAGCACGCGCTCATCTGCGATGCCGTGTACCAGCACATCCCGATCCCGCGCCGGCGCCGGATCCACGCGCGAATCGCGGAGATCGCGGCGTCCCATCCCGGGCACCGGTTGTCGGATGCGGAGCTGTCGCAGCACCTGGAGGAGGCCGGTCGCGGACGTGAGGCCTATGCGGCGGCCGTGGCCGGAGCGCGGGCAGCGGCCGCCATCTCGTCGCACCACGAGGCGTTCGAGCTGTACGAGCGGGCCCACCGTAACCGTCCGCCGGACCTGAGCGCCGCGGAGCGCGCGCGCGAGCGCGAGGAGTATGGGCTGGCAGCGGCGACCGCCGACCTTCAGGCCGTTGCCGCAGGCGCGCTCGCCGAGGCGTACCGAGCCTACCTGGATGCGGGGCTCCCGGTCGAGGCCGCCGGAGTCCTGCCACCACTGGTCGCGGCGCGACACTTGCTCGGCGACGACCTGGAAACGCGGGCGGCGCGCCTCCGGGACGGCCTCGCGCTCCTCGACGGGGCGCCTGCAGGAGCGGCCGTGGACCACCAGCGGGCGACCCTCCTGGCAAGCCTCGCGGCCGCCTACATGCTCGATCGGCGGCTGGATGAGTCCCTCGCCTACGGCGAGGAGGCACGTCGGCTGGCGTCCACCCTCGGCCTCGGGGCCACCGAGCTCGACGCCCTGGCAACGATCGGGGTCGACCTCGCCTTCGGCGGTCGGATGGAAGAGGGCTGGACCACCCTGCTCGAGGCGATCCATCGGGGGCGCAGCGCGGATCTCGAGCCCGCGACGGCGCGCGCCTACCGAATGCTCGCGACCTCAGCCTCGGACCTGTGCGAGTACCAGCGCGGCGAGGCGTGGCTGCACGAAGGGATCGACTACGCCGAGCGTGTGGAGCGCTGGAACGATCGGCACTACATGGCCACCCACCTCGCGCACGTCCTGTGGGCGACCGGACGCTGGCGCGACGCGGAGGAGGTCGCCCGCCATGCACTGGCCGACGGTCGCGGTGGCATCACCACCCGGGTGACCGCACTGTACGTGCTCGGCTACGTCGCCCTGGGTCGGAGTGACTGGACCCACGCCCGAGGGTGGCTCGACGAGGCGCGAGCGATCGGCGAGCAGATGCGTGAGCTCCAGCGGCTGTCCCCGGCGTTGTGGGGCCTCGCGGAGATGGCCGCCCTGCGTGGCAATCACGCCGACGCCCGAGAGCTGACGGTCGCCGGTCGTGATGCCTCCGCGCGGGTCTCGGATGTGGCGTACCTGGTCCCGTTCCTCGTCACCGGAACGCGGGCTCGCCTCCGCCTGGGCGATGTCGCCGATGCCGCGGCCTGGGTCGAGGACGTCGGCGAACGCCTTGGCAAGCGGTCGGTCCCGGGCACCGTCCCGGCGATTCGCCACGCCCAGGGGCTGCTTGCGCTGGCCACCGGGGCGACCGGTCGCGCGAGACAGGCGCTGCGGGAAGCCCACGACGGGTGGACTTCCCTGGCCCGAAGCTGGGAGGGGATCGCTGCCGCGCTCGACCTGGGCACGGCGGAGTTGCGCGGCAACCGGCCGGCGGAGGCTGCGCGCCTGGGCTCTGCGGCACGTTCCGCCGCGATCGACCTCCCATCACCAACGCTGGTGCGTCGTGCTGACGAGATCCTTCGATCCGCCCGGGCTCGGCATCCGACCGACGATCCCTGGGCACCGCTCACGTCACGCGAATGGGAGGTATCCAGGCTGGTCGCGGCGGGACGCACGAATGCCGTGATCGCCGAAGAGCTCGCGATCTCACGCCGGACGGTGAGTGCGCACGTCGAGCACATCCTGGCCAAGCTGGGCGCGGCGCGGCGGTCGGAGATCGCCGCCTGGGTCGCCACCGTCCAGGGAACCGGCGGGCGCCGCCCACCGAGCCCCGGGGGATGAGCGTCCTCGTCCGTGCGTCGCGAGGCGGCGTCGAGCTCGAAGTGGAGCTCGAACGGGATCGGCTGCTCCCCGGCCGGCTCGTCGCGGGTGTCGTGCGCGTGACCACCAGAGAGCCGATTCGCGTTCGCGGCGCATTTGCGACGCTGGTCGGCACCGAACACTGGCAATGGGAGCGATCCGAGCGCAGCAGCGACGGCACCTGGCGGACCGAGACCGTCACGTCGCGCGACGAGCTGCCACGCGTCCCGGTCGCGCTGCTCGGCCTCGGCCTCATCGAGCCGGGCTCGACCCACGCGTTGCCGTTCGAGCTGCCGGTGCCTCCGCTGGGTCCGGCGACCCTCGATGCCACCGTCGCGGGCGTGACCTGGGAGCTTCAGGTGAAGCTGGACATCCCGGATCGCCTCGACGCCGGCCTGGAGATCCCGGTGCAGATCGCCCAGCCGACCGCGCTTCTCCGGGCGGGCGTCGTCGACACTGGCCAGTTCGCGCTCTATCCCGCTGCCGACAGCCGTTCGGGTGACGCGACGGCCACGGTGGAGCTGGACCCGGTCCCCTTGTGCCTCGGTCAGAAGGCCCGGGCGCGACTGACCATCGGGTCGCAGCGCGAGACTCTCCAGGAGGTCCGTGCCGAGCTCCGCAGCCGGATCAGATCGACGGTGTCGCGGGGGCGCGAGGAGGAGATCACGATCGCCTCGTGGCGGATCTCGGGACCGGGCGAGTTCGGCGGGTCCGAGGAATCGATGGAAGTCGAGCTCTCACTTCCCGATCGGGCACTGCCCACGATCGAGCTCCCGCACGGCCGAGCGGACGCGCAGCTCCATCTCATCCTCGCCCGGTCCCTCGCGTTCGACACGCATCTGGTCCGGGACGTCGCCGTGTGCACGACCACGGAACTCTGAGCCGCCGGGCTGGATCAGTCGCCCGAGGTCGTGTCCAGTCTCGAGCGCGCGGCCCCCAGGGCGGCCCGGACGCGATCGGGCGCCGTGCCGCCGATGATGTCGCTGGCGGCAAGCGCGGCCTCGACCGTGGCCGACGAGCGGAATGCGTCGCCGATGCCGTCGTCCTCGGCCAGCGAACGGGCGGCCGGATCGCCGGCCGCGCCGAGGGCCAGTCCGATCATCTCGTCGGAGACGGTATCGAGTGCGATCCCGGCGGCCTCGGCCTGCGCCACGAGCCCGCCCACGATCTGGTGTGCCGCCCGAAACGGGACGCCCCGTCGCACCAGCGCGTCGGCGGCAGCGGTCGCCGTGGTGAAGCCTTCCCGAGCCGCCGAGGCCATCCGTCCGCGATCGATGGCGAGGTCGTCCACGAGCCCGCTCATCACGCCCAGCGACGCCTCGAGCAGTCCCACCCCCTCGAACAGCGGCGGCTTGTCGTCCTGGAGGTCGCGCTGGTAGGCCAGCGGCAACCCCTTGAGGATCCCGAGAACCGCGCCCAGCCCGGCCGAGACCCGGGCAGCTCGAGCGCGCACCAGCTCGGCAGGATCCGGGTTCCGCTTGTTGGGCAGCATCGATGACCCCGTGGAGAACGCATCACTGACCCGCACGAAGCCGAATACGGGGTTCGACCACCACGTGATCTCCTCGGCCAGTCGCGACAGGTGGACCATCGCGAGCGCGGCGGCGGCGAGCAGTTCGACCACGAAATCGCGGTCGGAGACGGCATCGAGCGAATTCGCCGTCACGCCATCGAACCCAAGCTCGAGCGCCGTGGCCTCGCGGTCGAGCGGATAGCCGGCACCAGCCAGGGCACCGGAACCGAGCGGGCTCACATTGAGCCGACGCCGGGCATCCGCGAGGCGTCCGCGATCCCGCTCGGCCATCTCGACGTACGCGAGGAGGTGGTGGCCGAGCAACACCGGCTGCGCCGGCTGGATGTGGGTGGTCCCCGGCAGGACGGCTTCGCCCTCGCGTTCGGCGAGGCCCACGAGCGAGCGTTCCCAGCCGACGAGCGCGGCGTCGACGCGGTCGATCGCGCGGCGGGCCCAGAGCCGAAGGTCGGTGGCAACCTGGTCATTCCGCGAACGCCCCGTGTGGAGCCGGCCGGCAGCGGGCCCCACCCGTTCGGCGAGCGCCGCCTCCACGTTCAGATGTACATCTTCGAGGGCTGGGTCCCATGCCACGCTCCCAGCGGTCACCTCGCCGGCCAGCGCCTCCAGGCCATCGACGAGCATCGCCGCGTCACCGTCGGGGATGAGGCCCGCTCGCGCGAGACCGCGCACGTGGGCGATCGAGCCCGCGATATCGTCCAGCGCCAGCTCCCGGTCAACCTCGATCGAGCGCGTGAAGTCGGCGACGCGCGGATCGGTCTCGCCGCTGAACCGCCCGCCCCAGATTCGCATCGCCGCCTCCTCGGCCGCGATGGTACCGGGCAGGGTGGACGCTCCGCCGTCCTTCGATCCGGTCAGCCAGCCAGCTCGGTCACGATCGTGCACGGACTCCCGTCGGCGCCCGCCGCCGACATCGGCCACGCGAAGACCCGGACCGCCCCGGCAACCTCAGGCAGCATCCGCACATCCTCGACGGTCGGTTCCTGCTGATCTGCACCGGGGCGTCCACCTGGAGCGGGTGCGACACACGAGATCGTGGCTGCTCACGGTTGCGGCTCCGGCTCCAGGACCACCTTCACGGCATCGAGCCGCCCGGCCGCGAGCTCCTCGAACACCCGCGGGCCGGCCTCGAGCGGCTCCACCCGCTCGATCAGCGGGCTGACGGCGATCCGTCCTTCGGCGATCGCGGTTGCCGCCATCATGAACTCCCCGGCTTCGCCATAGGCACCGCGGAGCGTGATCTCGCCGGTGACGAGGTCCTGCATCCCGATCTCCACCCTCGGCGCCGAGTTCCCCACCCAGGTCACGTTGCCGCCGGGCCGGACGAATGCGAGCGACTGGCCAGCCGACACCGGCACGCCAACCGCCTCGAACACGACGTCCGCACCGTGCCCGCCGGTCGCCTCGCGGACGGCCGCGACCGGATCGACGCTGGCGACATCGATCGCCTGCTCCGCGCCAAACGCCCGGGCGACCGACAGGCGGTGCGCGTCGCGATCGGTGACGACGACCCGGTCCACGCCCGCGTCGTGCAGCGCGAGCACGATCAGGAGCCCGATCGCTCCGGCGCCGATCACGACGGCCGTGTCGCCCGATTCGGTGGGCGTCCGGTTGACGGCGTGGATGGCGACCGCGAGTGGCTCGATCAACGATCCATCCCGGAACGTCGTTCCATCGACAAGACGGACTGCCAGTCGCTCGGGAACGCAGACCCGGTCGGCATACGCGCCGTCGATGTGAATCCCGAGGCCATGACGCGTGGGGCACCGGTTGGGCGAGCCGGCAAGGCATTCGGGGCAGATGCCACAACCCAGAATCGAGCGCAATGCCACGCGATCGCCCGGTCGCAGCTCGCTCACGTCCGCGCCGACATCGACCACCTCGCCACTCGCCTCGTGCCCCATCACGATGCCGGGCGCCCGGCGACCGGTCCGGCCGGCGTAGCCGTGGACGTCCGAGCCACAGATGCCCGCCGCCCGAACGGCGACCACGACGTCACCTCGAGCCGGTACCGGGTCGGCTCGCTCTTCGAGCTCCATTCGGCCGGGCCCGATGAAGACGAGGGCACGCACCTGCCGGCTCCTCGTCCTGCCCGAGACGGCTAGCCGCGGATCGCGGCGCGCAGGCGGTCGGCCGCCTCCTCGGCGGTCAGGTCGCGCTGGGTCTCGGCAAGGAGCTCGTAGCCGACCATGAACTTCCGGACGGTCGAGCTCAGGAGGGGCGGGAAGAAGTGGGCGTGAAGCTGCCAGTGGCTCTCGTCCCCATCACGGAACGGTCCCTGGTGCCAACCCATCGAGTACGGGAACGGCACCCCGAACAGCCGGTCGTACCCACCGAGGAGCCGGATGAGCATCCGCGCCAGCGCATCCCGGGCATCGCCATCGAGATTCGGCAGGCGGACGATCGGGCGCCGAGGGATGACCAGCGTCTCGTAGGGCCAGGACGCCCAGAACGGGACAACGACGAGCCAGTCTGGGTCCTCGAGCACGATCCGCGGCCCGCCCTCCTCCTGCTCCGTGTAGTCGAGGAGGAGCGGTCGGCCGTGGAGCCGGGCATAGGCTGCCTGGGTGCCATCTTCCCGGGCCGCCTCGTGGGGCAGGGCACTCCCGGCCCAGATCTGGCCGTGCGGATGCGGATTCGAGGCGCCCATCGTCTCGCCCCGGTTCTCGAACACCTGGACCCACTGGTAGCGGGCGCCGAGCTCCTCGGTCTGATCGGCCCAGACGTCGATGACGTGGCGGACCTCGTCCGGAGCCATGCCGGCCAGGGTCAGGTCATGCCGGCGCGAGAAGCACAGCACCCGGCAGGTGCCGGTCTCGCCCTCGGCGATCAGCATCCCGCGCGCCACGCGGCGGTCGGGTGCGTCCGGTCGGAGCGCCGCGAAGTCGTTCGTGAACACGAACGTCGAGTCGTACTCGGGGTTGGTCGCCCCGTTCGCTCGTCGGTTGCCCGGGCAGAGGTAGCAGGTGGGGTCGTAGGCGGTCGCATCCTCGGGCGGTGGAGCCTCCTCCCGACCCTGCCACGGCCGGAGCGTTCGGCCGGCCGAGACGAGGTTCCACTCGTCGAGCAGCGGGTTGTACCGGCGATGGGGATGACGAGCCAGCGGTGCGAACGGGTCGGTCCCCGGGTGCTTGGCGGGACGCGCGGCCCTGCGCGGGCGCGCTGCGGGTGCGGAGGCGCGCCGCTCGGAGGTGGTCAACGGGCGAGCGACGCCTGCGTCCGCTCGTCGTTCGAGCGGCCCATCGGCCGCAGGCGGCCGGGGACGGTTGGATATGCGCTCGTCTGGGCGACGATCAACTCGCGAACCTCGGAGCGCAGCAACGCCCGCGCGTCATCGGACAAGCCGGCGTCCGTGACCATCGTGTCCGCCTCGTTGAGTCGGGCGATCGAGCTGATCCCGACGACGCCCCACTTCGTGTGGTCGGCCATGACCACCAGGCGCCGTCCGGATTCGACCAGCGCCCGGTCCGTGTCGGCCTCGAGGACGTTGGGAGTCGTGAAGCCCGAGTGCGGGTCGATGCCATGAACACCCATGAACACGAGGTCGACGTGGATCGTGCGCAGCGCCGCCACCGCGAACGGACCCACGAGGGCATCCGAGGGCGTGCGGACGCCGCCGGTGAGAATGATCGTCTGGTCGTTCGAGCCGGCTCGGTGGAGGACGTCGGCAACTGGCACCGAGTTCGTGACCACGGTCAGGCCGGCGACGTCGACCAGCCGCCGGGCGAAGGCGTAGGTCGTCGTCCCGGCCGAGATCCCGATCGCGGTTCCCGGGCTGACGAGGCGAACGGCGGCATCGGCGATCGCTTCCTTCTCAGGCTCCTGGAGAACGGACTTCGCCGCAAAGCCCGGCTCGAACAGGGCACTGCCCGGGAGGGCGGTCGCACCGCCATGGACCTTCTCGACGAGGCCCCGGTTGTGGAGGAGCTCCAGGTCGCGTCGGACGGTCATGTCCGAGACGCCGAGGTCACGGGCAAGGTCTGCGACGCGGACTCCGCCGTCCTCGCGGATCCGCTCGAGGATCACGGACTGGCGCTGCCGCGCTAGCACGTCAGCGGCCCGCTCCCGCGGTGGTGTTCTGGCGGCCTTCCATTGGGCGGAGGAACCCCTTCCATGCTCCGACTCCAGTGTGCAGATTGCCGCACAATCCGGCGCAAGTCAACGGACTCGCACATCATTCCACGCATTTCACCTTGACAGGCCCGGGAAGGCTAGGCACAATCTGTGCGGTCCTGTCGGTCTTTGTTCTCGCGGCGGGCTTGTTCCGTCGTGGGACCGTCACGAGGAGGAGGGTCATGGCGAACCGCGAGGCGCCGCGCCCGCAAGCCGATTCAATCACGGGGAATCACCTGCTGACCCGGCGCCAGATCCTCGGAGGCATGGCCGGCGCTGCCGGCCTCGCAGCCGTTCCCAGCCTGCTGGCCGCATGCTCCGGTGGCGCAAGTCCCAGCGCTGGGGGCCAATCGTCCGCCCCCGGCGGGGCGAGCAGTCCGCCGGCATCGGCCGTCGGCGGCAACATCACCCTGGGCTCGAACTATTCCGATGCCGTGCCCAAGGGCGTCCTGCAGGGGATCGTGGACACGTTCTCGCAGGAGACCGGGATCACGGTCAAGGTCAACACCGTCGACCATGGCACGTTCCAGGATCAGATCAGCTCCTACCTCCAGGCCACGCCGGACGATGTGTTCACCTGGTTCTCCGGGTTCCGGATGCGGTTCTTCGCCGCTCAGGGCCTGGCCACCGATATCTCCGACGTGTGGGCCAAGGTCGGCGACAACTACAGCGAAGCGTTCAAGGTCGGCTCCACGGGCGACGACCAGAAGCAGTACTTCATTCCGATCTACAACTACCCGTGGGCCGTGTTCTACCGGAAGAGCGTCTTCCAGGAGAAGGGCTACGAGATCCCGACCACCGTCGACGAGCTCAAGACCCTGTGCTCCAAGATGCAGACGGACGGCCTGATCCCATTCGCCTTCGGCGATTCGGACGGCTGGCCGGCAATGGGTACGT
Source organism: Candidatus Limnocylindrales bacterium (assembly GCA_036555445.1). GTDB lineage: Bacteria > Chloroflexota > Limnocylindria > Limnocylindrales > CSP1-4 > DATBLH01. The sequence continues at coordinate 11,309 of DATBLH010000015.1, forward strand.
TCGACATCCTGAACCTCCGGCAGAACGGGTACGACTTCCACGTCGGCCTCATGGCCGGCGACCAGAAGTGGACCGACCCGAAGGTCAAGACGGTGTTCGAGATCTGGAAGGAGCTCCTCCCGTTCCACCAGGAGGGTGCTGCCGGCCGGACGTGGCAGGACGCCGCGCAGGCGCTGGTCCAGAAGAAGGCCGGCATGTACCTGCTCGGGATGTTCGTCTCGCAACAGTTCCAGGAGGCCGGCGAAGCCGAGCTCGACGACCTGGACTTCTTCCCGTATCCGAGCCTGGGCACCGAATTCGACGCCGAACAGGCGCTGGATGCCCCGATCGACGGGTTCATGATCAGCGCCAATTCGCCGTCCCTGGGCGATGACCTGGATGCCGCCAAGGCCTTCATGGAGTACCTCGCCCAGCCGGAGACCCAGGTCACCTGGGTATCGCAGGACAAGGGCAACATCGCCGCGTCCAAGAACGCGGATACCAGCGGCTACACGCCGCTCCAGCAGAAGGCCGCGGAGCTGATCGGGAACGCCCAGCGGATCACCCAGTTCCTCGACCGCGACACCAATCCGAACTTCGCCGGGGCCAACGGGATGCAGGCGTTCCTGCTCGACTTCCTCAAGACCCCGGACCAGGATCCCGATACGTTCCTGGGCAAGATCCAGACCTTCTGGGACACGCTCTGACGTAGCCTCCGGGCCGCGTCGGCATCGGCTTAGACTGGTTGCCCCGTGGCCGATCGGACGAGCGACGGACTGTCACCCGCCCTGCCGGAGTCGACCGGCGGGGTGGGTGTGTCCGTCGGCGCGAAGCGACGCAGCCGATACAGCCTGCTGACGCGACGGGACAAGCTGGTCCTGGCCGCGATGATCGGCCTTCCGCTGTTTCTCGACCTGGCGCTGATCTGGGGGCCGACGATCGCCTCGGTCGTCCTCTCGTTCACCAACTGGAACGGCATCGGCCCGATCACGCCCGACAAGTTCATCGGCACCAAGAACTACGAGAACCTGTTCCAGGCGTATCCGTTCTTCTGGCCAGCTCTCACGCACAACATCCTGTGGCTGGCCGTCCTGATGTTCGCGGCCACGCCGGTCGGCATCCTGTTCGCCGTCCTGCTCGATCGCGAGCTCCGCGGTACGCGGATCTACCAGAGCATCCTCTACCTGCCGGTGGTCCTGTCGCTCGCGATCATCGGCTTCATCTGGCAGCTCCAGTACGCGCCCGAGCAGGGGTTCATCAACAACGTCCTGGGGCGGACCGAGCAGGGCAACCTCATCTCCTGGCTGGGCGACCCGTCGCTCAACATCTGGGCCGTCCTGGTGGCCGCCAGCTGGCGCCACGTCGGCTACGTGATGGTGCTCTACCTGGCCGGTCTCAAGAGCGTCGATCCCACCCTGCGTGAAGCGGCCAAGGTCGACGGCGCCAGCGAGCGCCAGACGTTCTTCAGTGTCGTGTTCCCCGTGATGGCACCGATCAATGTCGTGATCGTCGTGGTCACCGTGATCGAGTCCCTGCGCGCGTTCGATATCGCGTACATCATCAATCGCGGCAAGAACGGCCTCGAGCTGCTGTCGACGCTGATCACCAACAACAGCATCAGCGAGTCGAACCGGGTCGGCTTCGGATCGGCGATCGCGGTGATCCTGCTGCTCGTCTCCCTGGGGCCGATCGTGGTGTTCCTGTCGCGGATGATGCGCGAGGACCGCCGATGACTGCGGCAGTGGCAACGCCGCGCACGATCCGGATCCGCGGCCGCCGCCTTCCCCTGTCGCGAGCCGCGCTCCACGTGTTCCTGATCGTGATGTCCGGGATCTGGCTGTTCCCGCTGGCGTGGGCGGCGTACACGTCGCTGCGGCCGTTCGGCGACACCCAGGTCCGCGGGTACGTCTCGCTGCCGGGGACACTGAACTTCCAGAACTACGTCGACGCCTGGGACCAGGCGGAGCTCCCCCACTTCTACCTGAACACGCTCCTGGTCACGATCCCGTCCGTGATCCTGACCCTGTTCATCGCCTCGCTGCTTGCCTTCGCGCTCACCCGGTTCAGGTTCCGGTTCAACCTGTGGCTGCTCATGCTATTCACGGCCGGCAACCTGCTCCCGCCGCAGGTGATCATCGTCCCGCTGTTCCGGCTGTACAACCTGATCAGGGGCATCCCCGAGCCACTCAGCGACAACGGCCTGCTCTACGACCAGTACACCGGGATCATCCTCATCCACGTCGTGTTCCAGCTCGGCTTCTGCGTGTTCGTGCTGGGCAACTACATGCGCACGATCTCGCACGAGCTGACCGAGGCGGCCGTGGTCGATGGCGCCGGGGTATGGACGATCTACCGGAAGGTGGTCCTGCCGCTGTGCCGGCCCGCGCTGGCTGCCCTGGCAACCCTCGAGTTCACGTTCATCTACAACGACTTCTTCTGGGCGCTGCTGCTGATGAAGTCCGGCGACCGCCGGCCGATCACGTCGGCGCTCAACAACCTCCAGGGCCTGTTCTTCTCGGACAACAACCTGCTCGCCGCCGGCTCGATCCTCGTCGCGATCCCCACGATCCTCGTGTTCGTCGCGCTCCAGAAACAGTTCGTCCGTGGCCTCTCCCTTGGCTCGTCGAAGGGGTAGCCGCCGGATCGTCACGGGAGGGGGACGATGACGGTGGCCATGGCCCTCGATCGGCCCTGGGTTGCCCCGGAGCTGACGGCGGTCAACCGTCTGCCGATGCACAGCCTCCGCCACGACGATCGGCTGAGTCTGGACGGCACCTGGCGCTTCCAGCTGCTCCACCGGGCGGACGGCGAGCCGACGGCCGACTGGCGCGAGATCGAGGTCCCGGGCTGCTGGACGATGCAGGACACCTGGGACCGACCCCAGTACACGAACGTCCAGATGCCGTTTCCGGGGCTGCCTCCGGATGTCCCCGAGGACAACCCGACCGGGATCTACGAGCGCGAGTTCGACGTCCCGGCCGGGTGGGTGGGCCGCCGGGTCGTGCTCCACGTGGGGGCGGCAGAGAGCGTTCTGATCGTGACCCTCAACGGCCACGACGTGGGGCTGAGCAAGGACTCCCACCTGGCCGCCGAGTTCGACGTCGGGGCGTTCGTCCACCCGGGCACGAATACCGTGAGCCTTCGCGTCATCAAGTGGTCCGATGCCACGTTCGTCGAGGACCAGGACCAGTGGTGGCACGGCGGGATCACCCGCAGCGTGTTCCTGTACGCCACGGACAACGTGTATCTCGCGGACGTGAAGGCGATCGCCAGCCTCTCCGACGACGCCGAGACGGGAACCCTCGACCTGGCGGTCTCGGTCGGCTTCGCGGACGAGCCGGTGGCCGGCTGGACGGTCGAAACGCGGCTCGAGGGCCTGCGCCACGTCCTGCGTGGGGAGGCGCCGCTGCCCGCGATGCCGGAGTGGCACTGGCGCGACCCGGACGCCGACCTGATGACCGAGCACATCGTGGGCGGCCCGTTCCCGGATCCCGAGCGCGCGACCGCCTGGAGCGACCTCACCAGGCGCCTGTCGCCTCCGCGCGAAGGGTTCCTGCAGTTCACGGTCGACGTGCCGGGCGTGGAGCCATGGTCGGCCGAGATCCCGAACCTCCGGCAGCTCACGGTGAGCCTTCGCTCGCCCGCCGGCAAGGTCGTCGAGGAAAGCCGTCTCCGCGTTGGCTTTCGCCGCGTGGAGATCCGTGGCCTGGACCTCCTGATCAACGGCCAGCGGGTCTATCTGCGGGGTGTGAATCGCCACGACTTCGACCAGCGCACCGGCCGCGTGGTTGGCGAGGACTCGATCCGCGCGGACCTCGTCCAGATGAAGCAGTTCGGCTTCAACGCAGTCCGGACGTCGCACTATCCCAACGATCCGGTCCTCCTTGACCTCGCGGACGAGCTCGGGCTGTACGTGATCGACGAGGCGGACATCGAGTCCCACGCGTTCCAGAGCACGCTCTGTGACGACACCCGCTATCTCGGGCAGTGGGTGGCCCGGGTCTCGCGGATGGCCGAGCGGGACAAGAACCACCCGTCGGTGATCGCGTGGTCGCTGGGCAACGAGTCGGGCTACGGCGCCAACCACGACGCCGCGGCCGGGTGGCTTCGACGCTACGACCCGTCCCGCCCGCTTCACTACGAGGGCGCGATCCGATTCGACTGGACGAGCGACCAGACCGTCAGCGACATCACCTGCCCGATGTATCCCGAGATCGCGTCGATCGTCGCGCACGCCCGCTCCGGGGCGCAGCGCCACCCGCTGATCCTGTGCGAGTACTCGCACGCGATGGGCAACAGCAACGGCACGCTCGGTGAGTACTGGGACGCGATCGAGGGCACACCCGGGCTCCAGGGCGGCTTCATCTGGGAGTGGTGGGACCACGGACTCGTCCAGCAGCTCCCGGATGGCGGTCGGCGATGGGCCTACGGCGGCGACTTCGGCGACGTGCCCAACGACGGCAACTTCTGCATCGATGGTCTCGTGCTCCCCGACCGGCGTCCGAAGCCCGCCCTGTGGGAGCATCGGCAGCTGGCGGCCCCGGCCCGCGCCGTGGCGACGCCCGAGATGCTCGCCGGCGGCGAGCTGGAGATCCAGAACCGCGATCCGTTCCGCGACCTGGGCTGGCTCCGGGCGGAGTGGGAGATCGCCGCCGACGGCGAGCGAATGGGTGGCGGACCTGTTTCCTTGCCCGCCGTCCGGCCCGGCGCGAGCGCGATCGTGAAGATCCCGGAGGTGGGTCGATCGGACGATGGCCCCGGCGAGCGCTGGCTCACGGTGACCTTCCGCACGGCCGCCGAATCGCCGTGGGCCCCGGAGGGGCACGAGGTGGGCTGGTCGCAGTACCGCGTCGGCGGAGACGCGTCACCCCGTGGATCGGAATCCGGAGCGGCGCCGCTCGACGGGGAGGGCCGCCTCACGCATCCTCTCCTCGCGAGTCCGCCGGAGCTCTGCCTGTGGCGCGCGCCGACGGACAACGACCGGATCGCCGGCGTCGGCGCGGCATGGACGGCCTGGGGTGTCGACCGCTTGGCGCGGACCGTGGTCGGGATCGAGCGCGACGACCGCGGCGTCGTCGTGAGAGCCGAGCTGCGAACCAGCGGCGGGCACCTCGTGCGCCATGAACAGCGGCTCACGACCCTCGACGGAGGTGCGATCCGCGTGGAGGAGACCGCCGTCATCCCGGACGAGCTCGCGGATCTCGGCCGCGTGGGCACGGTGCTCGAGACCATCCCCGGCCTGGAGGGGATGACGTGGTTCGGACGAGGCCCGCACGAGAGCTATCCCGACCGCAAGCGCGGCGCCCGCGTGGGCCGCTGGACGACGACCGTGAGCGAGGCCGCGACCCCCTATGTCAAGCCCCAGGAGAACGGTGGCCGCGCCGAGGTTCGCTGGCTGGAGCTCCGCGGCGACGAGGGCGGGCTGCGGCTGACATTCGAGCCGGCGGCCCAGGTGTCGGCGACCCACTTCCGGGCTGCCGACCTGGCGACCGCCACCCACGACGTCGAGCTCGTGAGGCGCCCGGAGACGATCGTCCACCTCGATGCGGCGCATCGCGGCCTCGGGACGGCGAGCTGTGGACCGGACACGCTCCCGGGCTATCTCGTTGGACCCGGAACGTATCGCTGGTCGTGGACGATCGGGAACGCTCACCGATGACCGCCTCGATCGAGTGGCGGCCCGACGACCGCCAGCTCCACCTGCGCAGCGAGCGCCTGAGCTACGTCGTCGGGGTCCTCGAGGACGGCTCGCTCGGGCACCGCTACCTCGGTGCCCCGCTGGGCGGCGATCGCTCGTACCGGCACCTGGGGCCGGGCGAGTTCCGTGGGTTCGCCAATCGGGTCGGGGCACCGGTCGCGCTCGAATACCCGGTCACCGGAACAGGTGACTTCCGGATCCCGGCCCTGGCCGCCACCACCGCCGATGGGTCGTCCGTGCTCCAGCTCGCCTACGCGGGTCACGAGATCCGCCGCGGGAAGCCCGGTCTCGACGGCCTTCCGGCCACGTACGTGGAGTCGGAGCATGAAGCGGCTACCGTGGACGTCCTGCTCCGCGACGACCCCAGCGGTCTCGAGCTGCGCCTCCGGTACACGATCTTCTCGGAGGTCGCGGCCGTCACGCGGAGCGTCCGCGTCCGGAACGCGGGCTCGGCTGCGATCCGGCTCGAGACCGTGATGAGCGCGTCGCTCGACCTCCCCGACGCGGACTGGACGCTGGTCCACCTCAGCGGTGCCTGGGCACGCGAGCGTCATCCGGTCGTCCGGCGACTGGCACCCGGCCACCAGTCGGTGTCCAGCCGGCGCGGGGCGTCGAGCCACCAGCACAACCCGTTCCTGGCCCTCGCACGGCCGTCGAGCACGGAGGAGCACGGCGACGTGCTGGGGGTCAGCCTCGTGTACTCGGGAAATTTCCTGGCCGAGGTGGAGGTGGACTCGTTCGACACAGCCCGGTTGCGGGTCGGGATCGAGCCCGAGACCTTCTCCTGGCTCCTCGAGCCCGGCGCCGAGTTCCAGGCCCCCGAGGCCGTCATGGCGTGGTCCGGCACCGGCTTCGGCGGTCTGAGCGACACCTACCACAGCCTCTTCCGCGGGCGCCTCGCCCGCGGGTCATGGCGCGATCGGCCCCGCCCGGTCCTCATCAACAACTGGGAGGCGACCTACTTCGGCTTCGACGAGCCGAAGCTGCTCGAGATCGCGAACGCCGCCCGGGACCTCGGGATGGAGCTGCTCGTCCTCGACGACGGCTGGTTCGGCAAGCGAGACGACGACACCACCTCGCTCGGCGACTGGTTCGTCGATCGGCGGAAGTTGCCCGACGGCGTCGATGGCCTGGCGCGCAAGGTCGAGGCCATCGGACTCCGATTCGGGCTGTGGATCGAGCCCGAGATGATCAGCGAACGCAGCCGGCTGTTCGAGGAGCACCCGGAATGGGCGATCGGAGTTCCCGGTCGCCCGCGAACCCCGTCACGCCAGCAGTTCGTGCTCGACCTCTCCAGGACCGAGGTGGTCGATCACGTGTTCGGAGTGCTGTCGGAGGTCCTGGGTTCCGCGCCCATCTCGTACGTGAAGTGGGACATGAACCGGAACATCACCGAGCCCTGGTCGCCGTCCCTCCCGCCGGACCGGCAGGGCGAGTTCTTCCACCGCTACATCCTCGGCGTGTACGACCTCTATCGGCGCCTGACGACGGCATTCCCGGAGATCCTGTTCGAGTCGTGTGCCGGCGGTGGCGGCCGGTTCGATCCCGGGATCCTGGCGTTCGCGCCACAGGGCTGGACGAGCGACGACACGGACGCCGTGGAACGGCTGCGGATCCAGTGGGGCACATCGATCGTCTACCCACAGAGCTCGATGGGCGCCCATGTGTCGGCGGTGCCCAACCATCAGGTCGGCCGGGTCACGTCGCTCTCCGCTCGCGCGGCGGTGGCCTTCTTCGGCGCCTTCGGGTACGAGCTGGACCCCACCTCGTTCACGGATGACGAGCGTCGGGAGGTCGCAGAACAGGTTGCGTTCTACAAGGGCTGGCGAGACCTGTTCCAGTTCGGCCGCTTCGTCCGGTTGCAGAGTCCATTCGAGGGCGACGGGAACGAGACGGCATGGATGGTCGTCGCCGACGGCGCGAGGACGGCGATCGTTGCTCACTACCGGGTGTTGAATCGACCCACCGGGCGAGCCGGATGGCTGCGCCTTCGGGGACTCGATCCGAGCCGGACGTACCGCGTGTCCTCCTGGCCCGAACCGGCACCAACGCCGATCCGTCGCGGCGGGGACGACCTGATGGGCGCTGGGCTGGCCCTCGCGGCACCCTCGGCGGCCGACGGCGACTTCACGGCCCGGGTGTTCGTCCTCGAGTCCGAGGAAGCCTGAGCCGCGTGACCGAGCCCGAGCTCCTCCTCGCCCTCGACCAGGGCACGTCCTCCTCGCGGGCGATCGTGTTCGACGCCCGGGCGAGGATCCGCGGCCTCGGCCAGGTCGAGCTGCCGGCGACCTATCCGCGTCCCGGATGGGTGGAGCAGGATCCGCTGGAGATCCTCGAGACCCAGGTCGCGGCGGCTCGGGAAGCGCTCGCCGCGGCCGGAGCCGAGGCGTCCGCGATCGGAGCGCTCGGGATCACCAACCAGCGGGAGACGACCGTGGCCTGGGACGTGGCTGGCACGCCACTGTCGCCGGCGATCGTGTGGCAGGACCGGCGCACCGCCGACCGCTGCGCGGAGCTCCAAGCGGCCGGCGTGGAATCGCCCGTCCGCGAACGGACCGGGCTGCTCCTCGACCCCTACTTCAGCGCGACGAAGATGGCCTGGCTGCTGGACGCCATCCCGGACGGCCGCGATCGGGCTGCCGCCGGCGACATTCGTCTCGGCACCGTCGACAGCTGGCTCGTGGACCGGCTCACCGGTGGCCACGTCTTCGCGACCGACCCGTCGAACGCCAGCCGGACCCTCCTGTTCGATCTCCATGACCGCGGCTGGTCGACCTCGCTCGGGGAGACGTTCGGTGTGCCGCTCGCCGCCCTGCCCGAGATCCGCTCGAGCGACGGCGACTTCGGCGAGGTGGACGCGGCCTGGCTGGGCGCGCCGATCCCCATCCGAGGGATCCTCGGAGATCAGCAGGCGGCCCTGTTCGGACAGGGGTGCTTCGCCCTCGGTGAGGCGAAGAACACCTACGGGACCGGTTGCTTCCTGCTGATGACGACCGGGGCCGACGTTCCAGCTCCCCCACCCGGGCTTCTCGCCACTCTGGGCTGGACCCTCGGGTCGCAGGGGACGAGCTATGCGCTCGAGGGCAGTGTGTTCGTGGCCGGAGCCGCCGTGCGCTGGCTGCGCGACGCGCTCGGAATGATCCCGGACGCGGCGTCTGTTGAGGCGCTTGCGGCGAGCGTTCCCGATGCGGGTGGTGTCACGGTCGTTCCCGCGTTCGCTGGGCTGGGCGCTCCGTACTGGGATCCGGATGCTCGCGGCGCCGTGCTGGGAATCACCGCCGGGACCAGCGCCGCGCACTTCGCCCGGGCAACCCTCGAGGCGATCGCCCAGCAGACGGTGGATCTCGTGGAGGCGCTGGAGGCCGGCGGTGCACCCCGACTCCGGACGCTTCGCGCCGATGGCGGAGCCGCCGGCAACGACCTCCTGCTTCAGCTCCAGGCCGACCTCCTCGGTCGCCCGGTCGTGCGCTCGTCGATCGCCGAGACCACGGCTCTCGGCGCCGCGCTCGTCGCCGGGCTGGCGACCGGTCTGTGGTCGAGCCTCGACGAACTCTCCGGGCTCAATCCGCCGGCGCGCATGTTCGAGCCCCAGGCGACCGAATCATGGCGGCGCACGATGCGCGACCGATGGCGGGACGCCGTGGCCCGCATCCGCTCGGGATCGGGCTCCGCGTCCTAGGGGTGCTGGAGGTCGAGGACGATCCGGGTCGGGTCCGTGAATACGTCCAGCCGGTAGCACGCTCGGCCGCCGAGGCCGGCGACCCATTCGCTGACTGCCTCGAAATCGCCTGCCTGGCGGAGCTGACGAAGGCGGGGAAATCGCGGCGTGAACGTGGTCGGTCCTGTGTAGGTCTCGCGACCATTCGGTGTGATCCCGGTGCCGCCCTGGAGGACCATCACCAGGAATGCCTGCCCGCGCACCGACATCGGCAGGCCGCTCGGATCGAACGTGAACGGCGGCCGACCCACACGGAGCCGGAATTCGGGGATGCCCTGGCCCTGGAACTCGAACACGATCCGGTCGTAGCCGGTCGGGCCCGAGCCGTGGCGACCCACCCGGACGTCGGTGATCTGCGCCCGATCGGTGGAGGCCGGCAGCGTCACCGGCAGGTCGCACGTGAAGTCGCCCAGCGCGGTTGTCGGTTCGGGCGTCGCCGTGGGTGACGCGGATGGGCTCGCCGTGGAGCTCGCGCCCGGCGACGGGTTGGCCGTCGCCGTCGGCGCGACCGATGCGCTCCCGCCGGCACTCGAGGACGGACTTGCCGACATCGTGGGCGCCGACGACGCGGCCGGCGTGCACGCGGCAACGAGCGCGAACAACGCGACCACCCCAAGGATTCGTTTCATCTGTCCGGCTCCGCCCCGTTCGGTTGCCCAGTCGCGAGTCCCACTCCGTCGGTGGCCTCGACCTCAAGGACGAGGGGCGTGAGTCCCGTGCGACGGGGATGTTCGCGTTCCACCGCCGCGCGGAACGCGGCGACCGCCCACGGATGGACGAGATTCACGGTACAGCCGGCGAACCCGGCGCCGGTCAGGCGCGCCGCGACCACACCGTCCACGCCGCTCGCGATCTCCACGAGCGAGTCGAGGGCGTCCGAGCTGACCTCGTACAGGTCGCGCAGGCTCGCGTGGGACGCGGCGAACAAGCGGCCGATCGCGTTCAGGTCATCCGTCTCGAATGCGTGCTCGGTTGCCATCACCCGCGCATTCTCGTCCACGATGTGGCGTGCGCGGCGGTACGCCGTGTCATCCAGCCGATCCCGATTCCGCTCGAGCATCGCGTCGTCGACGTCCCGAAGCGATCGGATCGCGTCACCTTCCCGGTCCGCGATCTGCGCCACGGCCCGCTCGCAGTCGGCACGCCGATCGTTGTACGCGGATCCGGCCAGGGAGTGCCTCGCCCCCGAGTGGCACACGACCAGGGCGAGGCCGGCCGGAAGCCGGACCGGTCGCCAGTCGAGCGATCGACAGTCGAGCCGCAGCGCGGATCCAGCGATCCCGTGAACCACGGAGAACTGGTCCATGAGACCGCAGCGGACCCCCACGTACTCGTTCTCGGCGCGTTGGGCCAGCCTCGCCAGGTCCATCGGCGGCATCGACGGTCGACCGTTCGACAACGCCCATGCGGCGGCGAGCTCAAGTGCGGCCGAGGATGACAACCCGGCGCCGGCGGGGAGGTCACTGGCGAGGACGGCTCGGAATCCGTGGGTCTCGACGCCGGCCACCGACAGCGCCCATGCCACCCCGGCGACATAGTCGATCCATGCGCCGCCTGCGGGACGGATCGCATCCAGGTCGAAGCCGGCCCGTTCCCCTGTCGCGAGGAGCTCGATCTCGACCCGGCGATCGTCGGTGGGCACCCACGCCACCCGGATCTCGCGATCGATCGCTGCGGGCATCACGAGCCCTTCGTTGTAGTCGGTGTGCTCGCCGATCAGGTTGACCCGCCCGGGAGAGCGGACGATCGCCCCGGTCGCACCCCGGTCCACCACGTCGGGGAACCGCGTATCGAGCGCCGTCTCGAGGTCCTGAACGGTATCGGTCGTCATCGAACGGGAGCCTACACGGGCGTCAGGCGGCAAGCCGCAGGGGCGGCTCGTCGGGCCGCTTGGCCTAAGGCGGTAGGCCAAGGTCCGGTATCATGGCGGCCCATGAATGCTCGATCGTCGGTCGTCGACTGGCTGCTGTTCCTTGCCCTCGGCTTCATGTGGGGGTCGTCGTATCTGTTCATCAAGATCGGCGTGGCGACCTTCGAGCCGTTCACGCTGATCGCCCTCCGCCTGGGGATCGGGCTCACGCTCCTGGTGGCAGTCGTCGCCGTCGCGCGTGAGCCGCTGCCGCGAACCATCGGGACGTACGGCCACCTGCTGTTCATGGGGGTGTTCAACATCGTGGTCCCGTTCTTCCTGATCACCTGGGCCGAGCAATCCGTGGAGTCGGCATTGGCGGCGATCCTCAATGCGACGGTGCCGCTGTTCGCGATCGTGATCGCCGCCCTCGCGCTGCCCGACGAACCGATCACGCTCAACCGGGTGGTCGGCCTGGTCATCGGCTTTGCCGGGGTGGTCATGGTGACGTCTCACGGGCTCTCAGGGTCTGGCGGAGACCTGGGCGCGGAGCTCGCCCTGGTGGGGTCGGCCGTGTCCTATGCCGTGGGCGCGGTCTACGCCCGGCGCAACGTGCGCGGCCTGCGTCCGATGATCCCGGCGCTGTTCCAGGTGGCGTTCGCGTTCGTGATCACTGGGGCGCTCGCCCTCCTGCTCGAGGATCCGTTCGAGATGACCCTCGTCACCGTACCGGTTGCCGGCTTCGACCTGCTCGGCAATCCGGTGTTCGCCGTGACCTGGCTTGGCCTGCTCGGCTCCGGGCTCGCGTACCTGGCGTTCTTCCGGACGCTCCAGAATTGGGGGGCAACCCGGACCTCGATGGTCGCCTACCTGTTGCCGATCGTCGGGATCACGCTCGGGGCGCTCGTCCTCCACGAGGCGATCGACGCGCGGGTGGTCCTCGGGACCGGCCTGGTCCTCGGCGGCGCCGCGCTCGTCAACAGCAATCGTGGCACGCGGCGCTTGTTCGGTGGTACGAACCCGGAGCGCGCGGCCGGATCGCCCTAGCGATCGAGCGCGAGCAGCGCCGCCCCCACGGCAATCACCGCCGCCGCTCCAAGCCGGACGGCAATCGCGCGCCGGCCCGACGCCTCCCCGAGCCGGAACGCCCCCCAGCCCGAGGCGAGCACGATCGCCGACTCCCGCAGCGGAGCCACCGCCGTCAGCGGCGCCAGCCGGAACGCGACGAGGACGAGCAGGTAGGCCGCCAGCGTCAGCAAACCGCCGAGCACGGCCCTCGGTAGATTGAGTGGGTCGTCCGTCGCGTTGCCACGGGCCGCCCGCCACGCCACGAGGACGACCGCCGTGGTCGCCCACAGGAGCGCCGCGTACAGCCAGGGCTCGATCAGCCGGGCACCCGTGCGGTCCACCGTCGAGTAGCTGGCGATGGTGACCCCCGTCAGGAGGGCGAAGCCCACCGCGGGATCCAGGCCGTCACCGGAGCGCCGGCGCAGGGAGCGCCACGGTCGCTGGAGCGCGAGCAGGCCGATCAGGAGGGCGACGATCCCCGCCCAGCCCAGGATCCCGGGGCGCTCGCCGAGGACGGTCACCCCGAGGATCACCGCGAGGAACACGCCGGTCCCACGCGCGATCGGATAGACGACCGAAAGGTCTCCCCGGCGGTAGGCCGCGGACAGGAAGATGAAATAGACCGCCTCCAGGACGCCCGACCCCACCCCGAGGACGAGCGCCTCGACGGGGAACGGCGGCCGGCCGATCAGGAACCAGCCGACGGTCGCTCCGGGGATGAGGACGGCCCCGCCCGCGAGCATCCCGATCGTCGCCGCCCGCAGTGGGTCGCCGGCAGTCTTGAGCAGGACGTTCCAGGTGGCGTGGAGGACCGCGGCACCCGCGACCAGGACGAAGACGAACGCATCCAACGTCTCCCATTGTCACGGCGGGAGCCGGCGGATGTGGCCTCCGCCGACGCGGGCGGAGGGCCCGGTCTCAGGTCAGCGCAGCAGGTCCCGTCGAGTGAACCCCCAGGCGCCCACGGCGATGCCTCCGATCGCCAGCACGGCCGAAGCAACGATGCCGGCTGCGTCCCACACGCCGACCATGGTCTGGCCATAGTGCGAGGTCAGCGCGAGCTGGCGCACCGGCTCGGGCAACCCGAGGAGCGGTCCCAGCAGCTGGACGAACCAGGTAACCGTCACGAACACGACCACGACCGGAGCCGCGAACCGCGTGCCGATCAGACCGCCCACGGCGAGACCGACGCCGATCAGCGCGGCTGCGTAGGCGCCGAGGACGAGCGATCCCAGGACCGGAGTCCCGACGTCGCTCCCGGTGGTCGCCACGCCCAGGCCGATCCCCGTGGCGGTGAGCGCCACGAAGACGCCGACGTTGACGAGCATGCCCGTGCCGCCGGCGACCGCCCAGCGCCGCCTCGACAGCGGGGCCGCGAGCACCATCTCCAGCCGCCCCGACGTCTCGTCCGAGGCCCAGCCGGCGACGAAGGTGGCCGCGGCGAGCCCAGCCAGGATCACACCGAACTCCACGAACAGCAGCTGCAGAAAGCCACCCGCCGACGCGTAGTCGATCCCCGGGAAAACCGATTCCAGGAGCTCGATGAACTGCGGGGAGTTCGCCAGCTGGTCCATGAATCCGCTCGCGGAGCCCCCGAGCGCAAGCCCGAAGAACCCGATCCCGAGGCCCCACGCGATCGCCGACCCGAAGCTCGTGCTGATCGAGCGCCCGATCGGACCGTCCAGCCCGAGCAGGAGCCTGGGCATCGACGGCGCCGGGATCGCGGTCGTTACGCCGATGTCGCGGCGAGCGAACGCCTCGATGCCGACAGCCAACAGGACGACCGTCACGACCGCGACGAGGGTGACGGACGGCCAGTCGTACTGGCCGGCCAGCGCCACGTGGTTCGATGTCCAGCCCCACCAGGTGAGGTTGGCGAACGGCGCAAGGTCCGGGACCGGTGCCTGGTAGCCGTTGAGGATGAAGCCGGCGAAGGTCACGAAGCCGGCGATCCCCGCCGACGCGCCGCGCCCCACGAATGGGCCGAGTGCGAACGCGAGCGACCCGGCAGCGAGGGCGAGCAGCCCCAGCCAGACCGAGTACGCGAACGCCGAGAGCACGCTGATCTCGTCGCCGGGCAACACGGCATAGGACCGCCCGGCGATCGCGATCGACACGAACGCCACCAGGACGGCGAGGCCGAGCATCAGGACATGGCCCGACAGCTTCTCCAGCGCGACCCGGCGTCGCGACCGGCCGGTGGCGGCCACGAACTCCAGGCTGCCCCGCTGTGTCTCCCCGGCGAGCGTGCCCGACAGGGCGAGGATCGACCACAGGCTCAGGACGAGTGGGAAGAACACGCCGTACTTGTACTGGAGGTAACCGCCCAGGGTGCCGACGTTGACGATCTTGCCCGCCAGACCCTGGAGGATCGGCGGCACCGCGTTGACGATGTTCTCCAGCTCGACCCGCGACTCTGGGGTGTCGAACTCGGTGACGATCGCCCGGCTGACACCGAGGAACACGAGCGCCAGCAATGCCGCAGAGACGATCGTGGCCCGCCGCGAATCCCGGACGGTCTTGGCGAAGATGCTGCCGAGGCCGTAGATCCGGGTCCAGGCAGGGGTGGTGGATGGCGACGCGTGGCCGACGGCGCTCATGACCCGGCCACCTCCGCAGCCGCCCGGCCGTACTCGGCGAGGAATGTCTCCTCCAGCGATGGCTCGCGGCTGATGAAGTCGGCCAGGTCATATCTCGCGGCAGCCTGGACAAGCGGCGCGATGCTGCCCGACACGCGCATCCGCAGCGTGTGGTCCTGGGTGACCACCTCGCTCACGCCGGGCAACGCCTCGAACGCCGATGCGGGCACGGGCCCGCTGAACACGAGCTCCACCTGGTGATGGGCCAGGTCACGGAGCCCCTCGACGCGATCGACACGGGCAAGCCGGCCGTCGCGGATGATCGCCACCCGATCGCAGGTCCGCTCGACCTCGGACAGGATGTGGGACGAGAGGAACACGGTCCGGCCCTCGGCCTTGGCCTCCCGGATCACGGAGTAGAACTCCTGCTGGACGAGCGGATCAAGCCCGGACGTCGGCTCATCGAGCAGCAGCAGGTCAGGCCGGTGGTGAAGGGCGACGATGAGCCCGATCTTCTGCTTGTTGCCCTTGGAGTACTCGCGGAACTTGCGCGACGGGTCGACATCGAGACGCGTGACGAGGTCCGCCTGGTACTGCCTGTCGACACCCCCACGGAGGTTCGCGAAGTAGTCCAGGGTCTGGCCGCCCGTGAGCTTGTCGTACAGCGTGAACTCGCCCGGCAGGTAGCCCAGCCGGCGATGGATCGCGACCGGATCCACCGTCGTATCGATCCCGAAGATCGTCGCCCGCCCGCTCGTCGGCCGGATGTGGTCGAGCAGGGTCCGGATCATCGTCGTCTTGCCGGCGCCGTTGGGGCCCAGGAAGCCGAATGCCTCCCCTTCCCGGATCTCGAGATCGACCTCGATGATCCCGCGGTGCGAACCGTAGGACTTGGTGAGCTTTTCGGTTTGAATGACGGTGTTCATGCGGTCCTTCCTGCACGGGATCAGAGGGCGTTCCCGGTGTTGGCCGCTCGATCGGCCACGAAACGCTCGAGCGTCGCGGGGATCTCGCGCTCGACGTGACGGACCACGTCGAGGGCTTCCTCCAGTCGCGCACGCAGCGGCGGCGGCTTGTCGCCGAGCGACTCGAGGCCGTGCTCGAGGATCACCCGCAACCGGCGATAGATGGCGCCCGCGTTCATGGCAAACGTCGTGAACGTTCCCGGCGGGGCGCTGAAGTACTCGCGGCGGTCGCCGCGTTTCCGGGTCCGGCGGACGAACATCGCCGCCTCCAGCAGACGCACGCTGCCGCTGATGGCGCCGCGACTCGCGTGCAGCTCGGCGGCGATCTCGCCGGCCGTCTGCTCGGGTGGGTCGCAGATCAGGAGGTAGCCCCAGACGCGACCGGCCATCGGCGTCATGCCCGAGGAGCCCAGGAACTGGCCCATGGCCTCGACGAACGCGGCTCCCTCGTCGTTCACATCGAGACACTAGTCCTTTCTGAAGATTCAGTCAATACTGAACGTTTGGTACTGACTGGTGCGTTGGCACTGCCTGCCCTACCCGGGCGGCGGCTCGATGAACATGACCGCGATGATCGTGGTCAGCGGGACCGCGGCCACGATCCCGATGCTGCCGACGATCGCGCGGACCACCTCCACGGCAACGATCTCACCCGAGCTGATGAGGAGCGGATCCTGGTGGCCGGCAGCAAACAGGACAAGGAGCGGAAGCGACGCGCCGACATAGGCAAGCACGAGCGTATTGACGGTGGCCGCGATGTGAGATCGCCCGACATTCATCGCTCGCCCGAACAGGCGGGCCCGCGGGGCGCCGGGATCGGCCTCGTGGAGCTCCTGGACCGCCGCGGCCTGGGTCACCGTAACGTCGTCGAGCACGCCCAGCGCGCCGAGCATCACCGCCGCAAGGAGCAATCCCCCGAGGTCGAGATTCTCGACACCGATATTCTGGAGGAAGACGAGATCGCCCTGGCCCTGGAGCTCCGTGAACCGGGCGAGGGCGTTGAACGTGCTCGCCAGGAAGCCCGTCAGGGCGAGCGCGGCGAAGGTACCGCCGGCAGCCGCGAACGTGGCCGGACGCAGCCCCTCGGTGAGGACGAGGGTCACGAGCGTGACCCCGGTTGCGGCCACGATGGCCAGGGGAATGGGGTCCCAGCCGGCGAGCAAGAGGGGAACGACGATCCGGACGACGACCCCCAGTGTGAGCGCCAGGGCAAGGAGCGAGCGGACGCCGCGCCAGCCCCCGACGACGGTCACCCCGAGCGCGAAGATCCCGACCAGCAACGCCAGGGTCGGGATGCGCCACCGGTCCGACACGGCCACGAACGTCCCCGACTCGTTGTCGCCGCTGACACTGACGATCACCTCGTCACCGGGCTCGTAGAGCGGGACCTGCTGCTGGCCTGACGGGCCCTCGAGATAGGCGTCGAGGGTCTCGCCCTTGCGCGAGCCGTCGAGGATCTGCACCCTGGCGTCGGGACCGGTCCCATCGACTCCCGGGTCGAGACGCTCGACGAGCCGGCCGCGAAACAGGTCGACGGGCGCAGCGCTCGAAGGCGGGGGCGCCAGGTCCGGGAGGAGCCACAGACCGGCCAGGAGCAGCCCGCCGACCGCGAGTGCGAGGCCGTTCCGGCGAAGGCCCGCACCCAGACCGCGAACGTCGCGGATGGGCTCGGTCACACCCCGATCGGGTGCCAGACCGTCTTCATCTCGAGATACGCGGCGATCCACTCGGGTCGTTCCGACGCGCGATCGTCGAGCCAGTCGAAGCGGGCGTCGGTGGTTCCCGCGGGTCGACGGGCGAGCCGCTTGACGTTGTCGGCGGCGGTCGACTCGACGTCGGGCCGCATGGCGTCCGGGACGCCCCACACGTCGAGGGTGTCGACGTCGACATGGGCGGCGAGGACGGGCACCAGCTCACGTCGGAAGCCGGTCAGGATGTTCACCACGCCACCCGGGACGTCGGACGTTGCCAGCACCTCGGACAGCGTGACGGCCGGAAGCGGGCGCGACTCGGAAGCGAGCATGACGACCGCATTGCCGGCCACCAGGGGCGGAGCCAGGCGGCTGACGAGGCCGAGCAGCGAGGACGCCTCCGGGGCGACCATGCCCACGACCCCCGTCGGCTCGGGGATCGTGAAGTTGAAGTACGGCGCCGCCACCGGGTTGCTGCTGCCCAGGACCTGGCCGATCTTGTCGGCCCAACCGGCGTACCAGACCCAGCGATCGATCGCGCGATCCACGCGCTCCCGCGCGGGCCCCTCCGGCAGGCCCTCGGCCTGGGCGACTTCCGCCACAAACTGGTCCCGGCGACCCTCCATCAGCTCGGCCACCCGGTACAGGACCTGACCGCGGTTCATCGCGGTCTTGTCGGCCCAGCCGGGGAACGCCTTTCGAGCGGCCCGGACCGCATCCCGGAGGTCCTTGCGTGAGCCGCGGACGGCGTTCGCGAGCGGTGACCCGTCGGCCGCGCGCACGACATACGACCGCCCCGACTCGCTGCGTGGGAAGTCGCCTCCGATGTACAGCTTGTACGTCTTGCGGACGCCGATCCGCCGATCCCCCGCCATCAGCGAGGATCGAGCCGCACGTAGGCGTGGAGCCCGTGCATCCCGCCTTCACGCCCGTAGCCCGACTCCTTGTAACCGCCGAACGGTGACGACGGGTCGAAGCGATTGAACGTGTTCGCCCACACGACGCCTGCTTTCATCCGCCGCACCATCGAGAGGATCCGGCTTCCCTTCTCCGTCCACACGCCGGCGGACAGACCGTAGGGCGTGTTGTTCGCCTTCTCGACCGCCTCGTCCGGCGTCCTGAACGTCAGCACCGAAAGCACCGGGCCGAAGATCTCCTCGCGCGCGATCCGGTGGCTCTGGGCGACATTCGTGAACAGCGTCGGTCGGAAGAAGTAGCCGCGGTCGGGGAGGTCGCACGCCGGCTGATACATCTCGGCGCCTTCGGCCCGCCCCGCCTCCACGAGCTCGGTGATCTTCTCCAACTGGGCGCGCGAGTTGATCGCGCCCACGTCCGTGTTCTTGTCCAGCGGGTCGCCCACGCGGATCGTGGCCAGACGGTCCTTGAGCTTGCCGATCAGCGGCTCGACCACCGATTCCTGGACCAGCAGCCGGGACCCGGCGCAGCACACCTCGCCCTGGTTGAAGTAGATCCCGTTGACGATTCCCTCGACCGCCTGGTCCAGCGCCGCGTCCTCGAACACGATGTTGGCCGCCTTGCCGCCGAGCTCGAGCGTGAGGGCCTTGTCCGTGCCCGCCACGCCCTTGGCGATCTTCTTGCCAATCTCCGTTGAACCCGTGAACGCCACCTTGTCCACGCCCCGA
>DATBLH010000031.1:0-38537 GCA_036555445.1 Candidatus Limnocylindrales bacterium
CGACGTGTCCACGATCAACTTCCCGGTCGGCGACACGCGCGCCAACGGGATCGCGGTGCAGGTGGGCGCGGGTGGTCTTCTCAGCGCCACGTTCGCGTCGTCGACCACGGTCTCCCAGGCCGACATCCTGTTCGACCTCACGGGCTGCTTCACCAGCGATCCCAGTGGTGCGTCGTGGTTCCCGATCGAACCCACCAGGCGTCTGGACACGCGCATGGGCATCGGGCTCGTTGGGAAGCTCGCCGGCAACACGCCGCGCACCCAGGCCCTCGCCGGAGCCCAGTTCCTGCCCTCGGGTGCTGACGGGATCACGGGAAACTTGACCGTCGTCAACCAGACCCAGAAGGGCTACCTGTCGATCACCACGTCGTCCACCATCCCGCCTGATACGTCGACGATCAACTTCCCGAAGGGCGACACCCGCGCCAACGGCGTGTTCGCGGCACTTGCGTCGGGGGTGGTCACGTACATCTACGGGGCCGCGCCAAGCAACCGGACCGACGCGATCCTCGACCTCACCGGCTACTTCCGCTAGCAGGAGTCACCGATGCGCCTGGACGGCAAGGTCACGATCATCACCGGCGGCGCGAGCGGGATGGGCAGGACGGCTGCCCGCCTGTTCGCCGACCAGGGGGCGAAGGTCGTCCTCGCGGACGTCACCGAGGAGGCGGCCGAGTCGGCGGCTGCGGACGTCCGGGCGGCCGGTGGTGAGGCCAGCGCCGTCGTTGCCGACGTCTCGAACGAGGACCAGGCGCGACGGATGGTCGAGCACGCCGTCGCGACCTACGGCCGCGTCGACGCCCTGTACAACAACGCCGGGATCATGCCCGCGGCCGACCACTCGGTGGTCGACACCGACGTCGACACGTGGGACAGGGTGATGGCAGTCAACGTCCGCGGCGTGTTCCTGGGTTGCAAGTACGCGATCCCGAAAATGCTCGACCAGGGTTCGGGATCGGTGATCAACGTGGCGAGCTTCGTCGCGCTCCTCGGCTGCAGCGTGCCCCAGGACGCGTACACCGCTTCCAAGGGCGCGGTGCTGTCGCTCACCCGGTCGCTGGCCGTCCAGTTCGCCCCGCAGGGGGTCCGCTCGAACTCGATCTCACCGGGCCCGATCGAGACGCCCCTGCTCATGGACTGGCTGGTCAAGGACGAGGAGGCGAAACGGATCCGGCTTGCCCGCAACCCGAGCGGCCGGTTCGGGAAGCCGGAGGAGATCGTCAACGTCGCGATCTACCTCGCCTCCGACGAATCCCGTTGGACGAACGGTGCGAACTTCGTGGTCGACGGCGGGATCACGGTCAACTACTTCTGATGGCCGACCCGAGACTGGCGATCGGGGTCGATGTCGGCGGCAGCGGCGTGAAGGCCGGTGTGGTGGATGTTGCCGACGGACGACTGGTCAGCGACCGCCTCCGGGTCATCACGCCCCAGCCGTCCACGCCCGATGCCGTGATCAGGACGATCGCTCGGCTGGTGACCCGGCTGGCCAAGGCCACCGGAATCGGGTCCGACGTGCCGGCCGGCGTCGGCGTACCGAGTGTCGTCGTGGACGGAGTCACGAGGACGGCGGCCAACATCGATCCCGGCTGGGTCGGCTTCGATGCCGACGCGGCCACGGAGAAGGCACTCCGGCGACGGGTATGGATGGTCAACGACGCCGACGCCGCGGGTCTGGCGGAGATGCGCTTCGGGGCCGGGGTCGGCAAGATGGGGACGGTGATCGTCCTGACCCTCGGCACCGGCACCGGGTCGGGCGTGTTCGTGGATGGCTGCCTGGTGCCCAACACGGAGCTCGGCCACATGGAGATCCGGGGCCGCGACGCCGAGCGACGATCGGCCGCCGCGGCGCGGACCCGGCGAGGCCTGTCGTGGAAGGCCTGGGCCACCGACCTGGACGAGCATCTCCACGCGATCAACCGCCTGTTCTCGCCCGGGCTGTTCATCATCGGCGGTGGAGTGTCCAAGAACGCCGACCGGTTCATCCCGAGGTTGACCGTCGACGTTCCCGTGGTCGCGGCGGTGCTCCGCAACGACGCCGGGATCGTGGGCGCCGCCCTGCTCGCCGCGGATCGACTGGACGCCGTCGGCTGACCCAACCCGGCCCGGATAATGACCGGGTGAGGACGCGACCGCCAGCCGTCGTTCACCACCCGGTCCGCCTGCCGTGAGCGAGCCTCTTGCGCTGATCCTCGATCTCGGCGTGGCGGTCGCCGTCGCGCTCGTGGGCGGCGCCGTGGCACGCTGGGCCGGTCAGCCCACCGTCGTCGGCTACCTGATTGCCGGCGTCGTCATCGGGCCGTTCACGCCGGGCTTCGTCGGCGACATCGAGCGGATCCAGCTGCTGTCCGAGATCGGGATCGTGCTCCTCGTCTTCGCACTCGGCATCGAGTTCACGTTCTCCGAGCTGGCGCGCGTGCGTCGGGTGGCGATCGGTGCCGGCGTGGCACAGATCGCGGTGATCACCCTGGTGGGCACCGTGCTGATGGTGGTGACCGGCCTCGATCTGCGCGCCGGGTTCGTCGTCGGTGCCGTGCTGGCGATCTCGTCCACCCTGGTCGTGGTCAAGGCGCTCGAGGAGCGCGGCGAGCTCGACAGCCTCCATGGACGCACCGCGATCGGCTGGATGATCGTCCAGGACCTCGCGACGATCGTGTTCATCGTCTCGCTCCCGCCGCTCGCCGAGGACTCGCCGGATCTCGGTCCGATCGCACTCGCCGCGGTCAAGGCCGCGCTGTTCCTGGGCCTGGCGCTGGTCGCCGGGACACGGCTCCTGCCACGGATGTTCGCGATCGTCGCCCGCCTCGGATCTCCGGAGCTGTTCCTCCTCGCCGTGTTCGCGACCGCTCTGCTGACGGCATTCGTGTCGTCGGCGGTGTTCGGGCTGTCGCTCGCGCTGGGCGCGTTCGTCGCCGGGGTGGTGATCGCGGAATCGGATCTCAGCCACCAGGCGGCTGCCGAGATCATCCCGTTCCGCGACCTGTTCGCCGTCCTGTTCTTCGTCTCGGTTGGGATGCTCCTCGACCCCGCCCGCCTGGCCGGCCAGGCGCCGCTCGTCATCCTCCTCGTTGCCGTCGGCGTGCTCGGCAAGGGTGCGGTCTCGATCGGCCTCTCGGCGCTGTTCGGCCTCCCGCTCCGCTCGGCGATCCTGCTCGGTGCCGGCGTGGCCCAGGTCGGCGAATTCAGTCTGATCCTCGCGCGCGACGCCACGGAACGCGGGCTGCTCGGCGGCCCTGCCTACAACGCGATCCTGGGAGCGACGATCGTGAGCATCGCCCTCGCCGGACCCGTCCGGCTCCTCGGCGACCGGCTCGTGCGGCGGGTCGAGGACGCCCCCGCTCCGATCGCGGCGAGCCCAACCTCGACGATCCCGGCGGTGGGACCGTCACGCACCGCCGCGGTGGCGGGCCGGATCCCGGGGCGAGCGCTCCGCTCGCGCACCGAGGAGGCGCTCCTGGCCGAAGGGGCGGGGCGGCGTCGTGTCGTCGTCGCCGGCTGCGGACGAGTGGGCAGGATCGTGATCCGCGCGGTGCGGGCGCGGGCGTTCGCATGCACCGTGATCGACCGCGACCGGGTCTCCCTGGACGAGGCAGCGGCGATGGGCGCAGAGATCCTCTACGGCGACGCCGCGCGGCCGGAGATCCTGCGCCGGGCCGGCCTGGAATCCGCACCGGTGCTGATCGTGACGATCGGGGATCCGCTGACTGCGCGGCTCGTCGCCGAGCGGGCACGTGGGATCAACCCGAGCCTGATGATCGCCTCGCGATCGCCCGGCCGGCGGCACATGGACGAGCTTCGACAGGCGGGCGTCCAGCGGCTGGCGAGTCCGGAGGCGGAGGCCGCGTTCGAGCTCGCCCGGCACGCCCTCCAGCGGATGGGCGTGTCGGGGCCCGAGCTGAGCGGGATCCTGGCCGGGCTTCGTCGGGATGCCTACCGCTGATCCCGGCACGCACCGGCGTATCATCGCCGTCCGCGCTTGCGCATCCCCGCCTGCCGTTCGAGGACCCACGATGACAACCGAGCAATCGGCGCCTGCCGGCGCGTCGACCAGCGAAGCCCAGGCCGTCCGGATGGTGATCGGCGGCGAACAGGTGGACGCCGCCGACGGCCAGGCGTTCGAGGTCGTCAACCCCGCCACGGGCAAGGTCATCGCCACCGCCCCGCTGGGCGGCAAGCACGATGTCGAGACTGCGGTCGCGGCTGCAAGGAAGGCGTTCGACGATCCGCGTGGCTGGGCCGCCTGGTCGGCGACGAAGCGCGGCCGCTCGCTGTCCAAGCTCGGCGCGTTGATCCGACAGCACCTGGACGAGCTGGCCGACCTCGAGACACGCAACGTGGGCAAGCCGATCACCGGCTCCAAGGGCGAGGTGCTCGGCGCGTCGTTCGTGTTCGACTACTACGCCGGCGCGGCGAACAAGATCTTCGGCCAGACGATCCCGGTGTCGAAGGTGCCCGGCCTCGACTTCACGCTGCGCGAGCCGATCGGCGTCGTCGGCCTCATCGTCCCCTGGAACTTCCCGATCCTCATGGCCAGCTGGAAGCTGGGACCCGCACTCGCCGCCGGCAACACGTGCATCCTCAAGCCCGCCTCGTACAGCCCGCTGACGGCGATCCGGCTGGGCGAGCTCGCCCTCGAAGCCGGGCTCCCCGCCGGCGTGGTCAACGTGGTCACCGGGCCGGGGGGCAGCGCCGGTGCTGCGATTGCCGCCCACGAGGGGATCGGCAAGGTGGCGTTCACCGGGGAGACGACCACCGGCCAGGAGATCATGCGCCTGGCCTCGGCGAATGTGAAGAAGATCAGCCTCGAGCTCGGTGGCAAGAGCCCGAACATCGTGTTCGCGGATGCGGACCTGGAGCGATTCGGCAAGGAATCGCCGTACTCGGTGTTCGACAACGCTGGCCAGGACTGCTGCGCCCGGAGCCGGATCCTCGTCGAGCGCTCCGTCCACGACCGCGTGGTCGAGCTGTTCGCGGAGGCGACCCGGAGCGTCAAGGTCGGCGATCCCCTGGCGGAGACCACCGAGGTCGGCCCGCTGGTCAGCCAGCGCCAGCGCGAACGGGTCCTCGACTACATCGCGGTCGGGCGGGACGAGGGCGCGAGCGTCGTCGTCGGCGGCGGGACGCCGCAGGACGAGGCGCTCGCCACTGGCGCGTTCGTGCTGCCCACGGTGTTCGACGGCGTTGCGCCCGAGATGCGGATCGCCCGCGAGGAGGTCTTCGGCCCGGTGGTCGGGATCATCCCGTTCGATACCGAGTCCGACGCGATCCGCCTGGCCAACGCCACCCCGTATGGCCTCTCGGGCTCGATCTGGACCCGGGACATCGCGAAGGCCCTCCGGGTCGCCAAGGGCGTCGAGTCCGGTGTCCTGTCGATCAACACCAACAGCTCGGTCCACACCGAGGCGCCGTTCGGCGGCTACAAGCTTTCGGGGATCGGCCGCGAGCTGGGGATGAGCGCGCTCGAGCTCTACACCGAGGTCAAGAACGTGTTCGTCGACCTCAGCTAGCCCAGCGATGCGTCGCGGGGACGACGTCGGGCCGCCGTAGCCGAAGCCAGTCGCGGAGCGCCCAGAAGCTGGTCTTGAACGCGATCTCCGGCCACGGGATCGCATCCGGCTCGAACGCCTCGATCTCGAGCGCCTCCGGGTTCAGACGGGCTTCGCCACTGACGACCCGGGCCTCGAACACGAGCACCACGACCGCGGCCTCGAGTCGCGTGTACAGCCCGACGATCTCGCCCGGCTCGATCAGGTAGCCGGTTTCCTCGAGGGTCTCGCGGATGGCGGCCTCGGTGACGGTCTCGTCGACCTCGAGGAAGCCGCCGGGCTGCGCCCAGTCGCCATAGCCGGGTTCGATCCCGCGGCGGAGGAGGATCACCCGCCCATCGTCGGTGACGGGAATCGTGGTCACCACGAGCCGCGGGTTGACATAGGCGATGTGGCCGCAGTTGCCGCACGCGAGCCGGTCGCGATCCTCGCCATCGATCGGACCGTGACGCAGCTCGCCGCCGCACGCCGTGCAGTAGTTGAGCGACGCCGCAAGCCAGCCTGGGACGCCGCCCCCGGATTCGATATCGGTGGACCGGGCGTCCGGACCGCGTCCGCGATCGTCGCCGGCCATCAGGCGGTCATGCACGAAGCACGATGATCGCGGCGGCGGTGATCGCAACCAGACCGACGAGCGCGACCACGACCCAGGCGAGCCGGAACAGGCCGTGGCCGCGATCGACGCTCATCCACGCCCACGCGGAGCGCCAGATGCGGAGCGTCGCGTCGGCCGTCGTGGCAAGCAGGATCGGGGCGCCGATGAGGACTGCCACCTTGACCAGGGGATGCTTGAGACCGGCGCCCAGCTCGAGCGCGGTGATCGCGACGAAGCCACACACGAGTGGAATGACCGATAGCAGGACGTAATGCCGCTGGAGCGGGGTGGGCGCCGTCTCCGGGACGGAACGCGGCGGCAGCCCACGGAGGCTCTCCGGGAGGATCGGCACGGACGGCGAGCCGGGCACGGCCTGCCGGTCGAGGACGGGCATCCCGGGCTCCCAGCGCTGGTCGTCCATGGCGGCCGAGTGTACGCCGAGGTCCGCGATGGCTCAGATGGTCCGGGTCTGCGGCGCCTCCGGGTCGTCAACGGTCCGGCTGCAGGTCGGGCAGAACCAGCGTGCCTCGAGCGGGGTGCCGCACGTGTCATGGCGGAGGGCATCACCGCTGCCCGGCTCGCCGCGGGCGCCCCAGTCGGCGAGCAGGCGCAGCGCGGATGCGAGGTCGCGGCCGTCGGCGGTGAGCGCGTACTCCAGCCGTGGCGGGCGCTCCTGGTACGGCCGTGCGCGAACGATCGCCTCCCGCTCGAGGCGTCGGAGCCGGTCGGTGAGGATGTTGGGGGCGATCCCGGGCAGAGATTCCCGGAGCTCGCCGAATCGCCGCGGACCGTCCAGCAGGGCGTCGACCACGAGGAGCGTCCAGCGGTCGCCGACCCGGTCGAGGGCGGCCTCGAGGGGGTCCGGCGGGCGGGTCCGCGGGTCGGCAGGAAGAGCGGTCATCGGAGTCATGGTAGCGGCCCTTGTCAGCGCCTCATCATCGTAGTAAGTTGCGAGTTGCAACTCACCATCTAATCGCGCTTACGATCGGAGTGGCAGACATGGGAACCCTCGAAGACCTCCAGCAGGCGATCGCCGGCGTCGCCGACGGCGCGGGCGCGGCCATCGTCGGCATCGGCTCTCGTCTCCGCGGTTCGGGTGTCGTCATCGGCACCAACCGGGTCCTGACGAACGCTCACAATCTCCGCGGCGACGAGGTGACCGTCACCTTCGCGGACGGCAGATCCGTCCGGGGACGGGTGCTCGGGGCGGACCTCGACGGCGACCTTGCCGTGATCGACGTCGACACGGGGTCCGTGACGCCACTCACCTGGGGCGCCGGTGACGGCCTGGCCGTCGGCACCCCGGTGTTCGGTGCGGCCGCCACCAACGGCAGCGGCGCTCGCGTCACGTTCGGCACTGTATCCGCCGTCGCGCGCGCGTTCCGGGGGCCGGGTGGACGGCGGATCGCCGGCTCGATCGAGCACACGGCTCCGTTGGCGCCCGGGTCCTCGGGCGGTGCGCTGCTCGACGCCGAGGGCCGGTTCCTCGGCCTCAACACGAACCGCCTGGGCGAGGGCTTCTACCTGGCCCTGCCGGCCGACACCGCCCTTCGCGAGCGGGTGGACGCCCTCGGTCGCGGCGAATCCGTGCGTCGTCCACGACTCGGGGTCGCGGTCGCGCCGGGCCACGTCGCGCGACGACTCCGCCGCTCCGTCGGTCTCCCGGAGCGTGACGGCCTCCTCGTCCGCGGCGTCGAGGACGGCAGCCCGGCGGCCCAGGCCGGAATCCAGGAGGGCGACCTCATCGTGGGGGCGGCAGGCCGCGACGTAACCGACCCCGACGAGCTGGTCGACGCGATCGCCTCAGCCACGCCGCCGTTCGAGGTGCGGATCGTCCGTGGCATCGACGAGCGGACGATCAGCGTGGGCGGCGGAACGACCGTCGCCGGCGAGGCGTAGCGAGCATTCGATCGTGGTGGCGCTCCGCGACATCGAGCTCCCCGACGAGGGCGACGCCATCGAGGACGAGGCGCTCGACGCCTACTCACTCGCGGTCTCGACCGTCGCCGAACGGCTGTCCCCCTCGGTCGCCAGCCTGCGGGTGACCCGCCAGCTCGGCGGCTGGGCAGCCGGCGGCGCGGGGTCGGCCGTCGCGTTCACCCCGGACGGGTTCCTGGTGACGTCCGCCCACGTCGTTGCCGGCACCGACCAGGGAGAGGCCGCGTTCACGGACGGCTCGGAGCGCCCATTCCGGGTGGTCGGCCGCGATCCCCTGTCGGACCTGGCCGTGATCCGTGCCGATGGCTCGCTCCCCGCCGCACCGCTGGGCGATGCCTCGCGGCTCCGGGTGGGCCAGCTCGTGGTCGCGATCGGCAATCCCCTGGGCTTTGCCGGGACCGTGACCGCCGGTGTGGTGTCGGCTCTCGGTCGATCCCTCGCTGCCGGCGACGGCCGTGCCAGCCGGCTGGTGGAGAACGTGATCCAGACGGATGCGGCGCTGAACCCCGGCAACAGCGGCGGCGCGCTCGCCGACGCGCGGGGACGCGTGGTCGGGATCAACACCGCCGTCGCCGGCATGGGTCTCGGCCTGGCCGTCCCGATCGATACGGCCACCCGGGCGATCCTCGGCTCGCTGATGCACGAAGGGCGGGTGCGGCGGGCGTTCCTGGGCGTCGTCGGAGGCACCCGGCCGTTGCCGCCTCGGCTCGCCCACCGACTCGGACGGACACGGGCGCTCGAGGTCGTCCAGCTCCTCGATCGCAGCCCCGCGGCGTCGGCCGGCGTGCGACCCGGCGACCTCGTGGTCGAGCTGGACGGGCGCCCGATCGAGGGCGTGGCCGACCTGCAGCGCGTCCTCGTGGGCGAGCTCGTCGGACGGGCGGTCGGCGTCCGCGTGGCCCGCGGCGATCGACTGGTCGAGCTCGAGCTGTCCCCGACCGAGCTGCGAGCCTAGCCGCCCGCGTTCGACGGGTCGTCGAGCACGGTCTGGGTCTGGCGGGCCCGCCACGCGTCGAGGCGCCCCGCCAGCGCATCGTCGGAGATTGCCAGGATCGCCGCCGCCAGGAGGCCCGCGTTCAGCGCGTTCCCGATCGCGACGGTCGCCACCGGGACGCCTCGCGGCATCTGGGCGATCGAGAGCAGCGAATCCAGCCCATCGAGATGCCTGGTTGGGATCGGCACGCCGATCACCGGCAGCCGCGTCTTCGCGGCCAGCATCCCGGGCAGGTGGGCTGCGCCACCGGCACCGGCCACGATCACCCGGATCCCCCGCGACGCCGCCTCCTCCGCGTACCGGAACAGGTGATCCGGCGTCCGATGCGCGGACACGACACGAAGCTCGTTGGGGATGGCCAGCTCGTCCAGGATCGAGACCGCGTCCTGGAGCACCGGGAAGTCCGAGCGGCTGCCACCCACCACCCCGACGCGTGGCGCGTCCATCACGATCCCCAGCCGACCTTGGCGGCGGCCGCGCGCGCACGCTCCAGAGCTGCCTCGGGACCGGCCGGATCGAGTGCCACCAGGTGCCCCATCTTGCGTCGCTCGAAGACCCGCCGCTTGTCGTACAGGTGGACCGAGACGCCGTCGTCGGCAAGTGCCCGGTCCACCCCGCTGACCCGCGCCTCGCGCTCGGGCCCCGATCCCAGCAGGTTCACGAGCGCCGCCGGCGTGTGCTGATCGACCGAGCCCAACGGCAGCCCGCAAATCGCGCGCACATGCTGCTCGAACTGGCTCGTCCGACACGCCTCCGCCGTCCAGTGGCCGGTGTTGTGGACGCGTGGCGCGAGCTCGTTGACGACGAGCGATCCGTCGCCGAGCAGGAACAGCTCCGCCGTCAGCGTGCCCACCAGGTCCAGTCCCTCGGCGAGTCGGCGGACCAGGGCCTCGGCCTGGGTCGCGATCTCGTCGGGGACCGGGGCCGGCGCGATGGATTCCACGAGGATCCCGGCGTCGTGCCGGTTCCGGGCCACCGGGAAGGTCGTCGAGCGCCCGTTGATCCCGCGCGCGCAGATCGCCGACAGCTCCGCCTCGAATTCCAGCTCCCGCTCCGCCAGGAGCGGCTCACCGGCTGACGGCGAGAGCCGCGTGAGCGCAGCGTCGACCTCGGCCGCGCTCGTGATCCGGACCTGGCTCCGGCCGTCGTAGCCGCCACGAGCGGCCTTGACCCGCAACGGAGCGCCGAGGGTCTCGAGCGCCGCTCGGACGTCGTCCGCGGTCCGGACCTCGACCCACGGTGCGACCGATGCACTCTCGGACTCGAGGAACCGTCGTTCCTCGAGTCGATCCTGGGTCACACGCAGCGCGTAGAGGCCGGGACGGACGGGCCAGTCCCAGTCGAGTCGCCCGACGAGGTCGGCGGAGACGTGCTCCAGCTCATAGGTCACGACGTCGGCGCCGGCCGCCATCGCGAGAGCCGCATCGGTGTCGTCGTAGCGGCCCACGACCACACCGTCCGCGATCGACGCCGCCGGGCAGTCGGGATCGGGATCGAGGATGGCCAGCCGATAGCCCATCGCGCGTGCCGCCAGCCCGATCATCCGCCCCAGCTGGCCGCCGCCGAGGATTCCGATCGTCGCCGGCGGATGGAGCGGCGGATGCGCCAGGCCCAGCCGCTCGATCGTGTTCTGGATCCACTCCGTCTTCGCCATCGAGTATCGATAGCCGCTGATCGTCGTCCCGTTCACGATCTCCCGCTTGCGGGCCGCGTACGCGTCGCGAAGCGTGTCGTCGGCCCGGAGCGCATCGCGAAAGGCGAGGTCGCGCCGGTGGTCGCGCCCGAACACCCGGTGGCCGCGGGGCAGGACGTGGGCATGGATCCGGAATGGCGTCCCATCGTGTTCGATGGAGCCGACGAGCAGCGGCCGGGTGGGTGGGAACGCATTCGCGTTCTGTTGTGGCTGGAAGCCCAGCTCGCGCAGGAGCGCGGCCACCGCAGGGACGTCGTCGGGGTCGGTCTCGATGCCGAGATCGAGAACGTTCTTGCCCGGCAGACCGGGCACCGCCGAGCTGCCGACGTGCTCCACCGACAGGTCGGCGCGCCGGGCGTTGATCAATGCCGCGACCCGCCGATGGACGTCCACGATTCGCGGGTCCCAGTCGTGGATGGTCGCGGGCTGCGAGATGTAGGGCCCGATCGACGGCACCGCAGGAGTGTAGTCGCAGGGTCCCGCGCGGAGGACCGCTAGACTGCGGGCATGAATGTCGTGCAGGGCAAGCGAATCTTCGACGTCGACGTCGGGTAAGTCGACCATCTGATCGCCCGCCACGAGCGGGTGATCCTGGACCTCGGCACCGGTGACGGTCGCGCCGTGCTGAAGCGCGCTGCGATGAGCGCCCGGGCGCTGGTGATCGGCCTGGACCCCGTCGCGGCCGCGATGGCCGAGGCGTCACGGCGTGCCGCTCGATCGGCCAACGTGCTGTTCGTCCGCGGCTCGGCCGAGGCACCGCCCGCGGAGCTGGTCGGCCGTGCCGACGAGGTCACGGTGCTGTTCCCGTGGGGTTCTCTGCTGCGCGGTGTCCTTGGACTCCAGGGCGCCGAGGCTGCCGCCGATGGCATGGCGAGCCTCCTCCGGCCCGGGGGCCGACTGACGGCCATGGTCTCGGTCACCGATCGGGACGGGGGCGTTGCCCCGACCGACCTCGACGTCGCCGCGTTGACTCGCCTCGCGTCCGTCCATGCCGGCCGGGGGCTTCGACTGTGCGATGCCCGCCCCGCGACCCCCGATGAGATCCGCGATTCGGGATCCACCTGGGCCCGTCGCCTGGGTGCCACCGCCGGACGTCGACCCGCCTGGCGCCTCGAGTTCGAGCGCGGGTAGCGCTCCGTCATCGATCGCCGTCGCTACGATTCGGCGATGGCGACCATCCCCCTCGTCCTCGACGTCGACACCGGGATCGACGACAGCCTCGCCCTCCTCTATGCGTGCGCCAGCCCCGAGGCCGAGATCGTGGCCGCGACCTGTGTCAGCGGCAACATCGAGGCACGGCAGGTGGCGGAGAACACCCGCGCGGTGCTCGACCTCGCCGGCCGCCCGGACGTCGAGGTGGCCCTGGGTCGCGAGGTGCCCCTCGTGCGACCACTCGAGGTGGCCCCGGAAACGCATGGCCGCCAGGGCCTGGGCTACGCGCAGCTGCCACCGCCCAGCCGGCCGCTGAGCGATCGCGACGCCGCGGAACTGGTCGTCGACGAGGCCCGGCGGCGACCGGGTGAGCTGACGCTCGTCACGCTGGGCCCCCTGACGAATCTCGCGATCGCGGTGCTCCGCGAACCCGAGCTTCCACGGCTCCTGCGCCGATGGGTGCTCATGGGTGGCTGCTACCGGAGCCCGGGCAATACGGCACCGACCACCGAGTGGAACATCCACGTGGACCCCGATGCGGCCAAGGTGTGCTTCACCGCGTTCGGACCCGCCGCAATCGAGCAGCCGTCTCCACGCCCGATGGCCCTGGGCCTGGACGTCACCGAGCGGGCGAAGTTCACCCCGGAGCACATGACGGCGCTCGCGCGTCGCGCGGGGAGCCGCCCCAGCGAGGGACGGGACGACGGCGATGGCTCGGTGGCCTCGAATCCGATCGTCCGCTTCATGGCCGATGCGCTGCGGTTCTACATGGAATTCCACAGCCGTTACGACGGGTTCTACGGCGCGTTCATCCACGACCCGCTGGCGGTTGCAGCAGCCCTCGATCCATCCCTCGTCCGGACGGAGGCGGTGACCGTCGATGTCGAGCTGGGCGGGACCCTCACCACGGGCGAGACGGTGACGGACTGGCGACGAGTCTGGGGCCGGCCACCCAATGTGGATGTCGCCGTGGAGGCAGACGCGACGGCGTTCCTCGAGCGCTTCGTGGAACGCGTGGGAGGGCTGGCGGCGGACCGGGCGAACGTGGCAATCTGACCGGGGGATGAGGGTGGCGCGCTCGGGACGATCGTCGGACCCGGCAGCGCCGAAGGAGGACAGATGACCTCACGTACGGGTGCCTTCAGCATGTCGCAGTTCACGACGTCCACGCTCGTGCTGATGGCCGTCGCGATCGCGATCAACATCGCCGTCGGGCACACGGTCCAGAACATCATCAAGTTGCCCGTCTATCTCGACTCGATCGGTACCGTCCTGGTCGGGGCGCTGGCGGGTCCGCTGGCAGGCGCGGCGACGGGGTTCCTCGCGAACGTCATCTGGGGCCTCGCGCTGGGCGTGCCGGGGATCATCCCGTTCGCCATCACCGCCGCGGTGATCGGCTTTCTTGCCGGATGGTTCACGCGTCGCGGGGCGTTCAAGGTTTCCGGCGGCACCCGCGCCCTCGCAATCTGCGCCCTCGCCGGCGTCATCACCGGGATCATCGCGGCGATCGTGTCGGCCCCGATCGCCGTCGTCCAGGGCGGTGTTACGGGTAGCGGCACGGACGCGCTGGTTGCGGTCTTTCGCAACATGACCGACAACATCTTCCTGGCCAATCAGCTCCAGGGATTCGTGTCGGATCCCGTCGACAAGCTGGTGACCTACCTCGTGGCATTCGCGATCCTGGTGGCCGTCCCGGTCACCGTGAAGACGACGTTCCCCCAGGGCGAGGAAACCGTCTGACTCCCGTCCCGACGCGATGAGGGAGGGGCTCGGGTTCTACGTCGACGGTTCCGGCTGGCTCCACCGACGGAACCCGGTTCCCAAGCTCCTCCTCCTCATCTGGGGCGTCGTCGCCCCCTTCGTGTTCCCGCCCGCCTATGCCTTCGGGCTGCTCGTGCTGGCGATCCTGCTGGGACTGCTCGCAGAGCTCGGCCGGCCGTTCCTCCGGGCGTTGTTCATCGCCTCTGCGCTGCTGACGACGTCGATCATCGTCATCAACGGCTTCTTCTTTCCTGGCGCGCGCGATGTCCTGCTTGCCGTCGGCCCCTTTCACCTGACTCGTGAAGGGCTGGAGTTCGGGCTTCCGATCGCGGCGCGCGTCGTCAGTGCCATCGCGCTCACGCTTGCGTTCGTGATGTCCACGCGGCCCGACGACCTCATGGAGGCGCTGATCGATCGCGGCGCCAGTCCGCGCTTCGCGTTCGTGGTGCTTTCGGCCATCCAGACGATCCCGCGCATGCTCGACAAGGCGAGCCGGATCCTCGACGCGCAGCGCTCTCGTGGTTTGGCGACGGAGGGTCGGTTCGCTGCTCGGGCCCGAGCGATCGTGCCCCTGCTGGGTCCGCTCGTCATCGGGTCGTTGATCGACGTGCGCGAGCGATCCCTCGCTCTCGAGGCGCGGGCCTTCGGGAGCTCGCACCAGCGGACCGCGTACCGGGAGGTCCCGATCGGCGACGTCGACCGCCGTCTGATCGCGATCGGGATGTTGCTGTTCGCCGCGTTGCCGCTGGTGATCGCGGGCCGTCTCGCCGGGCTCATCCGCTGATGGCCTCGATCCCGGTCGAGTCGGGGGCAGGGCCCGGCCTTGCGATCTCCAGCCTCACGGTGCACTACTTCGGCCGCGATACGCCCGCGCTCAGCGACGTCTCGGTCGACGTACGGCCTGGCGCGCTCGTTGGCGTCGCCGGTCGCAACGGAGCGGGAAAGTCCACGCTCGCGCTGGCGGCGGCCGGTCTCATTCCGCGCGTCGTGCGGGCGCGCCTGGAGGGGACGGTCACGGCCGATGGCGTTCCCCTCGGGACGTCCGAGGGTGTCGCCAGTCACGTTGGGATCGTGTTCCCGAACCCGCACAACCAGATCTCCGCCACCAAGGCCACGGTTCGAGAGGAGCTCGCCTTCGGGCTCGAGAACCTCGGCGTCGCGCGCGCCGATATGGAGCGCCGGATCGAGGCGATCGCTGCGCGGCTCGGGCTTTCGGAGCTCCTCGATCGCTACCCGTTCGCGCTGTCGGGTGGAGAACAGCAGCGCGTGGCGATCGGCAGCGTCGTCGCCCTGGGCGGCCGGGTGCTCGTCCTGGACGAGCCGACCGGACAGCTCGACCCGGCGGGCACCGAGACGGTCCGCGATCTCCTGTTGACACAGGCCGAGGACGGGACGGCCGTGCTGTGCGCGGAGCACTCCGACGTCGTGCTTGCCACGGCCGACCGCGTCCTCGTTCTCGATGCGGGCCGGAGCGTCGGCATCGCCACACCACGGGTAGCGCTTTCCGGGCAGGCGCTCGCTGCATCCGGACTCGAGCCGCCGACGATCATCCGGCTGGCCGAGCTTGCCGGGCTCGGTGTCGACGATCCGCTCGACGACGAGCACATTGCGGACGCTCTGGCTGGCGCGGCGGTGGGTCCGGACCGCCGGCCGACCGATGGGGATGATCGATCTGCGACGGACCTGGGGGGACGGTTCGCGGTGCGCGATGGGGCGCTCCTCGAGATCGCGGACCTTCGCTATCGGTATCCGACCGGCATCGACGCCGTCCGAGGCGTGGATCTGAGAGTCGAGCCCGGCGAGCGGGTCGCGATCGTGGGCCAGAACGGCTCGGGCAAGACGACACTCGTGAAGCACATCAACGGCCTCCTGCGACCCTCTACCGGTCGGGTCAGCCTCGCGGGAAGAGACCTTTCCACCATCAAGGTTCACGAGGCGGCGAGAACCATCGGATTCGTGTTCCAGAACCCGGACGACCAGCTGTTCAACCGGTCCGTGGAGCGGGAGCTTGCGTTCGGTCCCCGCAACCTGGCGTTCTCGTCGGAACGATCCGCACAGCTGATCGACGCCGCGCTGTCTGCCGCCCAGCTGCAGGGCGTCCGCTCGGACAACCCGTACGACCTTGGCTATTCCGACCGCAAGCTGGTGGCCCTCGCGAGTGTGCTGGCCATGGACCCCGCGATCCTCGTCCTGGACGAGCCCACGACGGGTCAGGACGGGCCGGGAGTGGCCCAGGTCGGGGCGATCGTCGACGGGCTCTCCGCGATCGGGCGGACCGTGATTGCGATCACGCACGACATGGAATTCGCGGCCCGTCACTTCGGACGGATCGTCGTCATGCGCCAGGGAGAGGTCGTGGCGGACGGGACGCCCGAGGCGGTGTTCGCGCCCGGCCAGGAGGAGCTGCTGGCTTCGACCGGGCTCCGTCCGCCGCTCGCGGCGAGGATCGGCGCGAAGCTCGGGCTGGGATCCACGCCCACCGTGGATGCGCTCCTCGATGCGCTCGCGGTCGCGGACGCGGTTGTCAAACCCGACTAGACTGCGCGGCGGCATGACCTCGCGCGCGTCCCTTGCAGCCGTGCTGTTCGTCGTCGGGATCACCACGACCGCGTGCCTGCCCCAGGCGGTGCCCCCCAGTCCACCGGCGGTGGCCACGCCTACGCCGCGGCCCAGCGCAACGGGGCCGTCCTCCGCGCCCACGATCGCGCCCCCGAAGCTCGCCCGCTGGAGCGACTGTGGCCGTGGGTTCCAATGCGCCACGGTGGACGCCCCACTCGACTACGGCGACCCGTCGCTGGGCTCGATCGGGATCTCCATCGTCCGCCACGCGGCCGAGGATCCGCGCCAGAGGATCGGGTCGCTCGTCGTCAACCCGGGTGGCCCCGGCGGTTCCGGCGTCGAGTTCGTGCGCGACGGCATCGGCCTGTTCACCCAGCAGCTCCTTCGTCGATTCGATCTCGTCGGCTTCGATCCACGCGGCGTCAGTCTCTCGGCGCCGGTTCGCTGTATCGACAACCTCGACCCGCGCGTTCAGCTCGATCCATCGCCCGACGATGCCGCCGAGCTGCGGGAGCTGGTCAGCGATGCGGAGTCGTACGCCACCGCGTGTGGCGATCGCAACGAGCGACTCCTTCCCCACGTCTCGACCGACGCCGTGGTCGAGGATCTGGACCGGATCCGGGCAGCCCTCGGCGAGGAGACCCTGACCTACCTCGGCTTCTCGTACGGGACCCTGATCGGAGCGCGGTATGCGGATCGTTTCCCGGATCGGATCCGGGCGTTCGCGCTCGACGGCGCCCTGGACCCGTCGCTCAGTCTGGCCAAGCTTCGCGCCGGCCAGGCAGTTGGGTTCGAGGGCGCGTTGAACCGATTCCTGGCGAGCTGCGCGGGGCGGCGAAACTGCCCGTTCGGCCATGGGTCCGGGACGGCAGGCGCATTCGACCGGCTGATGCGCCGGATCGACGATCGCTCGTTGCGCGCGATCCGGATCCGCGATCCGCGCCGGGTCGGGCCCGGCCTGGCCTGGAGCGCGGTGCTCGGCTCGATGTACCAGGAGGCCGCCTGGCCGTCGCTGGAGATCGCGCTCGCGCTCGCGGAACGCGGCGATGGCTCCGGCTTCCTCGCGCTCTCCGACCCGTATCGCGGTCGCGACGAGCACGGCGCCTACTCGAACATGCAGGACGCGTACACCGCGAACATCTGCCTCGACTACCCGGCGTCCACGGTCGTGGGCGACTACACGAACCTCGCCCGATCGCTGCGCGCTGCGGCGCCCCGGTTCGCCTCGCTCGTCGCCTACGAGGACCTCGCGTGTGCGTTCTGGCCGACGCCATCGACGGGACGGCCGACCGCGGTTCGAGCCGCCGGTGCACCGCCGATCGTGGTCGTGGGGACGACCGGCGATCCGGCTACGCCCTACGGCTGGTCGGTGGCTCTTGCCAAGCAGCTGGAGACGGGCGTCCTCGTGACGCACAGAGGCGAAGGCCACACGGCATTCGGGACCAGCGATTGCGTCCGTCGGGTGCTGACCACGTACCTGGTGGACATCCAGCCGCCGCGCAACGCGACCGTCTGCCGCTGAGCCACCGCCGTTGCGGCGTCAACGCGCGGCGAGCAGCAGGAACGACGTCTCGACGACGTCGATCCCGGCGATCACCAGGCCCACGATCAGGGGCAACGGGTGACCCAGGATCCAGCCGGTCGCGGCCGCGAACGCGGCCACGGCGAGAAACGCCAGCCGGACGCCGCGGACCATCGTTGGCAGGTCGCGATCGGCTACGGGGTGACGTGAGGCCTCGATCCGGACCACGGCACGGGCGAGGAGCCAGAGGCCGGCCACCACCGATCCGGCCACCATCGCGGCGCGCACGAGGGCGGGCGGCCGCACGATGGCCCGGACCAGGTCGGGATCCCATGCCAGCACGATCGCGCCGACGAGCGCGGCCAGCCCAGCGACCAGCGGGAGGATTGCCGCCCGGGTCACGCCTGCCTGGCGTCCACCAGCAGCTCGACCTCGCTCGCCTGCCCGTCCACGATCCGCCAGCCGCGGACCGACGGCGCCCCGGAGGTGGGGTCGGCCTGGTCCGCGGCGAGCGACACGAGGATGTACAGCGCATCGGGGTAGAACGCGAGCCCAAGATCGGTCGGCGACGGGCGAGCCGGCGAGCCGGTGTGCGAATGGACGATCGCCCAGAACACCTGGTTCGCCTCGTCGGTGGCGATCGTGAGCCGAAGCAGGTCGTCGGGGTGGATCTCGTATCGGAACGGGGACGCCGCCTTGTTGCGAGTGGGCTCCCAACGCAGCGCTCGACCGCCGTCGGCCGCCGACCTGTCGCCGATCACCAGGCCGCAGGCCTCGTTCGGATACTCCGCGCGGGCGTGGTCGATCATCGCCTGGACGATCGTGGCCGGGACGGCCACCGCCGCGGGGTCGCTCACCACCAGTTGACGCCACCCTCGAGGTCGTCGTGCATCTCGTCCAGGTCGCGGGTGAAGGTCCCTGCCGAGAGGTACTTCCAGCCGCCGTCGGGGAGGAGCGCGACGACGGTGCCGCCGCTCATCCGCTTGGCCTCGCGGGCGGCCGCAACCAGGACGGCGCCGCAGGATGGCCCGCCGAAGATCCCCTCCTTGAACACCAGGTCGCGCAGCGCGGCGACCGCGTCGCGGTTCGACACCAGGTACTTGGCATCGAGCATCGTGGGGTCGAGGATCTCGGGCACGAACCCCTCGTCGAGCGACCGCAGGCCCTGGACCGCTTCACCGGGGAGTGGCTCTGCCGCCACGATCCGGACACCCGGCTTCGTCTCGCGCAGGTAGCGCCCGACGCCCATCAGCGTGCCGCTCGTGCCCAGGCCGGCCACGAACACGTCGATCTCGGGGCAGTCGGCGAGGATCTCCGGGCCGGTCGTCTCGTAGTGGGCACGCGGATTCGCCTCGTTGCCGTACTGATAGGGCATGACGAATCGCTCGTCGCGCTGGACGAGGTGCTTGGCCAGCGCGATCGCACCGTTGGATCCCAGGTGGCCCGGAGAGTCGATGACCTCCGCGCCGTACAGCGCGGCCATCTGGCGACGCTCGTTGGTCACGTTGTCGGGCATGACCAGCGCCACCCGGTAGCCCTTGCGACGGCCGATCATCGCGAGCGCGATCCCGGTATTGCCGGAGGTCGGCTCGAGGATGATCGAATCGGCCCGCAGGACCCCTCGCGACTCGAGGTCCTCGATCAGGTACTTGGCGACGCGATCCTTGACCGAGCCGGTCGGGTTGACCATCTCGAGCTTGGCGAACAGCCGCACGGCCGGGTTCGGACTCAGGCGGCTGATCTCGACCATCGGGGTGTGGCCGATGGCCTCGAGGATGTCCTCGTACGGGCCGCCGGGCGGGGAGGAGGGCGACGGGTCCATGTCGGGGAGCGGTCTGATGGCCGCCATCGGGCTCAGCCCCCCGCCATCGCCGGCAGCAACCGCACCTCGTCCGTCCCGCCGACCGGCGTGTCCAGTCCCGACAGGTAGCGCACGTCCTGGCCGTTGAGGTAGACGTTGACGAAGCGGTTCAGGTCACCGTCGTCGGTCAGGAGCTGCTGGCGGAGCCCGGGGTGCTTCTCGACGAGGCCGCGGACGACCTCGCCGATCG
Organism: Candidatus Limnocylindrales bacterium; assembly: GCA_036555445.1. Taxonomy (GTDB): domain Bacteria; phylum Chloroflexota; class Limnocylindria; order Limnocylindrales; family CSP1-4; genus DATBLH01. Next base: position 19,812 of record DATBLH010000031.1, read on the forward strand.
TGGCGCCGTCGACGACGACCTCGCGGGCACCCCCCACCGTCGGCCGCAGGACCGTCGGCAGCTTCACCGTGCTCATCGGCCGGCCACCACGGGGCCGCCCACCGGCCCACCGAGAACGAACGGCTCGGCGTCGCCGACACCGGTCACGGCGAGCGGCCGACCGACTGCGCGAGCAGCCACGGCGGCGTCGGAGCAGACCGGGCAGGCCGGGTCACGTCGGAGCTTGAGCTCGCTGAACGTGCCGTCGAGGGCGTCGAACAGGAGCAGGCGCCCGGTCAGAGTGTCGCCGATACCGAGCAGCAGCTTGAGCACCTCGTTCGCCTGCAGCAGGCCCATGATCCCGGGCACCACGCCCAGGACGCCCGCAACCGAGCAGCCCGGTGCGAGCTCGGGTGGCGGTGGCGTCGGATAGAGGCAGCGGTAGCACGGCCCCTCGTACGGCACGAACGTGGTCAGCTGGCCCTCGAACCGGAACACGGACGCGTGGACCACCGGGATCCCGGCCACGACGGCCGCGTCGTTGAGCGTGTACCGGGTCTCGAAGGTGTCGGTGCCGTCGAGGATGACGTCGTAGCCCTCGATGAGTCGGGCGACGTTGTCGTCGCCGAGCATCTCCTCGTGGGCGACCACCCGGACGTCCGGGTTCAGGGCGTTGATCGTGATCCGCGCGGAGTCGGTCTTCTTCTCCCCCACCCGGTCGGTGGTGTGCAGGATCTGGCGCTGGAGATTCGAGGAGTCGACGACGTCGAAGTCGACGATGCCGATGGTCCCCACCCCGGCGGCTGCGAGATAGAGGGCCGCAGGGGATCCGAGGCCGCCGGCGCCGATCAGGAGGACCTTCGAGTCGAGCAGCTTCTGCTGGCCCTCCGCGCCCACCTCGGGGATCAGCAGGTGGCGGCTGTACCGCTCCTTCTGGGCCTGGCTGAGGACGACCGGCGCTTCCCACGCCAATCCATTCGACTTCCACTGCTGGAAGCCACCGGACATCGAGGACACGTTCGTGTAGCCGAGCGCCCTGAGGGTCTGGGCGGCGAACAGGGAGCGGACTCCGCCGGCGCAGTAGGTCACGACCTGCTGGTCGCGGTCCGGGACCTTCCCCTCCACCTGCTGCTCGATGTAGCTCTTGGAGATGTGGATCGCGCCCGGAACGTGGCCCTGCTCCCACTCGGACGCCTCGCGGACGTCGATGAGCACGACGTCACCGCGTTCGCGCAGGAGGTCGGCCTCGGGGGGCGTCACCTCGGGGATCTCGGAGCGGGCCTCCCGGAGGAGGTCCGCGTAGGACTTCGGCATCGGTATCAGGAAACTCCAGCTGGGCGACGGGCTGCCATCCGGGGACGGCAGGACGGTGGTCGAGAGGTCGGCGAGCCGGCTCAGGCCGGCCGATGACACCTACAACGACCGGCGGCGTCCCGCGCAAGGAGGGCGAGCTGCATCAGGCGGTCTCGGAATTGGCGGTGCCGGCGGCTGCCGGGAGCTCGCCGAGTGCCTTCTGGAGGGTCTCGAGCGACAGCATCGCGCACTTGAGCCGTGCGGGGCTGATGTCGATCCCGAGCAGCTCGAGGAGGTCGTCGGCGCGGTACTCGGAAGCGAAGGTCACCGGCTTGCCCTTGACCTCGTCGGTGAGGAGCGACGCGGAAGCCTGGCTGATCGCGCAGCCGCGACCCGTGAAGCCGACTCGCTCGAGCACCTCGTCGCTGACGCCGACCTGCATCGTGATCCGGTCACCGCACAGTGGATTCGACCCCTCGAACGACGCACTCGGGTCGTCCAGCGCTCCGAAGTTATGGGGGCGCCGGTAGTGCTCAAGGATGTAGTCGCGATAGAGGTCGTCCATTCGGTCTCGGAGTGTAGCGCGGGTCCTCAAACCCGACCATTGGACTCGGGATTAGAGGCCCGCCACGAGCAACACGGCCACGACGACGGTGACGACAGCGATCGCGGCAACGAACGGGCAGCCGATCGGACCGTCCATCAGGCCTCCACCCCGAACAGCCGGTAGACCTCGCCCAGGCCCTCGATCAGCGCGTCGACGTCGGCCTTCGTGGAGTAGACGTTGAAGCTTGCCCGGGCCGTGGCCGCCAGGTCGAGTCGCTCGTGGAGCGGCATCGTGCAATGGTGGCCCGCCCGGACGGCGATCCCGGAACGGTCGAGGACCTGCGCCACGTCGTGTGGATGCACGCCCGGGACGTTGAACGGGACCACGCCGCCGCGCAGCTTCGGATCCCGGGGCCCATAGAGCTGGAGGCTCGGGAAGGCTCGGGGCAGCGCGTCCAGCGCGTAGGCAACCAGCTCCTTCTCGTGCGCGCGGGCGTTGTCCATCCCGATCCCCATCAGGAACTCGGCGGCCACGCCGAGGCCGATCGCGGCCGCAATGTCCGGCGTCCCCGCCTCGAACTTCCACGGGATCTCGTTCCATTCGGATCGGCGGAGGTGGACCTCACGGATCATCTCGCCACCGGCCAGGAACGGCGGCATCGACTCCAGCAGCTCGCGTCGAGCCCACAGCGCGCCGGAGCCCGTCGGGCCCAGCATCTTGTGCCCCGAGAAGGCATAGAAGTCGGCGCCCAGCGCCTGGACGTCGACCGGCAGGTGCGGCACCGCCTGGGCCCCGTCGACGAGGACGAGGGCACCCGCGGCGTGGGCCCGGTCGACCATGTCGCGGACCGGGTTGATCGTCCCCAGCGTGTTCGACACGTGGGTGAATGCGACCAGCTTCGGCTTGAGCCGGAGCAGCACGTCGTAGACGTCGAGCCGCAGGACGCCGTCGTCGGTGATCGGGATGAACTCCAGGTCGCCGTCCTGCTCCTGGACGAGGAGCTGCCACGGGACGAGGTTGGCGTGGTGCTCCATCTCGGTGAGGACGACCACGTCGCCGCCCCCGACGTGGCGCCGGCCCCATGAGTACGCGACCAGGTTGATCGCCTCGGTCGCGTTCCGGGTGAACACGATCTCGTGCGCATCGGGGGCATTGACGAACCGCGCGACGCGGGCCCGCGCCTCCTCGTAGGCGGCCGTCGACCGCTCTCCGATCTCGTAGATCCCGCGATGGACGTTCGCGTTGTACTCGCGATAGAAGTCGTCGACGGCGTCGATCACCACCTGGGGCTTCTGGCTCGACGAGGCGGAGTCGAGATAGACGAGCGGACGGCCGTGGACCGTCGTCTGGAGGATCGGGAACTGCCGGCGCACGGCGTCGGCATCGAGGCCCGCTCCCGGGCGCGCGGTGCTGGTCGTCTCCACGGCCATCGACTCGACCTCAGCGGCCAACGCCGACCGCCTGCCGGCCGGTCGCCGCGTCGCCGCCCTCGTCCTCGCCCGGGGCGAGCGGCACGTGGAGTGCGTCGTCCGGGACCCCGGTCTCGAGGCCGGCCTCGCGGAGGATCGGGCCGTAGCCCTCCTCCTCGAGTCGGAGCGCGAGATCCTTGCCGCCGGTCTTGACAATCCTGCCCTCGGCCAGCACGTGGACCACGTCCGGGGTGATGTGGTTGAGCAGCCGCTGGTAGTGGGTGATGAGGAGGACGCCCAGGTCCGGATTGAGCATCGCGTTGACGCCCTCGGCGACGATCCGCAGGGCATCGATGTCCAGTCCCGAGTCCGTCTCGTCGAGGATCGCCATCCGCGGCTCGATCATCGCCATCTGGAGCATCTCGAGGCGCTTCTTCTCACCGCCCGAGAAGCCCTCGTTGACGTAGCGCGTCGCGAAGCCCTCGTCCATCCGCAGCAGGGCCATCTTCTCGCGCATCTTCGTCCGGAAGTCGCGCATCGCGATGCCACCCTTCATCGGGTCGGTGGGGTCGACGTCCGAGGTCTTGTCCACGCCCTGGAGCTTGGCGTTGATCGCCGACCTGATGAACGAGGCGACGCTTACGCCGGGGATCGCGGTGGGGTACTGGAAGGCGAGGAACAGCCCCAGGCGCGCCCGCTTGTCCGGGGTGAGCTTGAGAATATCGCGGCCCTGCCAGGTCGCCTGGCCACCGGTCACCACGTACGCGGGGTGGCCCATGAGGGCGTAGGCGAGGGTGGTCTTGCCCGAGCCGTTGGGACCCATGATGGCGTGGACCTCGCCCGGGGAGACGGTGAGGTCGATCCCCGCAAGGATCTCCGCGTGCGGGTCGGTCACCGGAGCGACGCGGAGACCCCGGATGACGAGCTGGCGGTCCGTTCCGTTGGTGCTGGTCACGATGTGGTCAATGCTCCCTGGAGGGCGGTTTCGGATTCCGGGGCGCCGGCGACGGCGACGACCGTCTCGGGCGTCCGGGGCGGGACGAGGTCGGCGAGCGTCATCGAGTCGAGCGTGGACGCGATCGCATCGCGGACGCGAACCCACAGCACGTTCACCGTGCACCGGCTGGTGCGGTCGCAGGTCGTGGCGTGCTCGGGGTCGTCGCTGGCGCAGATCATGGGCACGATCGGCCCTTCGAGCGCCCGCAGGATCTCGCCCATCCCGATCGTCTCGGGAGCGCGGGCGAGCGCATAGCCCCCGTGGGCTCCGCGGGTGCTGACGACGAGACCGGCTTCCCGGAGACCCATCGCGAGCTGCTCGAGATAGGCCCGCGGAAGGTCCTCTTCGGCGGCGACGCCGGCGAGGCTCACCGGCCCCGCGCCGAAGTGCCGGCCGAGCTGGACCATCAGCCGGACGCCGTACTCGCCCTTCGTGCTGAAGGCGATGGCGCCGGACCCATGGAAGGCCGGGCGATGGACGCTGGGAGCTGGTGCCTGGCTCAGGGGAATCGACCTCAATCCCGAGTGATTTCGTCGGGATTGAGGATAGTGCGTGCGGCCGAACAGCGTCAACGAGCGGGGGTCGGCCAGGCCCGTCGCAGTCCGGCCGCCGCCGTGATGCGCGCGGCCACGGGCCGGTCGACCATCGAGTCGAGCCCGATGAGGATGGCCCCCAGGACCGGCGGGGCCGCGGGTACGACGATCCTTGCTCGGGGCGCAAGCTCCAGGATCCCCGCCCGGATCCGATCGTGGAACGGCTCGAATGTGGTCGCCATGACCCCGCCCGCGAGCACGACGTCGACGTCGGTCGTGGCCAGCCGGAGCCGGCGGATCATGGCGCCGGCCATGGCCACCACCTCGTCCGCCAGTCGATCGACGATCTCCCGCGCCACGGGATCCCCGTCGGCGGCGGTCGCGAACACGAGGGGCGACAGCTCCGACAGGCGGGCCGGGTCGATCCGATCGGCATACAGGGCCCGACTGAGCGTGTCCGGCCGGCGGAGCCCGAAGGCGGCGGGAACCCTCCGTTCCAGCGATGTCCTGGGTCCCCGACCGTCTCTGCCGCGCACGGCGGCCGCCAGCGCCGACCAGCCCATGTCCGTGCCACCACCCCAGTCTCCGGACACCTCGCCCAGGGCGATCAGGCGGGCGTGCCGCCCGTCGGGCGCGACCCCGTGGGCGTTGACCCCGGAGCCGCAGATGACCACCACGCCCCAGCCACGGTCGGTGCCGCTCCGGAGGGCGGCCTGGGTGTCGTTGCGGATCAGGGTGCGCTCGACGAGTCCGAGATCGGCGAGGGCGCCCCTGAGCAGCCGGAGGTCCGCGGGCGTGTCGGCGCCGGCGAGGCAGAACGAGCCGAGCTCGATCCGGTCACGGGCGGCGAGGCCTGCCTGCTCGCGGGCCGCCGACACGAGCTCCGCCAGCCGCCGGATCCCCTCGTCGATCCCGACGGCTTGGTGGGACACCGTCGGGCCGGCACCGATCAGCGCCAGCAGCCGCCCGTCGGCGTTCGCGATCGCGACGTCGGTCTTGGAATTCCCGCCGTCCACTCCGAGGACGAGGCGATCGTCGGGCAGGGACGTCACCCAGGCTACTTTTCCACGCCCGTGATGACGATGCCCCGGGTGAAGACGCGCTGGAAGGCGGCGAACAGGATCACAGGGATGAGCAGGGTCATCATGTTGCCGGCCTGGATCAGGTTCGCCTTCGTGTGGTAGATGCCGTTGAAGTGGGACAGGCCCACCTGGACCGGCTGGATGTCCTCGTGGCCGGTGAGATAGATCAACGGCCCGAAGAAGTCGTTCCACGAGTAGACGAAGGTGAAGATCGCCACCGCAACGATCACCGGCCAGGCCTGCGGCAGGACCACCGAGCGCAGGATCCGAAGCGGCCCCGCACCGTCGATCGCGGCCGCCTCGTCGAGATCGCGCGGGATCGTGAGCAGGTACTGGCGGATGAGGAACACGTCGTAGGCATTGGCGAAGAACGCCGGCGCGAGGAGCGGCAGCCACGTCCCAACCCAGCCGAGCTTGACGAATAAGGTGTAGGTCGGGATCAGGGTCACGGCGGCGGGCAGGAAGATCGTCGCCAGGAGGAGCGTGAACAGCAGGCCTCGGCCCGGGTAGCGGAAGCGGGCGAATCCGTAGGCGACGAGCAGGCAGGACACGACGGTCCCGATAGTGCCGATCACGGCCAGGGCGACCGTATTGAACAGCAGACGCGGGAAGTCGATGGCGCTCCACACCTCGCCATAGTTCTGCCACTGGGGCGCGACCTGCCACGGCTGCGACAGCGTCCGCCACGACCCGTCCCAGGTGATCGGCCCGGCCGCCGGGTTTGCGGGATCGATGAACTCGGACTCCCTCCGACCCTTGTCGACCAGCGCCAGCTCGCGCGTCGAGCCGTCGGGCATCGGGACGTAGTACACGTCGTAGGTCTCGCCCTGGTAGTCGAACGTCCGCGGGTCGGACGGCAGGATCGGCGAGTTCGGCTGCGAGATCTGCTGTTCCGTCTTGAGCGACATGAACGCGCTGTAGGCGAGCGGCGACAGGAACGCGATTACGACGCCGCTCATGGCGACGGTGAGGATCGCGCGCCGCATGAGGATCTCGGGGCGCAGGCGCGGCCCGGAGCGGGGCGCTCCGGGCGACCGGGCGGCGGCGAAGGCCGTCATCGCTCGCCCGCGTAGTAGACGTATCGCCGCGAGAGGCGGAACAGAACCAACGTGGTCGCGAGCGCGATCCCGAACAGGAGCCACGCCATCGTCGCCCCGTATGACCACTCCTGGAACGTGAAGAACGTCTGGTACAGGTTGAGGTTGTAGAACAGCGTGGTCCCGCCGGGCTCGCCGGTCCCGTTCTTGAGCACCAGCGGAACGAGGAAGTACTGGAGGACCTCGATCACGCCCAGGATCAGGGTGTAGAACAGGATCGGCGACATCATCGGGATCGTGACGTGGCGGAGCTGCGCCCACCAGCCGGCCCCATCCATCCGAGCCGCCTCGTACAGCTCGGTCGGGATTCCGCGCAGGCCGGCCAGGTTGACGATCACGCCGGCGCCGACGCCCCAGATGCTGATGAGCGCGAGGCCCGGGTAGACGAACGTGGTGTCGAGCAGCCACGCCGGCGGGTCAGACCAGCCGAGGAACCTCAGGGCCGTATTGATCCAGCCCTCCTGACCGAGCACCCCGTTCCAGATCAGCGCGCCAGCCACGAACGGCACGACGTAGGGCATGAACAGCAGGGTGCGCATGATGCTCGAGCCGAGCAGGAACCGGCTGTTCAGCGCGAGCGCCAAGACGAACGGCACCACGATCGACACCGGCAGCCAGATTGCGGCGAACTTGAGTGTCACCGCCAGCGACGCCCAGACTCGGCTGTCCCCGGCGAGGCGGGCGTAGTTGTCGAGCCCGACGAAACGGACGGGATCCTCCTGGGTGAGGGTGAGATTCAGGAACGTGAAGGCGAGCGTGGCGATCATCGGCAGCGCCGTGAACGCGAGGAAGCCGACGATCCAGGGCGAGATGAACAGGTAACCCTGGCGCGCCTCGCGGCGCGCCAGGGGGGTGAGGCGAAGGCTTCCGATCCGCCAGCGCCCCGGCGCCGTGATCGGCGTGGTCGCGATCGCCGGCAGCTGGTCCATGGTCAGGCTGCCCTCATGGTCGGCTCCTCGCCGCGACCCGGCTCAGCCGGCGTCCCACGCTGCCTGGAGCTCGGCGCGGAGCGCCTCGATCTGCTGATCCAGGTCGAGACCGGGTGTCGTCATCCAGCGGCTCCGGTACGTCTCGAGGATCTTCAGGCTCTTGTTGTAGACCGGCATCGGCGCCTCGAAGTTCGGGATGTCCGCGTACTCGATGGCGTCCTTGGCGACCTGCCAGTCGACGTCCTCCGGAAAGTCCTCGGTCTGGGCCAGCTGGTCGAGGAACGCGTCCTGCTCCTCGGACCGGGCGGGCATCCCGCCATAGAGGGGGAGCAGGTCGTCGGAGCGATCCTGGAGCAGGTAGGCCATCGCCGCGAACGCGGCGTCCTGGTGCTTGCTGTTCTTGAGGATCGCGAACGTGTCGGCGTTGAGCGGCGCGGTGACCGTTCCGTTGTGGGATGGGATGGCCGCCAGATCCCAGTCCGAGCCTGCGCCGGCGACGCCGTAGGTGATCCACAGGAAGTTCTCGCCCATGGCCACCTTGCCGGAGTTGAATGCCTGGTCGTTGTTGGCCACCTTGGGATCGAGGAACTGGGCTTCGGTCATGATGAAGTGGTCCTTCCAGACACCGTCGTACACGAATTTCCAGGCGTCCTTCCAGGGCTCGGGGATCTCGACCGTCTTGCCGTCCGATCCGACGAGTGTGCCGGCGCCCCAGAAGGCGCCCATCCCCGCGAGCACGTCACGCTGCGGCTCGAAGCCCCACTGCTCGATGCTCTTGGGGTCGAAGCCCGCCTCGGTGGCGTCCTTGCCGTTCTTGTCGACGGTCAGCTTCATCGCGACCTCGCGCAGCGTGTCGTAGTTCCAGTCGACCTCGCTGCCGTCGGCCATCGTGTACTTCGCCTCGAACTCGTGGGGCGGCTCCTCGAGGTTGGCCTCGTCGAACGCGTCCCGCTTGTACCAGAGCATCGAGGGATAGAGATCGAACGGCACGCCGATCTGGGCGCCGTCCTGCTTGAAGAATTCGACCGTCGCCGGGTCGTAGACGCCGAGGTCATAGCCCGACTGCGTCAGGTACGGCGTGAGGTCCGTCCACTGGCCCTTGAACGAGGCGAGCCCGCCGATGCCCACCGGGCCGGCGATGTCCGGTGGATTGGCGCCGATCTGCGTGGACAGCACGTCGACCGCACTGTCGTAGGTCGTGATCTCGAGCTTCAGGGTGCTACCCGGGTACTTCGTCGCGAAGTCCGCGGCAACCTGGTCCTCGGTCGGCTTCTGGGCCGGATCTTCGCCGGTCCCGAGGCAGCAGTACCAGCGCAGCGCCGCGGCCTCGAAGTCCGGGACGTGGAATGACTGGACCGGTGGCGCCGAGCTCGCCGCCGTGGCCGGCGGCCCCGACGATGGCCCGGCACCGGTGGTGGCCGGCGCGGCATTTGGCCCGCACGCGGCCGCAACGAGGACGGCCGACGTGACGAGTGCCAGGACGCGCGAGGGTCTGCTGGCCATGAGCTCCTCCTTCTCGACTCAGCCGGCGGCGAGCGCAGGCTCCTGATCCCGGGCACGGCTCGGGCCGGACCGGACGACGATGCGTTCCACGTAGTAGCGAGTGCGGTCACCGGCGACGTAGGTGCGCCCGAACTCGATCGGCTGGCCGTCGAAGGTGAACGCGATCCCCTCGACCAGGAGGGCCAGCGAGCGCGGCGCCCTGCCCAGGAGGCGGGCCTCCCGCGCCGGAAGACGAACCGGCTCCAGGGCCTCGCGGGCCCGCGTCACGTGCGTGCCGTAGCGCTCGGTGAGGATCGAGTACAGGGATCCGTGTTCGAGGTCGCTGGCCAGGAGACCCGGGAACCGTTCCGCCGGGAGGTGGACCTGCTCCAGGAGGAGGGGTTCGCCATCGGCGAGTCGCAGGCGCTCGACGTACAGGGTGGGCGAACCGATCTCGAGCTCGAGCGCGGCAGCAACCGCCTCGCCGGCGGACTCGGGGCGGGCGGCGATCAGCCGCGTCTCCGGATCCATCCCCCGCCGCTGCATCTCTTCGGTGAAGCTCCGGGTATCGGCGAGGTCACGGTCGATCCGCGGATGGAGCACGAAGGTTCCGCGACCCCGGGTGCGCTCGATCCGTTGTTCGCGCGCGAGCTCGGTGAGAGCGCGACGGACCGTGATCAGGCTGCAGCCATAGCGAACCGCGAGCTCCCGCTCGGGTGGCAGGCGATCGCCGGCGGTCCACTCGCCACTCTCGATCGCGGCACGCAGATCGAGATACACCTGGTGGTGCAGGGGGACCGGGCCGAGCTCGAGTCGGAAGCGGGCCATCGTCCGGATCGATCCTCGTGGAAGGCTTGCGGTCGGCTGCTAGGATTGCTGATAACGTTATAAGCAATCTGTCAAGCCCTTGCAGAACCGTCAAGTCCGACCGGAGGGAGCGTGGGCGTCAGGATCGCCGTCGTCGGCGGTGGCAGCACCTATACCCCGGAGCTCGTCGAGGGCCTGTCGACCCGGTCCGACCGCCTGCCCGTGAACGAGCTGGTGCTGCTCGACATCGACCCCGAGCGGCTGGAGGTCGTCGGCGGTCTCGCGCGGCGGATGCTCCGCCGGCTGGACTGGCCCGGCCGCCTGGTGCTGACGCAGGATCGCGAGGCGGCGATCGACGGTGCCGACTTCGTGATCGTGCAGTTGCGCGTGGGCGGTCAGGCGGCTCGTCTCGTCGACGAGACGCTGCCACCGCGGTTCGGCGCGATCGGCCAGGAGACGACAGGCGCCGGTGGCTTCGCCAAGGCGCTGCGGACCGTGCCGATCGTCCTCGAGCTGGCCGAGCTGACGGGGCGACGCGCAGCACCCGGCGCCTGGCTGATCGACTTCACGAACCCGGTGGGAATCGTGACCCAGGCACTCCTCGATGCCGGTCATCGGGCGATCGGCCTGTGCAACGTCGCGATCGGCTTCCAACGGGAGCTGGCCCGGATGCTCGACGCGGACCCCGGAAGGGTGACCCTCGAGCACGTCGGTCTCAACCACCTGAGCTGGGAGCGCGCCGTCTGGCTCGACGGCGTGGACGTGCTCCCCGACCTGATCGAGCACGACGCCCGGGCCCTGGCCAGGATGGCCGGCGTGCCCGTGGCGACCGTTCGCCGGCTGCGGGCGATCCCGTCCTCGTACCTCCGCTACTACTACCAGACCGCCACGGTGCTGGCCCAGCAGCGACGCGGTCCCACGCGGGCAAGCGCGGTGATGGACATCGAGACCCAGCTCCTGGACCTGTATCGCGACGAGAGCCTGGCCGAGAAGCCGGCCCTCCTGGCCGATCGCGGCGGCGCGTTCTACAGCGAGGCAGCCACCCAGCTGATGGCCTCGCTGCACGACGGACGCGGCGACATCCAGGTGGTCGATGTGCGCAACGACGGAGCGCTTCCAGACCTGCCGGCCGATGCCGTGGTGGAGGTCTCGGCCCGAATCGATCGCGACGGCGCGCACCCGCTGGCCTTCCGTCCGCTGGGTCCCGACGAGCACGCCCTGGTGGAGCGGGTCAAGGACTACGAGCGGCTGACGCTCGAGGCCTCGGTGGACGGGGATCGCTCGACCGCGCTCCGGGCCCTGCGCGCGAATCCGCTGGTCGGAGACGGACCCGACAGCGAGCCGCTCCTGGATGCCCTGCTCGACGCCAACCGGGAGTTCCTGCCCCGGTTCGCGCGACCCGCCACCACCTGACCGACCGGCTCGCGCCGCCACCCCACCCCACCGCACGCCACCACCCTCATGCGAATGGCGCAGTACTCGTTGCCGCCTCGGGCAGGACTACCTGCCCGTCGTCACCGCGGCGACGTTCCTCGATCATCAGGGACGTCACGGAGAGAGGTGGCGAAGAACCCGATGCTGTCGATTGGACCCCAGGACGCAGCCCCGACCACGGAGCGTGCCGAGATCCCCCTGCTCGAGCAGGCGACGACCCTCGCGCGCGGCGGCGATCGAACGGGTGCACGACGGCTCCTGGTCCAGCTCGTCGAGCACGAGCCGTCCAACGAAGCCGCCTGGATCTGGCTGGCCACGGTCGCCGAGGACGGACTCCAGGCGATCGACGCCCTCCGGACCGCACACCGCCTGTCACCGGAGCGCGCACGAACCCGCGCAGCCCTGACGAAGCGCCTGTTCCGCGAGGGGGTGGCAGCTGCCCAGGGCGGACATTCCGAACGAGCGCGGGCGCTCCTCGAGGAATGCGCAGCGCTCGAGCCGACGAACGCTCGGACTTGGCTCTGGCTCGCATCGACCGCGCCGACGCCGGCCGCGGCGATCGGACACCTGCGTCGTGCGCTGGACGTCGAGCCCGGCCACCACCTGGCCCAGGCGACGCTCCAGCGGATCCTCGTCCACGAGCGCGTCGTGGCGCGCCGTTCGGGCACCGCGGGTGCCCACCGAACCACCGACCACGGCGTCGCCGATGCTGCTGCGATGGAGGCCGAGGCACTCGCCGAGGCCGAGGCCGAGGTGGAGGCCGAAACCATCCCCGCGGCCACCGAGCGTACCGCCGGCGAGGTCGAGGCGGTCACCGCCCGCGCTGCCATCTCCCGCCCGATCCGCGTGGCCCCGCGAGCCTCGGTTCGCACCGGGATCCTGCCCGGATTCGATGCCCTGACCCACGACGTGATCGCAATCGGCGGCGGCTCGGCACCGGACAGCCGCCTGGTCATGGTGATCAACAGCAGCCCGGCCACCCAGAAGTCGGTGGCCATCGCCCTCGAGCGCTACGGCCACCGGGTCCTGCCGGCGACCGACGGCGAGGATGCGCTCGAGAAGCTGGGGCGGGTCGAGCCCGATCTGATCCTCCTCGACGTCGCGGCGGCTCCGGCCGACGGCTATCGGCTGTGCCGAACCCTGCGCGCGAAGATCGGTCGCCGCGGCGTCCCGGTCGTCGTCTCCGGTGGCGACGGGCTCGTGGCCCGCGTCCGGGGCTGGATGGCGGGAGCGACCGATTCGATCGCCAAGCCGTTCGCCGAGACCGCCCTGATCAACGTCGTCCACCGCCACGCGGCCGCCAGCAACTGATCGCGGCCGCCGAAGGCCGAACGGCCGCTGGTACCAGCGGGCCATCGTCGCCCGCGCACCCACGGTTTACGTTCCTGAGCACCGGGCGCCCGTGGCCGGCAGCGGTTCCCGATAGACCCGCCCTGAACAGCATCGAGGACAGTCCCCAGCCGATGGCCGTCGCGATCGATCGAGTGCCACGCAGCGACCTCCTGTCGATGACCGAGGCCGCGACGTTCGCGGGCGTCCATCGCAACACGATCCGGGCGTGGTGCGCCTCCGGACGACTGCCATTCGTCCGCGTGGACCGGCGGGGTGAACGCCGCGTTCGGCGGACCGATCTCGATCGGATGATCGCCGCCCGGCGGGCGCGCGCGATGCTCGTCGCCGAAGAGGCGCGACGGGCCCGCCGCGGCAGCAGGATCGGGCCGGCGCCTGCCGTCGACACATCGCGCGGCAGGGGTACCGCCCTCAGGACGGCCCGCGAGCAGCGGCCGCGCGGCGGGGATGCATTGCGCCGCCTGGCCGCGGACCTGTCCGGGACCGAGGACCTGCCGGCGCTGTTCGAGGACGTCCTCGACGATGCGCGGGCGATCTTCTCGGTCGATCGGGTGGGGCTCTGGCTCTACGACGGGTCGGCCAACCCGTTCAAGCTGGCGGCCCAACGTGGGCTCTCGATCGAGATGCTCGAATGGCTTGCGTCGCTCCCGGTCGAAGCGGACGCAGCGAGCCTCCAGGCGGTGCGAACCCACTCGGTGATCGTGCTGTCCGACGCAATACGCCAGACGACGACCGCAAGGCTCCGTGGGATGTACGCGCGGGCGGGCGTGGCGACGGTGTGCTTCGTCCCGGTCGTGTTCCGGGCGGAGGCCGTGGGGGTGCTGATCCTGTATCACGCCACGCCCTACGACTGGACGGCCGATGAGGTCGAGCTCGCCCGGAGCTTCGCGGACGGGATCGCGACCGCCATCGGCAATGCCCGCCTGGCCGAGACCAACCGCCAGCTCGCCGCGCGCCTGTCGGCCATCCAGGAGCTGGCCCTCCAGCTCAACCGAATGCGTGACGTCGAGGCCATCGGCCAGGCGATCGTCCGCGAGGCGGAGCGACTCATCGAGCACGACACGATCCGTGTCTACCGGGTCGACGCGGACAGCGCGATGTGCGAACCGATCGCGTTCCACGGCGTCTTCCTCGGCGTCGATGACCCCAGCCCGGACCAGCTCCGGATCGCGGTCGGTCAGGGCCTGACCGGATGGGTGGCGGCTCACAACGAGACGGTCAGGCTCGCCGACGCCCGACTCGATCCGCGGCGAATCGCCATCGGCGACGATGCCGACCCGGAGTCGATGCTCGTGGTCCCGATGTCCTACGAGGACCGCGTCGTGGGCGTGATCGTTGCCACCCGGCTGGGCGCCGACCGCTTCGGCGTGGATGACGAAACGACGCTCGGGATCTTCGCCGGCTACGCCGCCCAGGCCGTGGTCAACGCCCAGCACCTCGCCCAGCTGGATCGGCAACGAGCGGAGCTCGAGCACCAGCTGGCAAGTCAGCGACGCCTCCTCGAGGTCAACGAGAGCCTGCTGTCCACGCTCGACCCGACCGGCGTCCTGGAGATGATCGCCGACTCGCTCAAGACCGTGGTCGCCTACGACTCGCTGTCGATCTACCGCGTCGACCGTGCCCAGGGCGTCCGGCGCGCGGTGGTGGCGCGCGACCGCTTCGCCGACGTCATCCTCCGGCACGAGGCGCCGCTCGGCGTGGGGGTCACCGGCTGGGTGATCGATCACGTGGAGTCCGTCCTGGTCAACGACGCCCACCTCGACCCACGCTCGGTCCAGGTCCCGGGCACGCCGTTCGAGCCGGAGTCGATGATCGTGGTCCCGCTCGTCGTCGCCGGCGAGGCGATCGGCACGCTCAACATCGGCCGGGTGGGCCACGAGGAGGCGCACTTCAGCGCCAACGAGTTCGAGCTCACGAAGCTGTTCGCCGGCCAGGCGTCGATCGCGCTCACGAACGCCGAGATGCACGGCGAGGTCAAGGTTCGCGCCGAACGCGACGCGCTCACCGGGCTTCGGAACCACGGCGCATTCCAGCGCGAGCTGACCGACGCGATCGCCGGCTATGACGGTCGGCCGCTCGCCCTGATCATGATGGACCTCGACGGGTTCAAGGCGTTCAACGACACCTGCGGCCATCCCGCCGGCGATGCCCTGCTCTCTGGCGTCGCCCAGGCCATGACGGCCGCGGTTCGCGACGGCGACCAGCTGTACCGCTATGGCGGAGACGAGTTCGCAGTGTTACTGCGAGGCGCGGATCGCACGGCGGCCCAGGTGGTCGCCGACCGGATCCGCAAGGCCGTGGCGGCGCTCCCCGATCCATCAGGCGGCCCGCGCGTCACCGTCAGCGCCGGCATCGCGCTCTACCCGGAGGACGGCCGCGCGAAGGACGACCTGGTTCGGGCGGCCGACGAGGCGCTCTATCACGCCAAGCCCACCTCGTCCCGACTCGCCGATCCCGCGGCGCGTGGTCGCGATCCGTATCTATCGGCGCTCGACGAGACCGCGATGGCACTCCTCGAGCGGCTCGAGTCGACGGAGATGCTGGAGACGATCATGGGTCGGGCGGCGGGATTGCTCGGGACGCCGCACGGCTACATCTACCTCGCGGACGAGGTCGCAGGCAGCCTCGTCGTCGCCGTCGGGATCGGCCTGTTCGACGACTACGTCGGCTATCGGTTGCCGTTCGATTCGGGAGTCGGCGGGACCGTGTACCGCACCGGGCGCCCGCTCGTCGTCGCCGACTACGACGCGTTCCAGGGCCGGGCCGGAGACATGCCGAAGGGCACATTCGGGTCCGTGCTCGGCGTCCCGCTCACCTCGGGCTCGCGCGTGGTCGGCGTGATCGGTCTCGCGTCCGGCACGCCGGAGCACGTGTTCGGCGACGCGGAGATCGCCGCGATGTCGCGTTTCGCGCAGCTGGCCTCCATCGCGCTCGACAATGCCCGCCTGTTCGAGGCCGCGCGATACGGAAGCCTCTACGACCCGGTCACCGGCCTCCCCAACCGGGAGCTGCTCACCGACCGGATCGGCCATTCCCTGTCATGGACGCGCGAGCGCGACGACGCTCCGGTCGCGATCGTCCTCCTCGACCTCGACCGGTTCAAGGTCATCAATGAGACGCTGGGCCATGCGGCCGGTGACGAGCTCCTCAGGGCCGTCGGGCGCCGCCTCGTCGATTGCCTTCGACCGGGCGACACCGTGGCCCGCTTCGGGGGCGACGAGTTCGGGATCATCCTCGACGGCATCGACGGGCCGGACGAGGCGCGACGCCTCGCCGACCGGATCAACAGTCACTTCCGGATGCCGTTCGAGCTGGCCGGACGGGAGTGGTTCCTCAACGCCCGCATGGGAATCGCGGTGGGTCGGCCCGGCAACGCCACCCCGGCAGAACTCCTGCGCCAGGCCGAGGTCGCGCTGGTCCAGGCGAAGGCCGAACCGTCGGCCCGCCTGGCGTTCTTCGAGCCCGCGATGGGCGACGCGACGATGGCCCGCATGGAGCTCGAGAACGAGCTGCGCCGCGCGCTGCGGCGCAGCGAGCTCCGGGTCCACTACCAGCCGCTCGTCGACCTCGCCGACGAACGGGTGATCGGCGTGGAGGCGCTCGTTCGCTGGCAGCATCCGACCCGCGGCCTGGTCCCGCCCTCGGACTTCATCCCGCTCGCGGAGGACTGCGGTCTGATCGTGCCGCTCGGGAGGTTCGTTCTCGAGACCGCGTGCGAACAGGTTCGTGCGTGGCGCGAGGAGCTGGACGATGCCGCCCTGTGCCTGTCCGTGAACCTCTCGGGTCGTCAGTTCGCCCAGGCGGACCTGGCCCAGGAGATCGCCGACGTGCTGGAGGCGACCGGCCTTCCGGCCGCGGCGCTGGAGCTCGAGATCACCGAGAGCGTGGTCATGGAGGCGAACGGCACCACCGGGGCCATGCTCGACGCGCTGCGGGCCCTCGGCGTCCGCCTGGTGCTCGACGACTTCGGCACCGGCTATTCGTCGCTCGCCTACCTCAAGCAGCTTCCGCTGGACACGATCAAGATCGACCGCTCGTTCGTGACCGGGCTTGGCGACGACGACGTGAACCTGCCGATCGTCACCGCGGTGCTCGCCCTGGCACACGGCCTGGGCGTGGACGTCGTGGCGGAGGGGATCGAGACCACCGACCAGGCGCAGCGGCTGCGGGAGCTCGGCTGCGACCGCGCCCAGGGCTTCCTGTATGCGCGCCCGATGCCCGCGGACGAAGCGCTCGTGTTCCTCGCGCGACGACCTCGGGCCGGCGGATCAGTCGCGGCTGCCCATCAGGCGCAGCAGGAACAGGAAGATGTTGATGAAATCGAGATACAGGTGGAGCGCACCGATGACGGCCGCCTTCTCGACGGAGCCCAGCTGCTGGACCAGCGCGCCGGACTGGATGCGCTGGACGTCGTAGGCGGTCAGCACCGTGAACAGGACCACGCCGATCAGTGAGATCACGGTGGCGATCGGCCCACTGTTCAGGAACAGGTTGACGATCATCGCCGCCAACAGTCCGAACACGGCCATCGACAGGAAGCCGCCGATGCCGGCGAGTGAGCGCTTCGTCACCGCGCCATAGAAGGCCGCGCCCCCGAACATCGCCGCTGCCGACAGGAACGCCGACGCCACCGAGGTCTTCGTGTACACGAACACGATGAGGCCGATCGTGAGCCCCAGCGACGCGGCGTAGACGAAGAACAAGCCCAGGGCCGCGGTGGCGCTGATCCGGTTGATCCCCAGGCCGATCGCGAACACGAGGATGAGCTGCCCGATGAACAGCAGCAGGATGTTCCGGGCTGCGAACTGGAGCAGTGCCTGGTTGCCCTGGACGACGAACGCAACGCCGGCGGTCAGCAACAGGCCGGCGAACATCCAGCCGAAGGCCTGGGTCAGGAAGGACGCCTGAAGGACCGCCGGCCGGTCCTGTTCGCCGGCGGTGGAACCGTAGGGAGTCGGATTGAGCGTCATCGATCGGTGCTCCTGTCTGGCGTTGCCGGATGGGTCCGGCTGCGACGGCGACCCGCATCCCGGGATGGCGTCGGCGTCCGAGCCTCGGCCTGCTCGGCCGCCCGAGCCAGCACCCACAGCAGATCGGCCAGGCGGTTCAGGTACGGTAGCAAGTGCGGCCCGGGAATCAATCCCTCGCGACCGAGGGTGACAGCGCGTCGCTCGGCGCGCCGGAGCGTGGTCCGGGCCAGCTCGAGTTGCGCGCTCGTGGGCGTCTCGCCCGGGACCACGAACTCGTGAGGCATCGTCACGTGGCCTTCGACGCCGCGGAGCAGCGTCTCCAGGCCGTCGACCATCTCCGCGGACACGCGGGTCCGCCCATCGTCCAGCCGATCCCAGGCCTCCGGATTCGTCGCCAGCTCCGCGGCCACCACGAACAGCTCCCGCTGGAGCCGAAGGATCACGTCGGCCAGGCTCCCGAACCCGGGGCCCAGGACGCCCAGCTTCTTCTTCAGCCCGAGCTGGGCACGGGCCAGGCCGAGCGCGGCGACGGCCTCGTCGATCGTGCCGTAGGCCTCGGCGCGCGGGTCGTCCTTCGCGATCCGATCGCCCCCGAACAGGAGCGCCGTCGTCCCGTCATCGCCGCGTCCGGTCGCCACGGCAGAGTCCGCGATGGCCGGGCGACGCCCCGGGGAAGCTCGATCGACCGTGTCAGCCACGGTCGATCACCACATCAGGCCGGCGTCCCGTGGATCCCAGCGCTCGGCGAGGAGGGTGATCTTGACGGGGTGGTCGGTGACCGATTCGGCCTGCTCCTTGACCTGCTGGATCATCGATC
>DATBLH010000093.1:0-10928 GCA_036555445.1 Candidatus Limnocylindrales bacterium
GCGCTGGTCGCCCTCCCCGGCGAGAAGCTGTCCAAGGCCGCGACGGAGCCCGAAGGAACGGCCGACGAGGAGGCCCTCGAGCCGACCGGCGAGGCATCGGCCGAGGAGGCTGAGCGTGACGGCGAGCTGGGGCCGCGGCGCCGGCGGCGGCGCGGCGGTCGTGGCCGCGGCCGTGGCCGCGGGCGGGGCGAGGTCGGGGAGCTCGGAGAGCTCGAGAGCGCGGAAGTGTTCGTCGACGAGGAACCCGTTGGCGCCCCCCGACCACCTGCCTCGACGGCGTTCGGGTCGGTCTGGGATTCGCAGCTCGGGGTCCCCGCGGCGCGTCCCGAGGTCGCACCGCTCTCCGAGGACGAGGACCTCGACGAGCCCGAGATCCCCGAGTACCTGATCGCAGAGCGGCGTCGGGAGCGGAGCGGCGCCGGACGCGGTGGCGGTGGCGGCCGCTTCGGCGGTGGCCGCGGCGCCCGAGGTGCGTATGCCGCCGCCATCGAGCGCGAGCGCTATGGACGTGGCTCGAGTGGCGGTATCAACCGCTATCCGGACGTGGGGGATCGCGATCGCGGCCGGGATCGGGGCGGCCGAGGTGGCCGTGACACGGGCTTCGGGCGACCGCCGCGCCAGGATCGACCCGACCGGGGCGGCCGTCCATCGGGATCCGCGGAGCCGTGGAGCGAGGTCCCACCCGAGCTCGAGGCCATGCTCAGGGCCCAGCTCCAGTCGCGACCACGCGAGCGACCGGAGACCACCGAGGAAGCCTCGCGGGGACGACCCGTCGAGGCCTCGGCCGAGGTCGAGGCGACGGCCGCACCGGACAGGGCGCCGTCTCGCGCCCGAACGGGGACCCGATCGCGTCGGACCCCGGCGGCGGCGACGGCGGCGGCCGGCGAGGCAGCGGCTCCGCCCGACGAGGCCGCGACACCCAAGCCGAGCCGTCGGCGCACGACGTCGACCGCCGCCGGCGGATCGGCGGCGCCGAAGCGCCCCACCCGTCGCCGGGCAACGGCGGCGTCCGCCGAGGGCACCGCTGACGCATCCACCACCGACGAACCGGCCGTCGCGCCCAAGCGTCGGACCACGCGGCGGAAGACGGCCGACACGCCGGAGGCGTCCACCGAATAGCCTCGAGCCCCAATGGATCGGGCGTATACGCGCGGGCAACCGGTGGCGCTTGCCGCCCTGGGCGCGATGCTGCCGACGCTGCCGCACGCCCTGTTGCTGGTCGGGCCACCGGGGGTGGGCAAGACCACGCTCGCGCTCGACGTGGCGGCGGCGTTGCTGTGCCGATCATCCGACCCGGGTGCCCGCCCGTGCCGGTCCTGCCGGGGGTGTCGGATGGTCGAATCCGGTAACCATCCGGACCTCCATCGTCTCCGACCCGACGGTGCCGGGGCCCAGATCGGGATCGGCCATCGCCCGGGCTATCCGCCCGGAGTGCGGGACCTCATCGGCGAGCTTGCCCTGCTGCCGATCGAGGGTGGCCGACGGGTGGCGCTGATCGAGCAGGCGCACCGGATGAACGACGTCGCCCAGGCGGCGCTGCTCAAGACCCTCGAGGAACCCCCGGCCGGGGCGGTCATCGTGCTGTGCGCCGACGAGGAAGAACGCCTGCTGCCCACGATCCGGTCCCGGGCAGCTCGCCTCCGCCTGGGTCCCGTTCCCATCCGTGACATCGAATTGCTCCTCGCCGACCACGGTGTCGCCGACCCGCCTACCGGAGCGCGGCTGGCGAGGATCGCGTCCGGGAGACCGGGGATCGCGCTCGCCCTCGCCCGCGCACCCGAGGTCGTGGCGATACGCGGCGAGATCGCCCGCTCCCTCATCGACCTGCTCCGCGCGCCGGCCGCCGAGCGGCTGCTGATGGTCCGCGACATCCAGGTTCGGGCCCTCGATGCCGTTCGGACGCTCGATCGGGGAGGCTCCGACTCCGGCCAGGGCCGGGACGGAGGTCGACGCCGGCAACCGCGGACGGCGGAGCCGAACGCGTCCGGAGCGGGACCATCCGAAGGGCCCCTCCTCGCCGATGCCGAGGGCGGCGACGCCGAGCCCGATGACGGTCAGGCCGGTCTCGCCGGTCGGCTGTCGGCACCCGAGCGCCGGCGGGCAGCCTGGTTCGTGCTCGACGTGTGGCGCGACCTGACCCGCGACCTCCTCGTGGCGGGCGACCAGCGAGAGCCGGGCCACGATCCGACGCTGATCGACGAACTCGCCGCTGCGGCAATGGTGGTGCCAGTGGACGCGGCGGGGGCGTTCCTCGGTCGCCTCGCGCGCGCGGGCGAGCTGCTCGAGCTCAACATCGCCCCGGAGCTGCTCCTCGACGGGCTCGTGCTGCGCTGGCCCGTTGCCACGGCCCGGGCGTGACCGCGCCCGACGGCGAGGCCCGTCTCGACGCAACGGTCCGCGGTGGGGTCCAGGGTGTCGGCTATCGGTTCTTCGTCCTCCGCGTCGCCGCGCGCCTCGCTGTCACCGGCTGGGTGGCGAACGAGCCGGATGGCAGCGTTCGATGCGTGGCCGAAGGGACGCGAACCGAGCTCGAGCGGCTCCTCGCCGCTCTCCGGGACGGACCGCCCGCAGCGAGGGTCGACGATGTCGCCGTCATGTGGTCGGCCGCCAGCGGTGGATTCACCTCGTTCGGCGTGCGTGCACGGGGCCATTCCGGCGATTGACCGGGACCCCGGTCCCGTCCGGACCGGTACCTGTGCGCTATACCGGTACTCCGCGCGCGGGGTGATGCTGGCGTGCGATGGATACCCCGGCGTCGCCCGCGGACGAGCTCCCGGCCCTGTATCGGGAGATCCTCGACCGGCTCGCGCCGCTCGAGCGCTCCCAACTGCGCTCCGAAGCGCTCCGGATCCGCCAGCGAGCGAGCCGGATCTACGCGCAGTCGTGGAGCGACCAGGGGCGGAAGTCGCTGCAGAGCCTGTTGCGGAAGATGGATCGGCTCGCGGCTCGCGTCGACGGCCCGACCGCCGACCGTGGATCCTCCGCGGAGTCCGGATTCCAGCCCCAGGGCCGACCGGTCGCGAGTCGCTGACCCTCTCCGTCGACCCGCGGCGGTTCGTCGGTCTAGGCTTCCCCGGTGCGCGAGCTGCCACCTGACGAGGCCCTCCACACGGTCCTCGATCGTGCCCTGACCGGCTACGAGGCCCTCATCGACCTCGCGCACACGATCGACGACGAGTGGCAATACGTCACCGACCTCGCCGCGGTCTGGCGCGGCCGACTGACGGCCGTTGCCGCTTCCCGCACCCGCGACGCGGCCGAGCGGCCGGTCCAGGTCGCCGCCGAGCGCGCGATCGAGGAGATCGGCCTGATCACGGATCCCCATCGCGCCATCGACTGGCTGTCGACGTTCCCGCAGCTGATCCTGCTCGCGATCGGTGAGGAGGACCGCCCGCCTCCGCGACCGTCCGCGGGATGAGGTTCCAGGATGCCGCCCGCGACGGCCGCGCGATCGTCTATGCCCGTGTGCAGGCCGATCCCCTCGTGACCCGAGCAGCGGCGCTGCTGGTGGATGCGACGCTCGGCGAACGGCTCCTCGCCCGTGCCGTGATGAACGGCGAGAGCACCGACCCGGATGCGTGGCGCGCGATGTTCCCGACGCTCTTCGGCCCGGAAACCACCCAGCCCACCCGGGATCGCGCCGAGGCGGTCCTCGCCGTCTCCCTGGCGGTGGCCGATCGTGGCGACGAGGTCCGGAGTCAATTCCGCGGTGCGATCGTGGAGGAGCTCACGCAGCGACTCCTCGAGCGGCGGGTGGGGGCGGACGCGGTTCGTCGCGAACGCCGGATCCTGTTCGACGGCATGACGTCGGAGATCCACCCGTACGACGTGACCGTCGAGCGCGACCCGGGAGCCGAGGCATGGGACTGCAAGTGGGGCGCGCGGGGAATCGCGGCGGACGTCCTGCACCAGCTCGACGACGCCCGACGCCGCGCGGCGGATGAAGGCGCCAGGCTGCGCGTCGGCCTGGTCGTCTTCGACGCTCGTCGCTCGGCGGTCGTGCGACTGGCACGTCAGACGGCTCCCAGCCGCGAGACCCGTATCGTGAGCCTGGAAACGCTCGACCAGCTCGGCGGGTCGGCGAATACAGGTCGAACCGGATGACGGACCGGACCTGGACGTCGTTCAGCGTTCCGTATCGGGTCCGCTTCGACGAGGCCGGCAGTGACGGGTTGCTGCGGACGTCCGGGCTCCTGCGGTACGCCCAGGACGTAGCGTGGCAGCACTCGGTGGCCCGAGGGTTCGGTCGCGCCTGGTACGCCGACCGGGGCCTGGCGTGGGTCGTTCGCGCGGTCGACCTGACCGTGCTGGCGGCGATCCCGCTCGGCTCGCAGCTGGACACCACGACGCGGGTCATCGGGCAGCGTCGCGTGTGGGCGCGGCGCATGGGGGAGTTCCGGCTCGACGGACAACTGGTTTCGCGGGTGCAGACGGACTGGCTCCTGCTCGACGGCGCCAACCGCCCCGCCCGGTTGCCGCCGGAGTTCGACGGCGCCTTCGCCATGCTCCCAGCCGCCGACGGTCTGGCCCGGGTCCAGCTGGTGCCGGCACCGCCCGACGCCGATCGTCGGACGATCAGCGCTCGGCCACAGGAAATCGATCCGATGACCCATGTGAACAACGCGGTCTATCTGGACTGGCTCGAGGAATCGGTCCGCGCGACCGATGCCGCGGCCCCGGTCCTGACGGCCCTGCCCCGACGGGTTCGGCTCGACTACGCGGGCTCGGCCGACCTGGGTCTGCCTGTGATCGCCATCACCTGGCGGCAGGACGCCTGCTGGTACCACCGTCTCGAGCGAAAGGACGGTTCGCTCCTGGTCGCCGCGACGCTGTCGGAGTCGGACGCCGGCGCCTGAAAGCGCTCCCGCGCAGAGCCCGGCAATACCAGTGCGCTCGCGCGAGACCGCGTACAGCCAAGGTAACGCGAGCGAGCACCGTCCTAGTCGTTTCGTGCTGGAGCTCAGCTTCTGACACTGTGAGAGCGCTCTCTTGACACGCCGTGCTACCGTGACACCAGTCCGTGGAAGCGCTCTCACCGCGAAGAGGATCCGTGAGCACTCGACACCTGCCAACCAACGGTCGCGGCATCACCCTGGACGAGGTGGCCAGGGTCGCCGGCGTGTCCCGGGCGACCGTCTCCCGCGTCGTGAACGGCAAGCCTGAGGTCCGTCGCGATGCGCGCCGTGCCGTCGAACGCGCGGTCGAGGAGCTCGGCTACGTGCCCAACGCGGCCGCCCGCTCGCTGGTCACCCGCCGCAGCGACTCCATCGGCGTCGTCATCACCGAGCCGGGCGGACGGCTGTTCGTGGACCCGTTCTTCCCCCGCCTGCTGCGAGGCGTGGGTGCGGAGCTCGCCTCCCGCGAGCTCCAGCTGGTCCTCGTCATGCCCGGCTCGGCCGAGGAGGAACGACGCGCCGAGCGCTACCTGACCGGCGGACACCTCGACGGCGCCCTGCTCGTCTCACTCCACGGCGACGACCCGCTCCCCGCGCGCCTTGCGGCGCGGGGCATCCCCGTCGTCGTGGGGGGCCGGCCGCCCAAGGGCGCGAACGTGAGCTTCGTCGACGTCGACAATCGCCAGGGCGCACGGACAGCGGTCGAACACCTGCTGGCCCAGGGCCGGCAGCGGGTGGCGACGATCGGCGGTCCGCTGGACATGGCGGTCGGGATCGACCGCCTGGCCGGTTACCGCGAGGCTCTGGACGAGGCGGGGATCGCACGCGATGCCGCGCTCGAGGCGATCGACGACTTCACGATCGAGGGCGGCTCCTCGGCGACCGCGCGCCTGCTTGCCGCAGCGCCCGACTTCGACGGCCTGTTCGTGGCCTCGGACGCGATGGCCGCCGGCGCCCTGCGGGTCCTTCGCGAATCCGGTCGACGCGTCCCGCAGGACGTCGCCGTCGTCGGCTTCGATGACTCACCGCTGGCCGCGACCACCGACCCACCGCTGTCAAGCATCCAGCAGCCGATCGAGGAGATGGGACGCGAGATGGTCCGCCTCCTCGTTGAACAGATCGGCCGCTCGGAGACGGTTCCACGTCGGCTGATCCTCGCGACGACGCTCGTTCGTCGTGGCTCGAGTGAGGGGGTGGCGAACGGATAGGCGGAGGGGCCATGGACCTGATTGGAGCAAGGACTGGAACGGTCAACTCGAATCGGAGGAGACGATGACGATGGACGGGAAGCGGAAGACGATCGGAGGGAATCCGATCCGCGCGATCGCGATGGTGTCGATCCTCGCGCTGGTCTCGGTAGCCTGCGGCCCGGCCGCAGCATCGCCGGTATCGCCCAGCGGCTCGCAGTCGGCAGCGCCGCCGGCGAGTGAGTCGCCGATCGCCAGCCCCGTTCCGGGCCAGGGTGGCCTGACATCCGACGGTCGCCCCCTGATCCGCTGGTTCGTGGGCCTCGGCACCGGGGAGCGCCCGAACCACATCGAGGTCGAGCAGGCGGTCGTGGACAAGTTCAACGCGGCGCACGATCCCGAATCGCCCGACTACGTCGAAGGCAACAGCGACATCGTCCTGTCGCTCGAGATCTATCGGAATGCGGTGGCCTACGACACGCTCGCGACCCAGATCGCGACCGGCAATGCCCCGGACATCATCGGCCCGATCGGCGTCCGTGCCCTGCAGTCGTTCGGCGACCAGTTGCTGGACCTGTCGGACTACATCCAGAGCAGCGGCGTCGACCTGAGCGAGATTCCCGAAGGCCTGCTCGACGTGTACAACGTCGAAGGCAAGCAGATCGGGATCCCGATGGCGGTCTATCCGTCGTTCTTCTACTACAACAGGAAGCTGTTCGACGAAGCCGATCTGCCGTATCCACCGCACAAGGTGGGCGAGCAGTACCAGGGCAAGGACTGGAATTGGGACACGGTCGCCGACCTGGCCAAGAAGCTCACCGTCGACGCCAACGGCAACGACGCCTCGAGCGCCAGCTTCGACGCCGCGAACGTCACCCAGTACGGCCTCGATGCCCAGTGGACCGAGAACGACGCCCGTGCCTGGTCCACGATCTTCGGCGGGTCCGGCTCGGCCGTGTCCGATGACGGCACCACCGCGCAGTGGCCGGACAACTGGCGCCAGGGACTCCAGTTCTACTACGACGGAATCTGGAACGATCATTTCATCCCGGCCAAGCCGGCGGTCGATGGCATGGCCGGTGGCAACTCCTTCCAGTCGGGCCAGGTCGCGATGGACGTCGTCCATCTCTGGTACACGTGCTGCGTCTATCCGGCCGAGGGCACGCCCCCGGTCACCGACTGGGACATCGCGGTGCTGCCGCAGGGTCCGGACGGCAAGGTGACGTCCAAGCTCCACGCGGACACCATCGGAATCCTGTCCACGTCGCATCATCCCGACGAGGCGTTCGAGGTCCTGAGCTACCTCTCGTCCTCGCCCGAGCTCACCCAGATCTGGGGAGCCATGCCGGCGCGGGCCAGTCAGCAGGACGCGTTCTTCACGAGCCTGGATGATCGGTTCAAGCCGCTCAAGGTCGACTGGCAGGTCGCCCGGGACATGCTGCTGTACCCGGACGTTCCCAGCCACGAGGCGTTCATGCCCAACTTCCAGCGCGCCGATGCGGCCGACAAGGCCCTCGGCTCCAAGCTCTGGACGACGGAAGGGCTGGACGTGAACACGGAGATCGACGGGCTCGTCGAGGAGCTCAACGGGATCTTCGCGGGAGGCTGACGCACCCTCCTCCTGATCGCCGGGGGCGGCGCTCCCCCAGTCGCCCCCGGCGCATCCTCCATCCCGAGCCAAGGCCCTAGAGTGGGTTCCCCATGACGCTGAGCAGCGGATCGGCTGCCGGCGAGGCCGTGGCCTCGCTCGGACGAGCCCGGCGCCGCAACCCCCTGTCCCTGGCATCGCGTGAGTCCATCACCGGGCTGGTGTTCATCTCGCCCTGGATCTTCGGCTTCCTCGTGTTCACCGCGTTGCCGATGATCGCCTCGTTCGTGCTGTCGTTCACGGACTTCGATCCGCGACGACCGGACGCCGTGACGTTCATCGGGTTGTCGAACTACGAGCGAATGCTCAACGGGATCCTCGGTCGCCCGGGCGGCGACTCGCTGCTCGGACACGCGCTGTTCGTGACGATCCGGTTCGCGGTGCTGATCGTGCCCACGACGCTCGCCTTCGCGCTCGGCGTGGCGATGCTCGTCAACCACAAGCTGCTGGCCGGACGCAACGTCTTCCGGACGCTGTTCTACATGCCGATGCAGATCCCGATCGTGGCCAGCACGCTGATCTGGATCGGCGTCCTCAATGCCTCCAACGGCTGGCTGAACTACGGCCTGGAGGCGGTCGGCATCGCCGGACCGGACTGGATCAACAGCCAGACCTGGGTGTACCCGTCACTCACGCTCATGGGGCTGTGGGGCGTCGGCAACATGATGCTGATCTTCCTGGCCGGCCTTCAGAGCGTTCCCAGCGAGCTCTATGACGCGGCCCGCGTCGACGGCGCCGGCCGCTGGGCCAGCTTCCGCAACGTCACCCTGCCGATGATCTCGCCGGTCCTGTTCTACAACCTGATCATCTCGCTGGTCGGCACGTTCCAGTACTTCACCCAGGCGTTCATCATCGGCAACGGCCGGGGCGATCCGGACAACGCGACCCTGTTCTTCAACCTCCACCTCTATCGCGAGGGCTGGAGCTACTTCGACATGGGCTATGCGTCCGCGCTCGCGTGGCTCCTGTTCGCGATCGTCCTGCTGCTGACGGCGTTCCTGTTCCGGAACGCCCGGTCCTGGGTGTTCGAGGCAGGCGGGCGATGACCGCAATCGCGCCACCGCTCCCGCGCCCGATGGCCCCGGGCTCACCCCTTCGACGGCGGATGCGTCGCTTCTCGGCCGTGTCCGGGATGACGCTCCTGGCAATCGCGATCGTGTCCGCGTTCCTGATGCCGCTCGCGTACATGGTCTCGACGGCGTTCAAGGAGAAGAGCCAGCTGACCGCGCCGGGCGCGCCGTGGTACCCGGCATCGCCGGAGACGTTCGTCTACCAGGGCCAGGAGGTGCCGGTCTACGACGTCCCGATCGACGGCGGGTTGCGCGCCCTCGCCCTGATCGACGCCGGTCGGGAGGAGAGCACGTTCGTCGATCCCACCGACGCGACCGCAACGCCGATCGTGTGGCAGGGCCGCTGGCGGACCCTCCACCAGCACTGGCGCTTCGAGCCCTACACCCAGAACGTCCAGACCGCCTGGGAGGTCATCGAGTTCCCGAGGCTGTTGATGAACACGCTCGTCATCGCCGGCGTGGGGACGCTGGGTGCCGTGGTGTCGTCGGTGTGTGTCGCCTACGGCTTCAGCCGCTTCCGGTTCCCGGGCCGGAACGGGCTGTTCCTCGTCCTCCTGTCCACGATCATCCTGCCGTTCCAGGTCACCCTGATCCCGACGTTCGCCGTGTTCTCGTGGCTCGGCTGGGTGGGCACGTGGCTGCCCCTGATCGTGCCCCACTTCTTCGCCAATGCGTACAACGTGTTCCTGCTGCGCCAGTACTTCCTCACGATCCCGAGGGAGCTGGACGAGGCGGCCATGATCGACGGGGCCGGCGCGCTCCGGATCCTGTGGTCCGTGGTCATCCCCCAGGCGCGGGCGGCGATCGTCGCGGTCAGCCTGTTCCACTTCTTCTGGGCGTGGAACGAGTTCTTCCTGCCCCTGATCTACCTCCAGGGCCACGACAACCTGGCGCCCCTGTCGGTCGGGATCTACCGCTTCAACGGCACCTACTCCCAGGAGCCGACCCTGATCCAGGCGGCGGCGATCATGGCCATGGCGATCCCGGTCGTGGTGTTCTTCCTCGCCCAGCGCGCGTTCATGCGGGGGGTCGTGTTCAGCGGTGTCGAGAAGTGAGCGGCCGCGCCCCGAACGACTGGCCGGCGATCCCGGAGATCGCCTGGCGACGCGGGATCGGCGTCCCACCGGATCACGTCGGCCATCCCCGGGTGACCGTGCCGATGATCGACGACGGACCGTGGGCCGGCGTTCCGATCGGTGGGATCGGAGCCGGCAGCATCGGCCGTACGTATCGGGGCGACTTCCGGCGCTGGCACCTGACGATCGGCGAGCATCGGGTCGAGAGCGTCCCGATCGACGGCTTCGCGATCCGGGTCGCCGGCGGAGGCCAGCAGACGACGCGGGTGCTCTCGGCGGCCGCCGAGCCTGGAGGGCCCGGCTGGGGTCCCGGGATTCCGGCCGGTGCCGGGTCCTATCACGCCCTGTTCCCCCGAGCCTGGTTCTCGTACGATCTCGACGGCCTCCCCGTCCGCATCACCGAGGAACAGATGTCGCCGGTCATCCCCGGCGACTACGACTCGAGCGCGCTTCCGCTGGGGTTGTTCACGTGGTCGCTGGAGAACCGCTCGTCGGGCGACCAGTCCGTCGCGCTCCTGTTCACCTGGCTCGATCAGCTCGACTGCGAGCGCGGCATCGGCCGGCCGACCCATGCCGAGTCGTGCGCCGCGGACGGTGCCGCGGGAGTCCGTCTCATGGCACCCGCCGGACCGGATGGCATGCCGGCTTCGCTGGCGATCGCGGCGGCCGCGGACGATGGGGTCACGACCAGTGTTCGACGGTCGTTTCCGCTCGCGGCGGCCGGTGACGTCTGGGCCGACTTTGCCGACGACGGTCTGCTGTCCGCGGGGCTCGGCGCGCGCGGCGTCGATCCAGAGGGCGCACGCGGTGTCGCGGTCGCCGCCCGGGTCGAGCTTGCACCCGGCGAGCGGCGGACGCTCCGCTTCGCCCTCGCCTGGGATCTCCCATTCGGCCTGTTCGGGAGCGGGCGGCGGCTCGCGCGCCGGTATACCCGGCGCTTCGGGACCGATGGCGCCTCGGCGTTCGAGATTGCCGCCGAGGGCCTCCGCCGGGGCGACGAGTGGCGGTCGGCCATCGACGCCTGGCAGGCGCCGGTCCTCGCCGATCCCGAG
>DATBLH010000002.1:0-5413 GCA_036555445.1 Candidatus Limnocylindrales bacterium
GTCAGGTCCTCCACACCGGCCGCGACTTCGTGATCACCGACTTCGAGGGGGAGCCGGGCCGGCCACTCAGCGAACGACGGCTCAAGCGGTCGGCGCTCACCGACGTGGCAGGGATGCTTCGCTCGTTCCACTACGCCGCGATGGGCTCGCTGGTGCGAACCGCCTCGGCTGGCTCGGTTCGCCAAGAGGACGTGGCGAGCCTCGAGGCGTGGAGCCGCTACTGGTACCTGTGGGTCTCGGCGAGCTTCCTGCGCGGCTACGACGAGGCGGTCGCGGGATCGTCGTTCATCCCGAGCGGCGACGAGGATCGCGCGATCCTGCTCGACGTGCTGCTGCTGCGCAAGGCGTTCTATGAGCTGGACTACGAGCTCAACAACCGCCCCGACTGGGTGGCGATCCCGCTCCAGGGCATCGTCTCGCTGCTGACCCCGTAGCCGCGGCCGTGCGCGCGCTCCTGCTCACGAACGAGTACCCGCCGAACGTCTACGGCGGAGCGGGCGTCCACGTCGAGTACCTGACCCGCGAGCTGGCGAGGCTCGTCGACGTCGATGTCCGGTCGTTCGGGACCCAGGACGAGTCGACCGGCCGGCTGCGGGTTCGAGGCCTGCCCGTCGGCCATGCGCTCGACGGCGCCCCGCGCGAGATGCGCCCACTCCTGGCCGCGCTCAGTCGCGACCTCGCGGTGCTCGTCGATCCGATCGAGGCCGACGTCGTCCATTGCCACACCTGGTACACGCACCTGGCCGGGATCCTCGTGAAGCTCGCGGCCGGGATCCCGCTCGTGATCACCACCCACTCGCTGGAGCCGCTCCGGCCCTGGAAGCGGGAGCAGCTCGGTGGCGGTTACGACGTGTCCAGCTGGGTCGAGCGGACCGCGATCGAGATGGCCGACGCCGTCATCGCCGTTTCGGCGGAGACCCGGGCCGACGTCCTGCGGCTGTACGAGGTCCCCGAGCAACGCGTTCACGTGATCCACAACGGGATCGACACCGACGAGTACCAGCCACGGCAGGGGACCGCGGCGCTCGACCGGTTCGGGATTGCAAAGGACGTCCCGTACGTTCTGTTCGTCGGCCGGATCACGCGCCAGAAGGGAATCGTCCACCTCGTCCATGCCCTCAGGCATCTCGATCCCGGCATCGGCGTCGTGCTCTGCGCCGGTGCCCCCGACACACCCGAGATCGCGGCCGAGATGGAGGAGGGGGTGGCCGCGATCCAGGCCAACCGACCCAATGTCGTGTGGATCGCGGAGATGGTGGACAAGCCGGCGGTCCGCGAGCTGTACGCGAATGCCGCGGTGTTCTGCTGCCCCTCGGTCTACGAGCCGTTCGGGATCATCAACCTCGAGGCCATGGCGTGCGAGGTGCCGGTGGTCGCGAGCGCGGTCGGTGGCATCCCGGAGGTCGTCGTCGACGGCGAGACCGGGCTCCTCGTGCCATTCACCGCAGCGGGGGCGGGATCGTTCGAGCCCCGGGATCCGGATCGCTTCGCGAGAGACCTCGCCTCGGCGATCAACGCCCTGATGGCGGACCCGGCGGGCCGGCGGGCGATGGGCGTGGCCGGCCGGCGTCGGGCGGTCGAACGGTTCGGCTGGGCGGCAATCGCCCGGCGGACGATCGAGCTCTACGAGTCGCTCGTCGCGCCGGGCTAGCCGGGTTTCGTGTCCCGGGGACCGGGATCAGCGGGGTCGCTTGACCCGGTTCGTGGACGCTGCGCGCCTGGGTGTCAGGAGGAACGCGACCCCGGCCACGATCGCGAGCGCGATCGCCAATGGCCAGGCGGACGCTTCTGCCTGCTGCTGACTGGTGACAGCGACCTCCTGGTCGGTCGGCGGGAGGGTTACTCCGCTACCGCCGCCGGCGGAGCTGCCGGTCGTGGGGAGAACGCTCCCACCGGGTGCCGTGCCGCTGGCCGTAGGCGCGGCAGAGCCCGTTGGTGCCGCAGATCCCGTTGGAGCGGGCGATCCCGTCGGCGGCGCAGGGGTCGGCTGTCCGGTCGGACACACGACGGCAAAGTTCTTCTCGAGGTGGCTCCCCGGTGCGAACGGTTCGTCGTCCCACCACAGGTTGTAGTTCCCCTCGGGGATGGTGAACAGGCCGCTGTCGGGAATCCGCTGCGAGTCCGGGTCCGTGACCTCGTAATCCCCATCGAGAACGATGGCGCCCGACGTCGTGTTCGTGATCCGCCAGGTGCCGGTCTCGTGACCGTCTGGATCGGTACCCCGAGGGACCGCATGCAGGTGGAATGCGCACACGGTGATCACGCCGCCGACGACCGGCTCGACCTCCGTGTTGCCCGCGTGGATGAAGATGTCCGTGTCCCGGTCCTTTGCCACGGCGGCTCCGGCGAGGGCCCACAGCAGCGCGATCGCCGCAAGGCCCGCGGACACGGTGGCTCTTCGACTCATTATCCCTTCCTCTCGACTGCCCGGTGCCGGTGTCGGCATACGCCGACCGAATGAAGACCCGTCGATTATGACCGCTGACCGGTCGGTTCGCTAGGGTCCGGGCCGCTCTGCTGCGTTTCGGGATGGTTGCGAACCGGGTGTGACGAGCACGCAGAACGGGTCGAGCGTGCGGCGCGTTGCCGCCTGTGTCACGGTTCCGTCCCATGAGTCAACGACCCGAGCCGCTCACGCTCGAGCCACAACTCGTATCCCCGATCTGGGGCGGCCGCAAGCTCGCCGGCAGGCTGTCGTTGCCCGATCCGCACCCGGAACGGCTGGGCGAGGTCTGGCTGGTCTACGAGGCGAATCGGATCCTCGACGGGGCAATGGCGGGACGCACCCTCGGGGAGGCGACCTTGGCGCTCGGCCAGGACCTCGTCGGCTCGTGGTCGTTCCGCCGGTACGGATCCAGGTTCCCGCTCCTGGTCAAGCTGCTCGACACGGCAGCGGCCCTCTCGGTCCAGGTCCACCCAGACGATGCCTACGCGGCGGCCCACGAGGCTGGAACCGGGCATCTCGGCAAGAACGAGGCCTGGTACATCCTGGACGCGGATCCCGGTGCCGAGGTGGTCCTGGGACTCAAGCACCCGGTGGACCGCGACCGGTTCGTCGACGCGGCTCGCGCCGGGACCCTCGACGGACTCCTGGAGCGCCACCCGGTCGCGCCGGGCGAGGCGATCCTGGTGCCGGCGGGCACGATCCACACGATCGGACCCGGGATCACCCTGTACGAGATCCAGCAGGCGTCCGACCTCACCTATCGGGTCTACGACTTCGGCCGGACCGATCCGGGCACCGGTCGTCAGCGCGACCTCCATCTCGACAAGGCACTCGACGTGGCTACGCTGGGACCGGCGATCGGAGCGTCGGCACGCTCGAACCGGTCGGTGGAGGGAGAGCGCCTGGTGGGTTGCGAGTCGTTCGTCCTGGACCGAGTCCAGGTGCGGGGCCCGACGCCGAGGACCACGGACCCGGCCAGCGTCGAGATCCTGACCGTCGTCGTCGGTCGATCCCGGCTCGGCTGGGACGGTGGCTCGCTCGAGCTTGCCTTCGGCGGCACCGCGGTCGTGCCGGCGGCCCTGGGAGCCTACGACCTCGAGCCCGTTGGATCGGGGCCGGCGACCGTGCTCCGCGCCTCCGTCCCGGACGCCGGGTAGACCGGTGGCCGTGTACGGCGGAATCGAGCTCGGCGGGACGAAGACGGTCTGCGTCGTCGGCACCGGTCCCGGCGCGATCGCGGACCGGCTGCGGATCCCCACTGCCGGGCCCCACGAGACCCTCGAGCGGGCGGTGGCCTTCCTGGCCGGTCAGGACCCGCCGGTCGAGGCGGTCGGGATCGCCGCGTTCGGGCCGCTCGATCTCGACCCCGCCTCGGCGACGTTCGGCTCCGTGGCCAGGACGCCGAAGCGAGGCTGGAGTGGGGCGCCCGTCCGAGCGATCGTGGCCGATGCCATCGGCGTTCCGGTGGCGATCCAGATGGATGTCGGCGCGGCCGCGATCGCCGAGTGGCGCTGGGGTGCGGCGAGCGGCGTCGGCGTCGCCGTCTACATCACGGTCGGAACGGGCATCGGTGCCGGCATCGTCGTGGACGGGCAGCTCCTCCATGGCCTCGTCCATCCGGAGTTCGGACACGTCCCGGTCGGCCGGGACCCAGCCGACACGTTCGCCGGCGTGTGCCGATTCCACGGGGATTGCCTGGAAGGCCTCGCCTCCGGGCCCGCCGTCGCCGCGCGCACGGGCGTGCCCGGCGAACAGCTCGCGG
Source organism: Candidatus Limnocylindrales bacterium (assembly GCA_036555445.1). Taxonomy (GTDB): domain Bacteria; phylum Chloroflexota; class Limnocylindria; order Limnocylindrales; family CSP1-4; genus DATBLH01. The sequence goes on from DATBLH010000002.1 coordinate 4,209, forward strand.
CCGACGATCGCGTATGGGGGCTCGTGGCCGCCTACCTCGGCGATGCCCTGGCGGGGTTGATCCTCACGCTTGCCCCCGGTCGGATCGTGCTCGGCGGCGGCGTGATGGATGCCCCGCGCCTTCTGGCCATGGTGCGCCAGCGGATCCGTCTCGGACTCGCCGGATACCTCGACCATCCGGCACTGACCGGTGATCTCACCGACCTGGTCGTCGCTCCCGCGCTCGGGAGCGACGCCGGGCCGCTGGGAGCGATTGCCGCGGCGGAGGCCGCTGCGTCCGCCCGGTGAGCATCGCCGTCGTGATCCCGGCGTACGAAGAGGCGCCACGGATCGGGCCCGTCATCGAGGCGGCGCGGGCACACCTGGCGGTGCTGGTTGTCGACGACGGCTCGACCGACGGCACGGCCGATCGTGCCCGTGGCGCGGGTGCCGACGTCCTCGTCCTGGAGCGCAACCAGGGCAAGGGCGCCGCCCTGCGGGCGGGTTTCCGGCGCGTCCTGGACGAGGGCTTCGGGGCCGCGCTGACGCTCGATGCGGACGGTCAGCACGACCCCGCCGAGATTCCGGCCTTCGTCACGGCATTCGCGACAGATCGGCCGGATCTCGTCATCGGTCGCCGCGATTTCTCGCAGATGCCGCCGGTCCGCAGACTGTCGAACCGCTTGGGTCGCCTGGCGCTGTCGTGGGCGATCGGCCAGGACGTGCCCGACAACCAGTCCGGCTATCGGCTCGTCTCGCGACGGCTCATGGAGGCACTCGCCGACAGCCGGGCGTCCGGCTTCGAGTTCGAGGTCGAGATGATCGCCCGCTGCGTCGCGAACGGATACGCCCTGGACTGGGTGCCGATCCGGACGATCTATGCCGGCGAGCCCACCCACATCCGTCCGATGACGCATCTGGGAGGCTTCGTCCGGGCCAGCCTCGCGGCACGGCGCCTCGTTCGCGAATCGCGCGGATCGTGACCTCTGGTACCCCGGGATCAACCCAAAGTACGGCTTGGCGTCGCCTGTAGCGGACCCATACATTCCGCCCAGCAGCGAGCCGGACTGTACCCCTGGCCACACGAGGGGATCGGAACGGCCGCAAGTACGCAGAACGAGGCTTCCACCCACATGGCGTCGATGGCCGTCAACGAACTTGGGCCGATGCTCACCGCGACCGAAGTCGCCGAGATGCTCCACCTTCACGTCAACACCGTGAAGCGGC